>NZ_JAJSPB010000019.1:0-76078 GCF_021282325.1 Marinobacter sp. G11
CGTGACCAGCGATTCCGGAAAAACGTCCAAAATCGGTCACGATAAAACGGAATGAGCGGTCACGATCACCCGGAACAGGCGGTCACGTTCAAACGGAATGGGCGGTCACGATGGGCCGGAATATGCAATCCATATCACCACTCCCTTCCCACTAAGTTATAACGGCTAATTCAACAACAAATGACAACTATTCCCCGAGCGCTTATTCGCACCAAACAGAGTGTCACCCATATTTTTTATCGTTCTATTTCAGATAGCTTAGAGTACGATCCACCGTTAGCAAATGGCACATAAACGCAAAATGTCCAATTTGGGCGGAGCATCTGATTGCTTATCCCGCATCTTATGAAACCCACTATTTCTTAACTTTCATAGGCTTGCAAGCCCAGGTGGTGAAAATAGACGAATTTTTGCGACATTTGTCGTTGATCCGCCCAGAACAGGCAAACTCACCCGAAGCCATCTGAGACCCCTCCGGCGCAATGTCCGCTTTTGTTTAAAAAGGGGCCTAGACGGTGAAGGCTAAAGTTATGGGGTAGGCGCCGAATCGAAGTCCTAATCACCGCACCGGATCCATCCTTCGCACTACTGCCCGGAGCTCCAAGCAGTAGCAGCTCGAGACTGCAGCCTCTCACATTCATGGAATAAACCAACCTCATCTCGACTGACACCCCAACCTGTCTGGACATCCTGTACAAGCGTGTACACCCCCCAAATTGGCCATTTTCCGGCCGTATACTTTTAGATGATCGCCTGACAGGCCAGGCATACCGATTTGTATCAGCGTTGATGCATCGATCAATCACGTTATGGGGAATTTTAAATGTCAAAAGGTCTAACGGAGTTAGAAGTGTTCACCGCCGCTGACACTATTGCAGCATCCGGAGAAGTTCCCAGCATGCGAGCAGTCAGGGCGAAGCTAGGAACAGGGAGCTTCGCAACGATTCAAAAGCATCTTCAAACATGGAGAAAAAATCGCCGACAGACTGTAGTAACCGACTACCAACTCCCTCCGACCCTTATTCATTCCTTCGCGGAAGAAATCGATCGTCAGGTAGACGAAGCTACTTCAAGCATCAGAGCTGAGTTGACTGTTACACGCTCAGATATGGATGATCATGTCGAACAGGGCCTTGAGTTTGAGGGTCAGATATTAGAACTGACATCTAGCATCGAGGCTCTCGAACGGGAGCGCGATGAATATAAAACGATGGCCACGGCTCGACTCGATGAGATCAAACGACTCGAAGTCCAACTGAGCCACACACATGCGGCCTCGGAAGAAACCAGGACCCAACTAGCAACTGCACAGCTGAAATGCGAAAGCCTCAGCGAAAGACTCGCCGCCTTCCAAAAGGAGGCCGAAGCTCATGCTTCAGAAACTAAAACCAAACTACACGAACTCCAACAAACAATGGAGAGCTCGAAAGCCTCCCAGCAAAATGCAGAACGAGAGGCTGCAATCGCTGAGGAAAAATACAGAGCACAATACGAAAAAGCTCTCGATCTGAAATCGCAGCTTGATGATTTACGAGCTCAACTACTAGAGTCGAGAAACGAGATTCAAAATCTTCGCAGCGAACTTAAAGAAACCTATCAAAACCACGCGCAAGATTCCGATAAGTTGAGAGAGCAGATCGCACTTGAACGAGAACGCAATGCGGAACTGGAACGGGATGCGCTCGTTGCTCAAATCTCACCGGCAGCGCCGCGCGCGCCAAAACTAATACCTAATTTAGCGGAAGAAGTATCCGCAGACGCCAATACTCGACAGTAATCAACGACCACAACCATTGCGCTTTGGTTCCAGCACAGAATTGAGACGAAGCCAATGGCTGAGTCGATAACTGAGCGACTAGGCTCCGCCTAGTCGTGAAGGGAGGCCTACGGCCGGAAGCAAGGGCCGCAGGCCCGCCACGCGATACCACTCCAGACCCCGCGACAATCATTTCCATTTCACTCAGCCACCTACCTGAAGCCGTTCTCCGATCTAAAAGAAGCAGTTAAAGACTGTCGCACCGATCACTCGGTTCAATCGATGAATATAAAAGTTATCCACAGGTGTGGTCCACCCTGGTCCACCCTGGTCCTCACTGGTCCTCACTGGTCCTAGCTGGTCCTAGCTGGTCCTAGCTGGTCCTAGCTGGTCCTAGCTGGTCCTAGCTGGTCCTAGCTGGTCCTAGCTGGTCCTAGCTGGGCCCCATTGCCTCGACTGGCCCAAGCTCTGCCAGTGCAGAGTTATGGCTCCCCGATCCTATGACAAACTAAAAGCCATGCTTCAGAAAAATCACCAACAATCATGCTGAACAACGCCCTGGGCTTCCCAATGCGAAATGCTTACGATTAAATTTGGTTTCAAAGGTTAAGTGGATTAGGATTGTTCTGCGCAATCTGTGTGGCTCATGGCGGCCTTACCAACCGCTCTGGCAAAGCGGCTATCTCGCCAGCGAGATAGCCGCCTCCACCACATCGGTCCCACCAGAGCATCCGCCCATCAAACTATTCCATCACCTGCCACACGTTTGTTTTAAAAAGATTACTGGCTCGGTCTCCGCAGACCACATTTGCCCCAATTTTGTTGAGTGAAGCTCTGCTATCAGAGTGGGTCGATCAGAGAACTCCCATTGTTATCAGGACTAGACCGGTTAACGTCTGTTGAGACCAGCCAGTAAGCCAGGCTATCCCCTGAGGTCCTCCTTATTTTCCCCCTCAGTTCATCAGCCGTTTGGGCGGGGTCGAGCCACTGACTCAAGGAGCCTGGATGGACAAGCGTTGGCTGTCGGTCGTGTATGTGATGAATCTTCTTAGTTGCTGGCTCAGTGATGATTGCCACCCGAAGGGAAGTACCCTCCCCTGTTGGCGTATAGAGGCCAGCAAAGAATAGCGCTTCACCTCTTTCAAGATCTGGGCACGTGATGTAATAGGGTTGTTTCTGGCCATTCTCCAATCGCTTCCATTCATACCAGCCATTGGCCGGAATAACGCAGCGTTGGTGGTTGAAAGCTTCTTGGAAGTAGCGGGACGTTTTGATTGACTCGATGCGAGCATTGATAGGCGCTGGCGCCTTCTTATCGGCCCAGGAAGGTCGAAATCCCCACCAGGCATAGTCAAAACGAGGCTCCCCAGATGGAGTCTGTCGAATGCTCGCAATCTGGGTACCTGGAGCAATGTTGTAACGGGCCACCATATTCCCGGTAGCCATTTGGTAATCCCAATATCGCCTGGCAATGAGATTTAGGGGTGTATGGAACACAAAACGTCCGCACATATTGAGTCTTTGCCCGCTTGAAATCCTACCGGCAGCCTTGTAGAAACCTTGTCGCCCACGCCTTTTCATCGGGTGTAGGAGATAGCTCATATTTTTTCACGACCCGCACAAATCTTGCCACATATCCACACCGGCCTGACGGCGGCAACCATTCATCTGGCCCGCGATCTTGTTTGCTGCTTAGTGGAATAGAAAAAATATCCTAAAAAGCATCAAAAACCTATGCCAGAAATCGAAATCTGGTTTTTCTTGAGCATACATGCATATATAGTGGAATTACGAACATACTATTTTACCAATTGGAAATTGCGTGCTGAACAGCGTCTGTATAGAGGCAAATATCAAAGTAGACAACACGGGGACGAAGATAAGTCTTCCGGTGATCGTCACCCAAGATGGTTTGCTGAAAAGTTATTTGGATTATTTGATCGTTCATCGATACAAATCTCGGAGCTGGAAAGACAGGAGCGCGTTTGCGGTTCGACTCCTCATCGATTACACGAATCAGAATAAAGACTGCTTTGAAACTCCTCACCAACTGTTTCAGGAGTTTTCAAACAGCCTCTACACCGGAACGATTGGCGAGGACGGTAGCGATCCGAGTTGGCTGCGGTGGAAACCACGCGAGGATAAGGACGCGAACTTTCTAATCAGCCTGATAACACAATACACAGACTGGCTCTCTGAGCAGTATGAAGAGAAAAAGCTTCAGATAAACCCAACGGTGAAACCGACTCGTTACGAGGAGTGGATGGGCCTCGCAGCCTTCTACCAAAAGAAACGGCGGGCTTTTCTTTCCCACCTTTGGGCTAACAAACCAGCCCCTGCTTATTTCCGGAAGGTTATGCCCAGGACGGTGTCGCGTTCTAACGGCAATGAGGGTAAGAAAAGCTTTCCTCCTGGACGAATTGACGACCTCTTGTGGAATGGCCTTACGCGATATGGCTTTGAAACGAGCGACGTAGTTTATGAGCGCCTGGACCTGAAGAATGTGCTCATTACCATGCTGATGCATTACGGCGGACTCAGGCTCAGCGAGTGCTTTCACCTTTGGGTAGAAGATGTCGTGCCGTGGGAGGACGGAACCGCACTGGTCAAAATTTTTCATCCCGATAAAGGGCGGCCCCGTCCAAACGGCCCCAGCAGGCGCGAAGAGTTGCTCAACAAGTATGGGATGCAACCGCGATTTGAATATTCGAAATCCCATACGCTGCATGCAGGTTGGAAAGCGCCCAAAGAGGACAATGAAAGTCGCCACTTTCTTCAGGTTTGGTGGTTTCCAAGAAGTGCTGGTGAAACCTTTAACGACCTTTGGCGGCTTTACCTGACCTACCAGCGATACCCCGATGGCGGTAAACATCCGTTTGCATTCACGACGCAATCAGGCGCTCCGCACTCAATCAAAGGCTATAACCAATCGCTTAAAAGAGCCGTTGAGAGAATTGGTTTACCGTTTTCAAAAGAAGCGGGAACGACAGCACACGCCCACCGACACTCGTATGGGCAAGCTCTGGCTGATGCAAACGCTGATTCTCTGATCATTAAAAACGCCCTACACCATAAATCGATAGAAAGTCAGCAGGTCTACACCTGTCAATGGCCATTTATTTTGACCCACCTTTGGCCAATAAAATTGACCCACCTTTCATAGTCTAGCTTGTTGTCTTCTGCTTTAGCCGATAGCTTTCTCCTCCCAACATAAAGATGTGTGAATGGTGGATAACCCGGTCAATGATCGGCACCGCCACGTTGTCGTCGTGGAAGAACTCGCCCCAGCTGGTGAAGTCCTTATTGGTGGTCAGGATGATTGAACGGTATTCGTATAGGCTGTTGATCAACTGGAACAGGTTGTATCGGGCCTGCCGGGTCATCGGTAGATAGCCCAGTTCATCAATGATCAGCAGGTCGTACTTGGCCAGTTGGCTGACCCGCTTTTTCAACTCACCCTTCATCTCGGCCAGCTCTAGTTCTTCCACCAGATCGAGAGCGTTGCGGAACAGTACCCGGTAGCCGGCCTCCACAGCTTTGTGGCCAATGCCGATGGCCAGGTGGGTCTTGCCTACACCGGGCGGGCCGATGAACACCAGGTTGTTTCGCTCGTCGATGAACTGGAAGTCCAGCAAGGCATTGACCTGGCGTTTGGTAATGGTGGTCTGGTGCCGGTAGTCGAAGCCCTCCAGGCGCTTCTCCGCTGGGAACGCAGCCATTTTCCGGTTCCGGCGGATGCGTTTGTCCTGGCGCTGGGTCAGTTCGTGCTCGGCAAGCCGGTCCGCGAAGCTGAGATAGGACATCTCGTTGGCTTCAGCCTCGGCCAGCAGGTTGGTCAGTTCGTCGGCGGCCGCGCTCAGGCGCAGGCTGCGGTAACGGGCCTCGGTCTGTTCAAGCTGGCTCATGGGTCACCCCCTGGCCACTGGAGCGGCCAATATGGCGGTAAGCGCTCAGATCCAGTGTTTCTTTTGGTTCCGATAGCGGTTCCGGCTGTCGCTCCCGGAGAACGGCGGCCTGGGCTGCTTCCAGATAACTTTGCAGCCGTGTCGCGGTCATGCCGGGACGCTCTGCCAGCGTCGTAATTAATGCCGGATCCACGGGCGCATGGCGCTTGAGCAGGTCACGGGCAGCCACCAGCTGGTCCTTGTAGATCTTGGGCTCGGAACGCTTGAGCTGTTGGCACAACCGTGGCCCGATGTCACTGCCGATCAGGTCGTTGATCTTACCCTCAAGGGCGGCCACCCGCTGGGCATGATCCCGGTAGTGGTGGGTGTTCTTGATCACCTTGCCTTTATCGGCACACAGAGCATGGCTGGCAATGACTTCCCCTGTGTTCAGGTCGCTGATGTGGAGTTGGCCGCCGGACTCCAGAACGCCCACCCGGGCCTGTTGCCAGGCCATGGGCACAGAGTACTTGTTGGCCTTCCAGGCGATCAGGCCGGTCTTGTCGGCTCGACGTGTCTCGTGGGCCACAGATTGCACGCAAGCTGGTGACAGGTAAGCCTCCAGGTGTTCTCGCTCATCCCGTTCGAAGCGTTCCCGGGGTGGCTCTCCGGTGGTGCCGTGGATGCGGACATTGGCTACGCTCTCAAGCCAGTCCTGCACGTGCTGGCGCACGTGCTCCTGGTCCCGGAAGACCTCACCGTAAAGGCAATCCTGCTTGACGTACTTCACGCCAGCTTCCACCTTGCCCTTGCTCTCCGGGTCATAACCTTCGCAGGCATGGATCCGGAACCCGGCCGTGGTGGCATACTCGTGGAACCGTTGGTTGAGGGTCAGCTCCCGGTACTGTTCGTTGATGACCACCAGCTTGGTCTGATCGTAGACGCATTCCTCCGGCAGGCCACCGAAGTAACGCAGGGCTTCGTTATGGAGTTGGATAAAGGTCTGGGTATCCAGTGGGCGGAAGGCCAGACCCACGTACATCAACCGCGAGTAGGACAGCACGAACACCACGAAGTGCAGCGTGCGCTCTTCGCCACCAATCAGCACGCCGCGCAACTCACCCGGGTCCACCTGACACTGAACACCCGGCACATCGTCCAGAATGGGTTCGTAATAGCGCATCTGGGCTGAGGCCACTTCCCCCTTGAGCGTTCGCACATAGCGGCGAATGGAACGATCCGAAGCTGGCAACTCACCAACCTTCGCTTGCAGCTTGCGGGCAATTTTGACGGCGCTGAGCTTGGGGAATTCTTTGAGAAGATGGATCAGATAATCCCGGTGATCATCGAGGCGCTTGGTGCGTGAGGGATCTTCTATCTGTTCCGAAATCGCGTTCTCATCCATCCGCAGATACTTGCGAACGGTATTGCGGGACAACCCCAGTTCCTGACTGATGGCGCGGATCGACAACCCTTTGCCGTTATCGTGCAGTGCCTTGATCTTGTGTATCACAACCCACTCCTTCACTGACATGCCCCCGGCCATCGATAAAAGCTGGGGACAGTAGCTGGTTCTGTGGCCTGACGGCCACTCGGAGGTGGGTCAAAATTAATGGCCAGTAGTGGGTCATTTTAATTGGCCATTAACAACACCGAACTCACTGATAAGCAGATGCGTGCGCATTTGAGCAGATTGTCGCCCGAGCACGGCTTAATTTCTCCAATCAAGAAAGGACTCACTCATGGCAACTAAGTACGCCACGCTCGCCGAAGCCTCAGAAGCCGCTCAGCGCTTGGAATTCAAAACGCAGCCGGAATACAAGAAGGGCTACAAACAAGATCCGAAGCTGCCAGCAAATCCCAACCAACTCTATGCCGGAGATTGGGATGATTGGTATAGCTTCCTTGGCACTGAACACCCCGGTGAGAAGTACGCCACTGTCGCCGAGGCGTCCGAGGCCGCTCAACGCTTGGGATTCGAAATAAGAGATGAATACAACAAGGGCTACAAAAAAGACCTGAAGCTGCCAGCAGCTCCCGACAAACACTATGCCGAAGATTGGGCTGATTGGCCCAACTTCCTTCGCAATGAGCGCCCTAGAGAAAAATACGTGACGCTCGCCGAGGCGTCCGAAGTCGCTCAGCGATTGGGCTTCAAAACACGCACCGAATACCATGAGGGCTACCAAAAAGACCCGAAGTTGCCATCGAATCCCCAACGAAGTTATGCCGGAGAGTGGGATGATTGGTATAGCTTTCTTGGCGTTGAGCGCCCCGAGAGGTACGCGGCGCTTGCCGAGGCGTCCGAAGCCGCTCAGCGCCTGGGGTTCAAAACGCAGCAGGAATACTATGAGGACTACCAAAAAGACCCGAAGCTGCCATCACAACCCTCTGTTTTCTATGCCGAAGATTGGGATGATTGGTATAGCTTCCTTGGCACTGAACGCCCCAGTGAGAAGCACGCCACTGTCGCCGAGGCGTCCGAAGCCGCTCAACGCTTGGGGTTAAAAACACAGGCGGAATACTATGAGGACTACCAAAAAGACCCGAAGCTGCCAGGTTCTCCCAACGACTTTTATGCCGAAGATTGGAGTAGTTGGTACAACTTCCTTGGCACTGGACGCCCCGATGGGAAGTACGCAACGCTCGCCGAGGCGTCCGAAGCCGCTCAGCGCTTGGGATTCAAAACGTCCACAGAATACTTTAAGGGCTACAAACAAGACCCGAAGCTGCCACGCCATCCCGACGGAATGTATCGCAGAAATTGGGCTGATTGGTACAGTTTTCTTGGCAATGAGCGTCCCAAAGAAAAGTACGCGACGCTCGCCGAGGCGTCCGAAGCAGCCCAGCGCTTGGGATTCAAAACACAGAAGGAATTCTACGAGGGCTACAAACAAGACCCGAAGCTGACAGTAAGTCCCTTCGACTTCTATGCCGAAGATTGGGATGATTGGTACAGCTACCTTGGCATTGAGCGCCCCGTTAAGAGGTACGCGACGCTCGCCGAGGCGTCCGAAGCCGCTCAATGCTTGGGGTTAAAAACAGGTGCGGAATACTTCAGGGGCTACGAAAAAGACCCGAAGTTGCCATCGCAGCCGAATAAAACTTATTCCGAACATTGGATATCTTGGCCTCACTTCCTGGGCAACGAAAACGCCATTAATCGAGAACTGACCAGCAAATACCCCGAGTTTTGGAAAGCCATTCAGTGTTATGTAGAGGCTGGTACAGGCCAATCCAACAAATACTCACATTTGAGAGCACTCCTTAGATTTTACGTGGACAAGCTGGGCTTGGTTGACGACCCGGGAGCCATGCTGTCAAGGGATATCCCGTTTGATGAGCGAGCGTACGAAAACTTCATAAATGTCACCGCAGATACTGTAAAAAAACCACGGCATAACGCCTGTTCCGCTTTTTTCGAGTGGATTTTGGAGACTTATTGCTCTGACGAGGACGAGAACGGTGAGTTGATAGTTCTGCCCGGCTACCGCAATCCTCTTAGAACCGTTCTCAAGGGTTTGTTAGATCAGTTACCCAGTTACAAGCGCAGTGAATCAGACAAGCCTCCATTGCCCATGGATGCCATTGTACGAGCCAAGCAGCATCTGATTCCGCTAGAGGCGACGTCGTTTCGCGATCTCTATCAATTGCATCCCTTCCTCGAAGACTGCTGGTTCGGGGTTGATCCACAGTTAATTGATGACAATGACCCAAACTGCATTTATCGAGTGGTCAAAAAAGAGCGGAAGCGAGGTCGCAAGCGCTATTTTGAAGAGATGCACGAGTTATGGTCGCCCGTAAAAATTGTCGCAAACTACACATTGCTATCCATTCCGTTGCGAGGACAGCAAATCTGTTGGCTCGACAGCGGAGAGGGAGATGAATTCGTTCCGTTATGGCGTGATGGGAAGGTTCACTGGATCGAAAATCCAAGTCCGCTTGCGACCCGAAAGCGGAATAAGGGCTTTATTCAGAAAGGGAACAATGACGGTGAGTTGAGCGCCTACATCACGACGAACAAAACCGGAAAGAAATTGGGCGGCTACGATATTCCGTTCATGCCGGAAGATCTGGCGTATTGGATTATCCAGCTTCGGGAGTGGCAATCCAAATACAACCCAATCGAAGAACTGACACTGTGGACGCAAATCAACCCGCAGCAAAGGATACACAAAGACATCCTCAAAAGGCGCGGTAAACAATCGTTCCTGTTCCGCGACCCGGCCTCACACGCCTGTGATGAGAAGGCGTCGCCCATGCGTACGACAACCGCGTTTACACGAACCCTGCCTGCTCTGTTGTTCCATAGTCAGAGGCCAGGCGCGGACCTCGCTGAGAAAATCGAAAAAAAGAGCAGCGTGGATTACAAGAGCCAATTTACACCTCATGCTCTCCGCGTCAGCCTTATCACTGCCTACATTGTCGACGGCAGAGCGCCCATAGCCGTGATTTCAAAGCTGGTTGGTCATTCCTCTCTGGTGATGACGATTTACTACACAAAGGTAGGAGCCAGCAAAATGCGGCTGGAGATGGCGGCGGCTGAAAAACGGGCACTTGAGCAGAGTCATTATCGTTACGAAGACCTCATCCTCCAGAAGAAAATCGAAGAGGCGCGTCCGGAATTAATCGCCACAGACCGAAGCATCATGGATCAGTGTCTGACACCTAATTGGCCCTCTGGAGCCTTCCAACTTATGAGTTTCGGAATCTGCCCCATGAGCGGCAACAAGTGTGACGAAGGTGGCATGGCACTGGTTGAGCGGAAGGTTGAAGCACAGTACGCGCCCGTGCCCAATGGCTACCTTGGGACTCGAAATTGTCCCCAGTGCCGCTTCTTCATTACCGGCCCGGCGTTTCTGGGCGGTTTGTCGGCCATTGCCAACGAAATCATTCTGGAAATCAATGTCACCCGCAATGAATACCACGAACTCGAAGAAAAAAGGCAGACGCTCGATGACGAGCGGTACGATGCCGAGTCTTCGGGACAGTTTTTTGGTAAAGAGCGAACGCTGAAAAAGATCACCTCGGCGTATGAGGAAAAAGCCAAAAAGCTCGACATGCTTCTCACGGATCTCCAGCACTTATACCGCCTGATTTCTCAATCTACCGAACTGCTGAAGACCTCCGAGACAGGCCAGCACCAGCTGATCGTCAGCGGCAATTACGTGGAAATGGAGATGCATTTGGAGGAGCAAAGCAGCGAATTTCGGTTGCTCGCTGAGGTCTGTGCCAACGCTGAGATTTACGAGAGCGCCAGTGCCTCCAGAGCACGCCCCCTGCTCAGTCAGATGCTCGACAAATTGGCGGACACCAATGGGATTGCACCCGCGATATTTCGGTTGACCGAGGATCAGCAGCTCAAAGCTGCCAATCAGGTCGTCCGGCTGATTATGCAAGTGACACAGAATAACTGGCACGTCGCTGACCAGTTGATCAATGGGCAAATCACCTTGGAAGATCTCGCCGAACCACTACAGCTAGGTGATGTGCGCCAAGAGATCGAGTCAGCCATGAACGGGTCTTTGAAATTCCCGCTAGAAATCGAGAGCTGCAATGAGTGAACCGAACGAAGTCTACGAGGCCATACTGGGCCAACTGAAAAATTCTCGTTCCAGGAAGTCCCTGGAGGCCCTTCACGCCGTTTGCAAGGAACATCATGAGTCAGGCTCGGTTGATTTCAGAATCTCAACGATTGCGAAGCTTGGGGCCAGTCGTGGCGCTCCTAGCGAGCAGACCATCCGAAACAAAACCGGAGAACATTATAGAGCGGTCATTGAGGCTTGGCAGGCGCTTGGAGACCAGAAAAAGAAAGCGATCAAAGCACAGACCACGCCCTCGGGCGAGTACGATTGGGTTGATGAGGTAAGCAATAAAACTCACCGCTTCCTCATACTCGACCTGATTTCGAAGGTCCGTAAATTGAGGGCCGAAAATAAAAGGTTTGCATCGATCAAGAAATTGGAAATTGACTACCGAGCGGGTGCTGAAGACAAATCTGAATCGAGGTTACCGAGCCTGTTGAGTCACGAGATTGATGCATTGAGAGACGCCATCTCTGAGGAGTCCCTTAAATTAAAGGGCTGGACTAAAACAGAACGCGGCAGCATCAAGGACCAAAACGGCAAGGTTGTCCTCAGAAACGGTTTTGTGGATGCCCTTGAAAAAGCGTTGAGTATCGGGAATGACTAACGGACAAGAAAAAGCTCGCGAAAACCTTGTTGCCTTTCAGCGTTGGGCCGCTACGAAAACCGATGACGATTTAAAGCAAATCGTCTTTCGGGGCCAGCTAAACCGTGGCGAAGTCGCCAACGCTATCGGTATCGGAGAGAGCGCCGTGCGCCAGAATCCGGCGATAAAATCGCTGGTCCTTAAATACCTCGGGCGAATCGCCGCTTGCGGCGAGAGGGCAGAGCCCTCAATTGAAATCGAGGCTACGTCCGTTTTTTGATAAGAAGCGGACCTTTTTTGTCGCCGAGATTCCGGGAGATTAAGCACGCTGAGGTCGCAAAGCGGACATTCAGATCCGAGTCGCAAAGCCCCTGTTTGAGGCTCGGGTGTGTCGTTCGTAAGGGGGTAAGTCCAATCTTGTTCCCAATGTCCGAAAAATTCGCCCGGTAGGCATTCCCCAAATCCGGCAAGCCACATTGATGGAATTTAAGTTTCAGTAAAGCTCATTCGGTCCCGGCAGTCTCGTCACTAAACCATCACAACTTTGTCACATTAGTCCTTTAGGCTCTCTTACAAATCAACTTGTATAGACATGCCCATGAGCCTCTACACCCTGCAACGCGAAACCGGCCACGCACTGTACCGCCAGATTGCCCGGCACCTGGAACGTGATGTTCTGAACCAGTACGCCCCCGGCGACATGCTGCCCTCGGAAAACGAGATGGCGGATCGTTTTGGCGTTAATCGTCACACACTCCGGCGCGCCATTGATCTTCTGGTTGCCGATGGTCTTCTGGAGCGCCAGCACGGTCGCGGTGTATTCGTGATCAATAACCAGATCGATTACCCCCTCAGTTCCGACACCCGATTTACCGAAAACCTGACGGCCATGGGTGCGTCCACTGGTGGGCGTGTTGTTCGCAAACAGGTCCTGCCTGCGATCGAGCGGGTGGCCGAGCGCCTGGCCATTGAGGTGGGCGAACCGGTGATCTGGATTGAAAGCGTGCGAACCGTGGATGGCTCGCCCTTCTGCGTTATTTCGCACTTCCTGCCGGAAGCCCGGTTCGGGAAAGTCCGGGATGAATACGAAGGTGGCTCGCTGCACGGCTTCCTGGCGGAGCACTACGGCTACTCACTCAAGCGTGTCCAGAGTCTGGTAACAGCGATGCTCCCGCAGGGCGACGACGCAGGCCTTCTGGCCATGCCCAGAACCCAGCCCGTGCTGCGGGTAAAGAGTACCAACGTGCATGAGCAGGATCTGACCCCGCTCGAGTACGTGATTACCCGGTTTCGCGCAGACCGGATCCAACTGTGCATCAACCCATGACTGTCTGCTAACGGTCGAACACCTGAATCAACACCCCACGGGAGCTTTGATAATGTATCCGAAACTGCACTCTCTTCTCAAATACGCGGTGTCCGTAATCACCGCCATTGCCATGCTCGGTTCAGCCGCCGCTATGGCCGCCGCCAACGATGGTTCAAGCGAGCGGCCTCTACGGGTTGTACTGATTCCTACCGATGGTGGCACTGAGGACGGTACCCGGAAAGACTTTGAACCCATTTTCGCTGCCATATCAGAGGCCACCGGTCTGAACTTTGAACTGAAAGTCGGCCAGAGCTACGGCGCCGTTGTTGAAGCCATGTGCAATGGCTCTGCCGAAATTGCCTGGTTTGGCCCGGTCAGTTATCTGCAGGCCCACGAACGAGGCTGCGCCAACCTCCTGGCCATGGCGGTCAGAAAAGGCGAATCCGTCTATTACTCCGGTATTTTTGCCCGCAAAGACAGCGGTGTCGACAGTATTGCCGACATCCGCGGCAAGCGCATTGCCCTGGGCGACATCCACTCTACCTCCAGCTTCAATATTCCGGTGGCCATGATGCTGCGTGCAGGCATTGACCCGGCCAGGGATACCGCCAAAGTCATCATTGCTGGCAGCCATGCCAACGTGTTGTCTGCCCTGTCTCAGGGGCTTGTGGATGTTGGCGGCGCGTCATTCGATTCCTACGAAAAAGCACTGAACGCAGGCGTCATCGACGGCAACGACATCAAGGTGGTTGCGAAAAGCGCACCCCTGCCCTACCCGCCGCTGGCCATCCACCCGGAGGTCGGTGCCAGCATAAAGACCCGCCTGCAGGATGCGTTTAATACCGTTCATACCATGTCCGGCATCAAACCCGAGCAGATTCGCGGCTATGGCGGCAAGCAGGTGGACCGTTACACCAGCGATGTCAGCGAAGAAACCATGGCGGAAGTCGGCGACATGCTGAACGCCGTTAACCGTGACGTTAAACAGTCCATTCTTGCTGCCGGCAACAAGCGCTGAACGGACGGATATCTGCCCGCCCCATCAGGCGGGCAGTCAACAGGAGAAAATCATGAGCCAGACACCAACATCCATGGTCAAGCTCAGTGCGATCGAAAAAACCTGGGCAGACGGCACCCGTGCCCTGAACAGCGTTGACCTGGAGGTGCCACAAGGGCAGTTCTGCGTCATTCTTGGCCCATCCGGCGCTGGCAAATCCACGCTGTTACGAGCAGTCAACGGGTTGATGAAACCGACAGCAGGGAAGGTGCAGGTTGATGGGCTTGAGTTGACACAAACGAGCGAGCGAGAACTGCGCAAACGGGTGGCCATGATCCACCAGCATTTCAACCTGGCAACCCGCGCCAGTGTCGCTGCCAATGTGCTTTCCGGTGCTTTGCCTGAAGTGTCCCTGGCGCGGGCACTGTGCGGGTGGTTTCATCCGGAGCAGCGCGAGAAAGCCTGCCACTATCTTGAACGGGTGGGACTCAAGCCCGAACACCTTCACCGTCGGGCCGGCGAACTCTCCGGGGGCCAGCAACAACGGGTGGGTATCGCAAGAGCCTTCATGCTGGACCCGAAAGTGGTGCTTGCCGATGAGCCCGTGGCCAGCCTGGACCCCCAGATTTCACGGGATATTCTCACCCTGCTGAAAGACGCAGCCCGGGAGCTTAATGCTACCGTCATCTGCAGCCTGCACCAGGTGGATCTGGCCCGTGAATTCGGCGACCGGATTGTCGGTATGCGCAGTGGCGAAGTTGTCTTTGACGGCGCGCCGGAAGAATTCGACGACCAGCGCCTTGGCAGGCTCTACCAGAACGCCGACTGGGGCGATGGCGAGCCGACGCAGGCCCGGGAAGACACCCCGCAACTCGAAGCGGCGGGAGGTATGTGATGAACACCCGACCCATTCCCGTGCCACCCCAGGGTACCCGTTTGCACTGGCATCTGGATCAGCCGTTCCGGCTGAAACATCTTGTAATCGCCATTCTGATTCTGGCGCTGCTTCTGGTCACCGGCCACCGGACCGAAATGGACCGCATGGTCTCCATGACCACCCAGGCCGTTGGCAACCTGGTGGGCCTGAACGACGAATCCCAGGTGGTGCGCGGCCTTAGCAAGGTGGCCGATTCCATGTGGCCGCCACAGATGGCGACATCTGAAGAAGTGGCCCGGATGAACGATTTTAACGCCGACGAACTGCCCCTGTTCGCCCGCGTGGAAAGCCAGGAAACCACCACCCAACGCCTCAATGAGGACACTCTGCAACTGGAGAGCGCAACCGAAACCACGGAAGTGCTTTACGACCCCTTGGGCTACGTGAAAACCGTGTTTGGCAAAATGATAGAGACCCTGGAAATTGCACTCTGGGGCACGCTTCTGGCCGTCAGCCTGTCCATTCCCCTGGCCTGGTTTGCCGCCAGTAATTACTCACCCAACCGTGTCACCTACACCCTGGCCCGCGGCTTTATCAGCCTTTTGCGCTCGGTGCCTGAGCTGATCGTAGCCCTGTTTCTGGTGCTGGCTTATGGCTTCGGCCCCATTGCCGGGGTGCTCGCCCTGGGTCTTCATGCCGCCGGTTTTCTGGGCAAGTTCTACGCTGAAGACATCGAGAATGCTGACAAGCAGCCTCAGGAAGCGCTGGAAGCCATTGGCGCCGGCAAGATCAAGACCGTCCTTTACGCAGTCATGCCTCAAGTACTGCCCCAGTATGTGGCCTATACCGCCTACATTCTGGACCGGAACCTGCGAATGGCCACGGTGGTGGGCCTGGTAGGCGCCGGCGGTATTGGCCAGGAGCTGAAAGGCCGCTTCGACATGTACGACTACGGCCATGTCATGACCATTCTGATTGCCATCTTCCTGTTCGTTTTTCTGCTAGACCAGCTTTCAGCACGCATACGGTCCCGGATGATCTGAGCATGGGTTATTTTTATTTCAAAACAAACATGTATAGACATCTGAACAATAAGGAGCACTGCTCATGAACACTCACGTAACCGAGGCAAGCTGGCCTCCGCCCCGCAGCCAGTGGCTTCGATACTGGTCTGCGGTTCCCGCCGAGAAGGCCGAAACTCTGGCGGCTGAAGTCGCCGGGCACTGCGACGTCAGGGATGTCACCCTGCCCCAGAGCGGCCTTGGCCTGCTGAAACTGCCGGATTCCGCCCTGAACGATCTGTATTTTCTCGGCGAAGTGCCGGTCAGCCAAGCCCATGTGGAAGTGACTGCCCCGGACGGAACCCGCGCCGAGGGCGGTGCCCGTCTTCTGGATGACCGGCGTTCACTGGCCCGGGCACTGGCGGTTCTGGATGCCACACTGGCCGCCCGGCTGCCCCACCACGAGCAGGCGCTCAGCTTACTGGAAACCGGCAGGGTCGCGCTTCAGGAAACCGAAGCCGGCCGCAACGCCATTCTGACCTCGACCCGGGTGGACTTCTCCCTGCTGGGCGATGGAAGTGAGGACGATGATGAATAATCCAAATACAGCCCTGCAGCATGACAGCGCCTGGAGCCCGCTTTTTCAGCAACGGGCCTTCCGGGCCCTGATGACCGCTTTTTCCTTTCCGGGGCGGCCCCAGCAACTTCCACCCTGCGTTGATGCCACCGGCCCCACCTGTATTGCGGCCGTGCTGTGCGACAACGAAGTAACCCTGGCAGACCCGGACCAACTGATTCAACCGGAGGATATCCGGCGGCTTGGAATCGGCGATGCGAGCGTCGAAAACGCCGGATTTATTATTGCTGACGGTAGCCGCGCCCCCACCCTGGAGCCAGCCCTGGGCAGTCTGGCCGAGCCAGAGCAGGGCGCAACCCTGATTATCCGCGTCGCCAGCGTAAACGACAGCACAGCATTCCCGCTTACGCTGCGGGGTCCCGGCATCGACGGCACACAGTCTCTTGCGGTTCGCGGCCTGCACAACGAATGGCTGATTAAAAGAGGCCACTGGAACCGGAATTTTCCCATGGGTGTTGACCTGATTCTGGTGGACAACACTCAGGTGGTGGCCTTGCCGCGCACCACCCAAATCAGCGGAGGAGCCAACTGATGGGTTACGTTGCAATCAAAGGGGGCGAAAAAGCCATCGACGGGGCCGCTGAAGCCCTGGAAGCGCTCCGAGCCGGTGGGTCGGGTTCCGAGCCTCTGTCCCTGAACGCTATTGAGCATCAACTGCGCCTGCTGACTTCACGGATCATGTCCGAAGGCGGGCTCTATCATCCCCAGCTTGCCGCCCTGGCTATCAAACAGATGCAGGGCGACACCCTGGAAGCCGGTTTTGCGTTACGGGCCTACCGGTCCACCAAACCCAGACTGCTGGAAACCCCGCCCCAGGACACCGGCAACATGCGGCTGATCCGGCGGATTTCCAGTGCCTTCAAGGACATTCCCGGTGGCCAGATGCTGGGGCCAACCCACGATTACGCCCTGCGCCTGATGCGGTTTGAACTGGCCGAGGAATCCCCGGAGCCGTTCCGGAAAATGGCATCCACGTTTCTGAAAAACGCGCCGGAGGAGGCGCTTCCCGACAGCTTCCCAAAAGTGCTGGACGCGCTGCGCTCAGAGCGCCTGCTACCGCCCAAAGCGGAGCACCGAAATCCCGCGTTCGACATCACCCGGGACCCGCTGATTTTCCCGGTCAGCCGGTCAGCGGCACTGGCCACCATGGCGCGGGCAGAAACCGGCTCCATGCTGGCCATTGCCTATTCCAACATGCGCGGCTACGGCGACATTCACCCCACCGTGGCCGAATTGCGGGTCGGTTACCTGCCGGTGATGTTGCCCCATCCAGTGACCGGCGAACTGACAGAGGCCGGTGAAGTGCTGATGACCGAATGCGAAGTCATTGCCATGTACGAGCCGGACGACACCGAATCCGCCAAAGGCGCGGCCCCCGAGTTCACCCTGGGCTACGGAGCCTGCTTCGGCCACAACGAAACCAAGGCCATCAGCATGGCGATCCTGGACCGGGCTCTGCAGAAAGGCATGCGGGACGGACCGGAAAACCCCTCCGAAGACCCGGAGTTCGTGCTGATGCACATCGACGGTGTGGACTCCATGGGCTTTGCCAACCACTACAAGATGCCCCACTACGTCACCTTCCAGTCCGACATGGACCGGTTGCGCTCTACCCGGGAAAAGCACGGAGAACGCGGCGAAACACCGCAGGAGGAAAGCCATGAATCCTAATTACCAACTGCCCGACAGCCAGGATAGCTACGGCTTTGGCTTTCTGGATGAGTTCGCCAAGCGGGAGATCCGCCGGGTGATTCTCAAGGCCATCAGCATTCCCGGCTACCAGACGCCTTATGCCTCCCGGGAAATGCCCATGGGCCGGGGCTTTGGCACCGGTGGTTTACAGCTGACCCTGTCCATGATCGGCCCGGATGACACCCTGAAAGTGATCGACCAGGGCTCGGACGATTCCGTCAACGCCGTCAATCTGCGCAAGTTTGCGGAGCTGACCTGCCCGGAGGTATCCACCACCGAGAGCACCACCGGAGCGACTCTGATCCAGACCCGCCACCGGGTGCCGGAGATTGCCCTGCGGGAAGACCAGGTTCTGAACTTACAGGTGCCCTATCCCGATCCGTTGGTGATTGTGGAACCGTCCGAAGCCAAGCGAAAAATCATGCACGGTGAAGGGGATTACGCGCGCCTGCTGACCAAGCTTTACGAAGACCTGGTGAAGTTCGATGAGATCACCATTTCCCACCGTTATCCCACGCGGATCAACGGCCATTACGTGATCGACCCCAGCCCGATCCCCCGTTATGACGTACCCAGGCTGCACCAGTCCAAAGCGCTGTTGCTGTTTGGCGCTGGCCGGGAGAAGAAAATCTATGCGGTGCCACCCTACACCAACGCCGATCCCCTGGTGTTTGATGACGTGCCATTCCGCACCGAGAGCTTTGACACCGCTGACGGCCAGCGCAGGGCCTGTGCCCGCTGCGGCAGCACCAACAGCTTCCTGGACGAGCTCAACCTGGAAGACGGCAGCAAAGCCTGGCAATGCTCCGACACCGATTACTGCAACCGACAGTCAGCCAGAACAGACGCCGGGGAGGTGACCCAATGAAGCCGATTCTTGAAGTAAAGGGCCTGACCCGCATCCACGGCACCGAATGCCCATCCTGTCTGGACATGACCGGCCCGGAGCACGACACCAACGTGTGCCCCGCCTGCGGCTCGGTCGTCGCGGCCGCCAATGTCAGCTTCAGCCTCCAGCCGGGGGAGATTCTCGGCATCATGGGGGAATCCGGAAGCGGCAAGTCCACAGTGGTGAAAACCCTGTATTTCGACCAGGCGCCCACACGGGGCAGCGCCATCTTCCGGGACGACGACCAGAACCACGAACTGTTCAACCTCAACGGCGCGGAACAGCGCTGGTTGCGCAATCACCGCTTCGGCATGGTGTACCAGAATCCCAATCTGGGTCTGAATTTCGGCATCTCCGCCGGTGGCAACATTGCCGAGCGGTTGCTGATGAACGACCTTAACCATTACGGCGACATCCGCCGCCGGGCAGGCGAACTGCTTACCCGCACTGATGTCATGGTCAGCCGTATGGACGAGTCGCCCAAGCAGTTCTCCGGTGGCATGCAACAGCGGGTTCAGATTGCCAAGGCCCTGGCAACGCGGCCACCGCTGCTGTACCTGGATGAAGTGACCACCGGACTGGACCTGTCAGTGCAGGCACGGATTCTCGACCTGATTCTGGAAATCCAGCACGAACTGGACACCGCCATGATCGTGGTCACCCACGACCTGGGCGTGATCCGCCTGCTGGCCAGCCGCACCCTGGTGATGAAATACGGCCGGGTGATCGAATCCGGGCTGACGGACCAGATACTGGAAGATCCGCAGCAGGCCTACACCCAGCAACTGGTAGCATCCACCTTGTGAGGCAAAACCCCATGACAGCCATTTCTGAAACACCCATTCTCGACGTCCCCATTCTCGACGTAAAGGGCCTGGCCAAACAGTTCAGCCTGCACGAACAGAACGAAATCGTTCCGTCCTGTTCGGGCGTCAACATGCTCGCCTTTCCCGGCCAGCTGGCAGCGCTGACCGGCCCTACCGGCGCCGGTAAATCGTCGGTACTGAAGTGCATCTACCGCACCTATCTGCCCAGTGAGGGCACCATCAGTTTTCGCAAAGTCAATGGCGAGGTGGTCGACCTGGCCCGGATCAGCGAACAGGACATGCTGCAACTGCGCCGCAGCGAACTGGGTTTTGTGACCCAGTTTCTGCACTGCGTACCCCGCCGTCCGGCGGAAGAAGTGGTGGCAGAACCACTGATCCTGCGGGGCATGGCGCTTGCCGACGCCGTAGCACAGGCCCGTGAACTGCTCCGGCGCCTGAACGTGCCGGAGCGCCTGTGGCGCTTGCCACCGGCCACCTTCTCCGGCGGCGAGAAGCAGCGGGTCAATCTGGCCCGGGGCCTCATTGCCAAACCACGCCTGCTCCTGCTGGACGAGCCCACGGCCAGCCTGGACAAAGCCACGACCGGGCAGGTGATCGACCTGCTGCGGGAATTCAAGCAGGCCGGCGTTGCCATGGTCGCCATTTTCCACGACCCGGAACTGGTCACTGCCCTGGCCGATGCCGAATACCGGCTGGCTCCACCCCAAAGCCTGACACATTCAACCCGCGCTCCGGAGGCCATGCAATCATGAAACGCCAATTACTCACCAACGCCCGGATGGTTCTGGAAGACACTGTCGAAGAGCGGGCCGACCTGTTGATCGAAAACGGCACCATTGCCGCCATCGGGCCAGCGGACACCCAGGGTGCAGAACAAGTGGACCTTCAGGGCTGCCTGCTGGCACCGGGCCTGATCGACCTGCACTGCGATGCCCTGGAAAAAGAGGCCGAGCCCCGGCCCAACGTGCATTTTCCGTTCGAGCTGGCCGCCGCCCTGGCGGACAAGCGCAACGCCGTGGCAGGCATCACCACCGTTTACCACGCCCTGTCGTTTGCCAACCACGAACTGGGCGTTCGCAACAACGCGGTGGCCGCCGACCTGGCCCGGGCCATGGCCCGACACCGGGAAATCGGGATGGTGGACAACCGGGTGCATGCCCGTTACGAAGTGACCGATGAAAGCGCCCCGGACATCCTGAACGCCTTGCTGGCAGAGGGCGCCCTGCAGATGTTGTCCTTTATGGATCACAGCCCCGGTCAGGGCCAGTTCCGGGATGTAGAGGCCTATCGGAATTACCTGGCCAAAACCTACAAGACATCCGCGGATGACGTGGATGCCATTCTGGACCAGAAACGTGCCGCTGCCCGCGGTGCCATGGCCCGCATGGAACAACTTGCCGGCCAGGCACGCCAACACAAGGTTCCGCTGGCCAGCCACGATGATGACAGCGCAGAGAAAGTGGCTGTACTGAAAGGCCTGGGTGCCCGTATCTCGGAATTCCCGGTCAACCTTGAAACAGCAGTCGCAGCCCGGGATAACGGCCTGTCCACCCTGTTTGGCGCACCCAACATCCTGCGCAATGCATCCCAGTCTGGCAATATGAAGGCACTGGATGCGGTTAAAGAAGGGGTAGCCGATTGCCTGTGCAGCGATTATTCACCGGCGGCGCTGTTACCGTCGGTGCTGCGACTTGTGGAAGACGGCCACATCTCGCTGCCTCAGGCCTTTGCCCTGGTTACTCGCAATCCGGCCAGAGCCGCAGGGCTTGAAGACCGTGGCATCATTGCCCCAGGCAAGCGGGCGGATCTGATTGCCATAGCAGGCACCGGACTGCTGGCGCAGGCACGCCAGGTATGGTCCGGTGGCCAGGAGGTACTGAGATGGCAGGCACGCTGATCTACCTTATTGGTCCCTCGGGCAGTGGCAAGGACACGCTGATCGACCTGGCCCGGCAACAGCTGGGGCAGGACTCTGGTGTCTGTTTTGCCCACCGCTACATCACCCGACCGGCCTCAGCCGGTGGTGAGAACCATGTTGCCCTGACGGAAGAGGAGTTTCTGGCGCGCCAGCGTGCCGGGCTATTCGCCATGAGCTGGGCCAGCCACGGCTGCCATTACGGCATTGGTATCGAGATCAATCAATGGCTGGCCAAGGGCCTGACCGTTGTGATGAACGGCTCAAGGGGCTATCTGAAGACCGCGTTGCAGAATTATCCGGAACTGTGCCCGGTGCTGATCGAGGTGTCCCCGGAAGTGCTCAAAGAAAGGCTGGCGCGGCGTGGGCGCGAAACACTGCAAGACATTGAGCTGCGGCTGAACCGCAACAGCCAGTTCGACCTGGATGCGGAGAAAGGCTGCCTGCGGGTAGACAACACCCACTCACCAGAGGCCGCCAGCCAGCGATTGCTGGCCATCATCAACCAGCACAGGAGGCAGGGCGCGTGCGCGTAACCTTTCTTGGCACCGGCGGCGCCGGCGGTGTGCCCCGTTTTGGCTGCACCTGCCCCGCCTGCCAGCGGGCAAAGACTAACCACAGGCACGTTCGCAGGCCCTGCTCGGCACTGATTGAAGACAGCAACCACAAAATACTGCTGGATGCCGGCCTGATGGACCTGCACGATCGCTTCGAGCCGGGTGAGCTCAGTGCCATTGTGCTGACCCACTACCATCCGGACCACGTTCAGGGATTGCTGCACCTGCGCTGGGGCAAAGGCGAGTCAATACCGGTTTATGGGCCACCAGATCCCGATGGCTTCACCGATCTGTTCAAGCACCCCGGCATTCTGGACATCTCCGATCTGAGCGCGTTTCAGGCGTTGGAACTGGGAGAGTTCAGCCTGACCCCTATGCCGCTGAACCACTCCAAACTCACCTTCGGCTACGCCATCGCCCACCGCAACGGCGCCCGGTTCGCTTATCTGACAGATACCCTTGGGCTGCCGGAGGAGTCGGCCGACTATCTCAGGCAATGGCGCCCGGGCCACATAGCGGTGGATTGCAGCCACCCACCCGCCGATGTCTCGGGCAAAGCACCGCAGAACCACAACGATGTCACCGCTGCACTGGCCATGATTGAGCAAAGCGGCGCAGAACAGGGCTGGCTGACCCATCTGGGCCACGAGACCGACTGCTGGCTGATGGCCAACGCCAGCGCTCTGCCGGGAAATGTTACGCCGGCAGCGGATGGTCTGGGCTTCGATATCTCAATCAGCCACTCCCCGGCATGATCAGCGCGACCGTCGCGCTGGCTGCATCGGTACTGATGCACGTGCTCTGGAACCTGATCGCCAGGCATCAGCCCGGCGCCGCCTGGCCGCTGTGGTGGGCATTGCTGGCGCACCTGTTACTGCTGGCCCCCTGGGGGTTCTATGCACTGTATCAGGCCAATGCCTGGTCAACCGCTTTTCTGGGGTTGATGGCCATATCCGCCAGCGCAAACGCCCTGTATTTTTTTGGTTTGTGGAAATCCTACAAACACGCGCCAGTGGCCATGGTGTACCCGCTGGTGCGAAGCTCCCCGATTCTGATTGCCCTGTGGTGGCTGATACTGACCGGCGAATCGCCCGGCCCGATGGGCTGGCTGGGCATTCTGGTCAGCGTCGCCGGGCTGATGATTCTGGCGGGCAGCCAACCCGGGCACGGCGAGAAAGCGGCGATTCCCTGGGCGCTTGTGGCGATGGTGTGTACCAGTGTCTATTCCATTTCCGATAAACTGGCGACCAGCCAATTGCCCGGGTTCGCCGCAATCATCGGGTTTGTATCGGTGGGATACAGTGTTGCCTTTCTGGTGCTGACTTTGGCATTGCGACGGCAGACGGGTCGTTGGACGCCGCCACAAAGACTGCCGGTTCCGATCATCGTGATTGGTGGGCTGTGCATCGGACTGGCCTATGCATTGGTTATCCATGCTATGCGCTTCTTACCGTCGGCGGAAGTCGTTGCCTATTCGAATACGGGAATTGTGCTCGCAACGCTAACGTCCATTTACTGGTTTGGTGAAAAATCGAACACGGGCAGGCGCCTTATAGGCTCTGCAATTATTTGCACCGGCCTTTTATTGCTTGCGCTCTAATACAGAAAATAATCTGTAACCATCCCTTATGTGTATTGCTGTGAGTACCTGATCTCGGGAGCTTGCAGATGAATTGAGAAATCAATAGCCCAACCGAGCACAGACACCTCTGCCATGGAATCGTTCAGCGTCGGCAATTTACTCTGCCATTTATACTGGATGAAATGGCTTTGGTTGGCATGGAGTCTGTGAAGAAAAGCCCCTACTCGAATGTTCGCTTTTGTTTAAAAGAGCTTGAGCTTAACTGAACGTCCAGAAAGGTCCGCTTTGAAAACCGAGTGGACGCAAAAGTGGGGTGATTTTTTTGCGTGCTACTACATGAACAGAAGTCACGCCATGGTTTCTTTCAGCTAACTTTTAGGATTTTAGATTAGTATGTTTACTAAACCTAAAAACGCTTATTCACTCACTCATACGATCATTTGGGATATTTTATATTGTTATAGTGCTGCTGTTTAGGCTACCCTCGACAGGCAAAAGATTGACCGGATCGTTGGCAAACTGTTCGCGGCGCTCATCTGACCATCTCCATGCACCTCGCTCCCAGGCTAAAGCGAGTGGAACCACGTGGTCGATCTCGATATTGGCAGCGTTCTGTATCACCTCCCCAGTAAACGGACTAATCCATCGGCCGGTGACCACCCGACACCGCTTACCATCAGCAAAACGAACCGGTGTCGTCGAAGTCGAAATCAGTGCTTCGGCACGGCTATCCTGACAATCGCGATCAGCATCATCCCAACCATGACCAAAGGCTGATCGCTGATACTGATTCCGGTTCTCTGAGAGCTCCCCAGCCAACTTTCGGGCCCCACTCAAGCTAACACCGCTGGGCAGCCGCCCTCCAGCGTCCAAACACGCCTCAAGGGTCTTAAAGGGTATGTAGTTTAAGGTTCTTTCGTACCAACTACTCTGCGGTGGATGGCATAGGCCGCTGGTTGATTGTTTAACGAGATCTGCAGCCGCTCCACTGCTAGCGAAGCAGATAACACCGAGGATCATTAAGCGAGAGAAAAGGAAAGTGTTCTTCATGGATCTATCTGGTTCGAGAGGTGAAAATGTCTGCAGTCGCGGTTTATTACCTTGGGGGAACTAGAGCGGCCTATGCTCATCTATGAGTCGCCCGACTTCGTTGCCTTCGGGGCTCTTTTTCAATATGCGTCAATGGCAGCCCGTCGCTGCTTAGCCCAGGATCTGGGCTAGCGATTTTATTCAATCACTGGTCACAATATCTCTATGTAGAGCGAACGCCTTGCTGCTGAGAGGTGATCACTATGCCGTAACCCATGGCTCAGCAGAGGTCAGCCAGGCCCGGATGGCTTCCGCACGTTTCAATTGGCCAGACCGCTCCAACTCCAAAACCCAGGTAAGAATACGCTCGAAATTCACAACGTCGTTAATGTCAGACGGTTGAACATTGGGAACCATTGCGTTGTCTTTTTCAATATGGCGGTAGAGCAGGTCAAAGATGGCGCGCTCATAACTAGCACAGAGGACTAGGTCGGTTTTGATACCGGCCAGAGCAAAGTATTCTGTCACATTCACAAGCTCGCGTTTTCCAAAGAACCAGGATGTGTCTGGATAATCCCGGCCAGATAGGGTCCATTTGGTGTCGGATAATGGAAGGCTATGCCAGAATGGTTTTGGTCTGCCCGGGTGGGGAATGCATAGGGCCGCCAGGGCCGTAATATAGACCGTTCCCACTATTTCTGCCCTTCCGACGGCTGATTACGGTTTTCGTTGATGCTTTCACATACGCCTGCCGCGGTATCGAACCACATATCCCACACAGAGTCGGTGGGGCGATCGAAGCGCTTCCCCCGGCCTTTCAAAAGCTCCTCCTCGATCGGACGTTTGCTCGCCATGGTTATATGCGCTCCGTCTTTATCTAGTAGTAGTCAAGCATGCGAAGGGTGGCATTCACCATAACGTCAGATTATGCGCAGCGAATCCTTTACCCGATTGAAGGGATGACTGTCTCAAAGTCTCATGATTTTGTTCCAGTCAACATTGTGACCTACAGCCTGGAGTTCCCTGGCCAATGACTGCTTCCAGCCTCCGCTTTCGTCCATTTTCTCCCAGACGACACCAGCGAAGTCGCTGGGTATTTCAACATGGCCCCTTTTTAGAGCGCAAACCCTATCACGCCCCAACCGACCTAGAAAAAATCCCAACTCCAGCAGCACGTTTTGTCTTGCCCGAGGCTCCGGATTACCACCAGTGGCAGCACCCTGGTCATCTGGGGTTAGAAGAACGACTGCGAAGCCTACGTCAGAGTTAGCCTCCACTTTCTCGATAACTGTCCGGCCTTTGTTCGCTTGTTCATGAAGAATAATTGGTACAAAGCCGATTTTCTCAAGGAACCTAGCAACGGACTCTCGAGCACCTTCATCATGTCCGTGAACAATGAACACTTTTTTCGACCAACCCTTCTCTAAAACCGGCTCTGTCGATGGCCCGGCAAGAACATAGGCTCTGTAATCTCTGACAAAAGGAATTATTAGCTGGCTGGTAATACTATGTATTCCCGCGATAATTTTCCTGCCTGAGTAAAAATATTCATGTCCGAACTGTGCTGCGAATTGCGGGTCTTCAGCAAACTTCTCGATTAGTAGCAGCGTCAATCCCAATGTCTTTTCATGACTCTCTGGCCAGGCCAGCTGACTGCTCCCGACCATCCCGCCACGAGTTTCCTCACTTTTAGCCAGAAAATCGTTTAAGTCGAGGCCCTCAGTAAGCCTCTCATTAACGTCTTTTAACTCTGGGTGGCTCAACAAATGTGACAATTTTTTCAACGGTCTAGCATATGTCTGGAGTTGAGAGGATTGGAGGTCCAGTACCGCATTATTTATCTCCGTGAACAATTCCATCACTCTGGATCACCTCCCTTTAAACGCTCCTCCGCCGCTTTTTCAATGATTGCCTCACGATAATTTTCCTTCATCTCTTCAGCCATGGGGCCTATCAAGGAATTAGAACCGTGCTCACCGATAGCATCATCTATCATCCTATTCATAGCTGCGATCGCGGCCTCAATGCTACCAGGATCGCCTGGATCGAACGTTACGCTGCCTAGCTTTCCATCCAAGGACTCCAGGACCGCCTGAGCCTCTGATAGCTCTTTTTGAATAGCATCTAGACCTTCAATTTTAAACATTGCGTGCTCCTCGTTTCTGCATACGAGCAAGCCGGCGAGGATAGGATGAGAACCACAACTTCTGGGAAAATGTAACCAAATAATATTGGCTACTATTAGCCCTATCTTGTAGTATTCTCATCCCACTAGTCGAACCGGCTGGTTGTTTTGGTAAGGGCCTTTCCGCCAAGATTGATCCCTTACATCAGACTAAAACCTCAGGGCTTTCGCCTCTGGGGTTTTTTATTGCCGGAAAATCAAGCAATACCTCGATGATACAAGATATGGTGATGGAAACAAGAAGGTCATCATGTAAGAAATAAGCCTGTGTATATCAATTTTCAGATAAAACATATGCTTAATTGTTTATCCACAATTATGTGCATAACTAAATTTATCAACATATTGTGTTTTTGGATTCTGATTATTGGAACAATGATTGTTAACCGGACGATCTACCCTGTTGAGACAGACTTTTCTATGCTTTCACCTCGCCCAGGGAGGCTTCCCATTGATCCAAGATATCGTCCAGCTTTGCGTGTTTGATTTGTTCTTTGATCTCGTCAGAAGGGTTGGTAGCCAGTGCGATTGATCTGAAAAAAGATTCCATGAACGCATGCAGATCGAAAGCTTCCCCTTCGTCTTGATTAGCCATTTTTCTGCGCTTTACCCCTAAAAACCAACTGCAGACCCAAAGCCACAACCCTGCGCTCCAGCTGACACGGCGTATGATTTTTTCGAGATCAACAATCAGTTCTTGGAGTGTTCTCTCTTTCGATGATTCGAGTTCTTTTTGTCCGATCGCGTTTACCAGTGCTGCTTCATCGCTATCGGGCAGCACCTCAGTCATTGCAGCGGCTATGTTCGTCAGGTTTTCCGATAATTTAGGGAGAAGCTTCATTCCGCGAACGCGGTGAGCCAACAGAGGATTGACTCTTGAGTAGTTGTATAGAGCCGTCTCATAGCTGTCGAGCAACTTTGGGTCTGCCCTGACCAAACCATCCATCAGCGTTGTCAGAATAGTGGCGAAGTATTCCTTCGGAAACTCATTGACCATAATGCTTTTCAAATTCGGTCTGTCTCCAAGTATCTTCTTGAACTCGTCCTGGAATTCATCAACCGCTGCATTCAACTTTGGGCGTTCGATCAGTAGTTCGTGCCGTATTTCCAGCAAGTGAAAAAGCAAGACACGAGAGCCCTCCCGGCGCTCCAGGCTCAGCTTCCAAAAGTAACCAATGACGGCTAGCCCCGCAGTTACGAGTATCCCTACATCAAACACTATTTCTTGCATGGTCATTCCTGCCATCGCCACAAGGCTACGATTGTGACGATGCGTCGTTAAACGTCCCTTTGTGAGACGTACTCTTGAGAAGGCTAAGAATTAGCAGCGCGAACGCTCTCTGTTTTGGTTCACTCTCCAATATTTCCATCGATAATTTTTCATGATCCGTCATGGAGTCCAGCACCAGGTCAGTAAGCCGCTTCGGAAGTAATCCGTGCATCACTTGATCCGGTGAGTGGCCGTCTACCTGCGCCATCACCGCCTCATCCCGGCGAACGCGATCTGCAATGCCGTTGGCAAAGTGCAGCTGGTCCTCATCGCTAACTTCGGCGCCGAAGATGTCATTCAGCTTCTCGATGATTTCGGACAGGCGTTTCTTCTCAGGATCGTGGGGCTTTCCAGTACCCACACCGGTAATCGGGTCCAGTCCCTCCGGGTCGTTCTCACCTTCTAACCGGAGCTCATGCTCTTTGCGCTTGGTGATCCGGTAATGGCTCAACTCCAACTCTGAAATATCGATTTCGTCCTCATCGAGGATTTGCTGACGCAGCAACGGCAGCAAGTGTTTGGCAAAGACGCACAGCTGCTCCAGTTCCGGATCCTCAAAGAACACGATCTGGGACAGAAATTCGTAGGCTCGAACAAAGCTACCAAGGTTCTTCTTGAACAGGTCCAGCTGATCCAGGCCCTCCCCGATTTCTTTCAGCGTTGCGTCGGCCTGTTTAAGGCCAATAGTGTTGCCATCGGTTTCTGCCTGTTTTCGGGCAGCCCCTGCTTCGGCTCGCTCGTCTCGAAGCAGCTTGTAACGCTTGTTGAAGCGCTCTCGGGCCGGTTGGCAGTAATAGCTGAGTTTGGAGGCTTCGGCTTTTGGGTCGAAGAAGGCCCTGGCAAAGGCCTCCACCTCGTCCCAGTGGTACACCTGCTCGGCATCCAGCGCTTCCTGGATGTCATAGACCACCTGGGCATCAGAAACCCCGGTCAGTTCCGCCTTGTTGTAGTACGGCAGGAACGACTCGAGGATGTCCTGAGCGTCGTTGATGAAGTCCAGGATGAAGGTTTCCTTGCCAGGAAACAGCCGGTTCAGCCGTGAGAGTGTCTGAACGCACTCCACCCCCTTGAGCTTCTTGTCCACGTACATGGCGCAGAGCTTCGGCTGGTCAAAGCCCGTCTGGTACTTATTGGCTACCAGCATCACGTTGTACTCGTCTGTGTCGAACGCCTTGGCGTGATCGCGACCATTCAGGCCTGGGTTCAAAAGGCTGCTGGTTTCGGTCACCTCTTCTGGGATCACATCATCCGGTGGCAGGCTGCCTGAGAAAGCCACCAGGGGGTGAACGTCCAGATAGCCCTTGTCCTGGATGTACTGCTGCATGGCCAGCTGGTAACGCACGGCCTCCTGCCGACTGCTGGTCACCACCATGGCCTTGGCCTGGCCATCCAGCAGGTGACGGACGTTTTCCCGGAAGTGCTCAACGATGACCTCAACCTTCTGGCTGATGTTGTATGGGTGCAGGCGCACCCATTTGGCCAGTGTGGTTCGGGCCTTCTTGGAATCGACCTCATCGTCCTCTGCGTCCGGGTGAGCGAGCTTCCAGGCGACGGCATAGGTGGTGTAGCGCCGTAGCACATCAATGATGAACCCTTCTTCGATAGCCTGTCTCATGGAGTACACATGGAAAGGCTCTGGCTTATTGGACTCACTTCGAGGCTGTGACGGATCCGGCTCACGGCCAAACAGCTCAATGGTCTTGGCCTTAGGCGTCGCGGTAAAGGCGTAGTAGCTGATGTCCTGGCTAGGCTTTCGCGCAGAGACGGCAGCATCCAGAAGCTCTTCTGCACTGATTTCCTCACCTTCGGGTAAGTCACCACCCAGGATGGCCTTCAGCTTGGTTGCGGAAGAGCCAGTTTGCGAAGAGTGAGCCTCGTCTGCGATCACGGCGTACCGCCCTGACGCCAGCTTGGGATACTTCTCCAGCGCATCGAACAACGCCGGGAAGGTCTGGATGGTCACGATAATAATTCGGGTCTGTTCGGCCAGAGCCTCAGCCAGCTGCTCTGATTTACTCTGGTTACCCAAATCACGGTTGATAGGGCGAACCACGCCCTGAGCGTGCTCAAACTGGTAGATGGTGTCCTGAAGCTGGCTATCCAGAACCGTTCGGTCGGTCACGACGATGACCGAGCTGAACAGCTTGTTGCCCTCGTTATCGTAGAGCTGGGCCAACTGATGGGCTGCCCAGGCAATGGAATTGGATTTGCCGGAGCCCGCACTGTGCTGGATGAGGTAGCGTTTGCCGGCACCTTCTTCGCGGGTCGTCTGAATCAGCTGGTTAACCACGTCCCACTGGTGGTACCGGGGGAAAATCAGCGTTTCCTTGGTCTTCCGGTTACCATGGAAATCTTCTTCGGTTTTCTTTTCCAGGTGTAGGAAACGGCCAAGGACCTTAAGCCAGGCATCCTTCTGGAACAGCTGCTCCCACAGGTAAGCCGTGGCGTAGCTACCCTCATCCTCGGCACGGGGATTCCCGGCACCACCATCGGCCGTGCCTCGGTTAAACGGCAGAAAGAACGTGTCCTTTCCATTCAGCCGGGTGGTCATCGCCACTTCGTCCTGGCTGACAGCGAAATGGACCAATGCCCCACGCTTGAACGTCAACAATGGCTCCGGCTTCCGTGTAACCGGATCCTTTATCGGACGATCCTTTTTGTATTGGCGTTTGGCGTGTTCGACGGTTTGTTTGAACTCGCTTTTGAGTTCCAGCGTCGCCGTCGGAATCCCGTTCACGAAAAGCACCAGGTCGAGCCGGGGATTGTAGTCACCGGTGCGGGCATGAGGCGAATAGGAGACTTCCTCGACCGCGCGTAACCGGTTGGCGTTGTATCGACGCTCTGTGTCCGGGTTCATGCCGTGATCCGGCTTAAAGCTGCACAGGTCGATTTTTACGCCCGGTACTTTGAAGCCATGACGGAGCACATCGAGGGTGCCCTTTTTCTCCAGCTCCCGAACGGTTTTCTGAATGAGCACCTTTTCCGGGTTCTGAGGGTTACCCTTGCAGAACTTTTCCCATCGGTCTGGCCAGGCCTCCTGGAAGTAACCAATCAGGTCTTCCGGGTACACGGCATTCACCTTGTCGTACTCAGACGCCTTGCCGACCAGCCAACCCTGATCATGCAGGGCTGCGATGATGTCGTTCTGGAACGCTCTCTCTCGGCTGTCAGCCATGACTACTCCTTGTATCCTTTGACCCGCTTGGTACCCGATTTTCGCTTAAATACCTTGAATATTGCTTTGTACTTGATAGCGGATGACCTGGTTGCCCGCTTCAATAACGTCAATGCGAGCTCCGCGATAACCGATGGTCTGGCTCTCCGAGAGATCATATTTCAGGTCTGCAGAGAATGCTGGTCTGGCAAGGTTCCCCGAGAACTCACGGTATTTAAACGACAGCTCGTCGCCAGAGCGTCCCAGATAAATCAACTCTTGCCGGAAGGTTTGGCCATAATCAGAGAATTTGTAACGCTTCGTACACTGATCGTCTGGTACATCAACGGCAAATAGAGCACTTGAGCCCCTAAGAATTGAGCCACTCAAAATGGTTCGACCGCCTATCGCGATGGCATTCTCGTCCTGCTGCTCACTTTGATCTCCCGATACCCAGTTTGTGATCAGCTTGCCGTCTCGATCGATCAGATTCAGATTGGAAACCTGTAGGGTACATCCAGAGTCTGTCGGGCCTGAAATAAGCTGAAAATTCGAGCCCGAGATGGAAATACCCTCGTTGAGAGATCGAATATTGCCGTATCCATAGGCGGTACTCTTTCCCGCCTGAGATTCGTAGTTGATCTGGTAAAGGGCTCCTGGCAGGAAAAATCGGTAGCCACCCTGCTCGAATTCCAGGTCTTTGACTCTGAATCCGGGAGCTCCATATCCTCGGGTACGCTCCAACACCGATTCGCCAATCTCGGCGCTCACGACCTGTCCTATAGGTGGATACATCTCGGTATGAAGTTTCTGCGTGACACCTGTCGTCTGACATCCGGCAAGGAAAACGCTTCCAATGGCCGCAATACAGCCCAACCAATTCGGTGATTTCATTAGGTACTGCCTTTTTTATGTGATTTTTGGCTCAGTCTTTGAGCTCTTCATTGGTAATCTGAGCTTCGACAAGCGAGCTTTGCCAGTCGCCGTATGACTTCCTGCTGCTCTCTTCGATCCAGACAATACGGCCATTTGCCGAGCGTCCTGATACCACTGCTGCTGCCGCGCTAGGACTTGAGAAAGATTGGTCTTGTGTGAAACGCACCGCGCCGGAGGCGTCCGGCACCAGCACACCATCTGCCGTCAACTGATCATACAAGGGGCGATAACTGGTGTAGCTACTGCCGCTCACCCACTTATCTCGCGCCTGGCTTCCCTCAAGCACCACAAACTCACCATCGACTTCACGGGCGGTGGCACGAATGCCGTATTTAGGCAGCTCCATGTAAAAATTCGGAGCCGCACCCTCAGAACCTGGCTCCCCCTGGATCTGCGCTGCAATTTTCTGCCGATCACGGAGAAAGTCGAAGCCCAACACGGGCAATATGATGCGGACTTGTTCAATAAAGAACGCCATATCGGCCTGATCGGACTCCGGAAGCACCGTGTAATCGTGAGCAGTGCCATTGACCAAGCCACAACGTCCGGATTGCTTGGCGATCGCGATAAGCTGGCTTTCCAGGTACTTCACATGAGCTTTGGTGAGATTCTGATCTTTGCTGGTGATCAGACACACCCGCTCCCAGAAATCCTTGCCGCCCTGGGGCTCAGGACGATTGTGCTGTTTCAGGCGCTTGGCCACATCATCGGATTCGCCGATGTAGACCAAAGGACGCATGGCGTTGTCTGGATCAGGGCCCACAAGGAAATACACGCCGGTCCGGCCGCACTCGGGACGTTGCACCAACTCAGTCAATTTGGTTCGAGGCCCAGTCAGAGCATGGCCCGTCCAGTTCATGATCTCGGCAGTCAAAAGACCGTTCGGAGTGCCATCAACCAGGAACAGACGGATGCCGCGTCCGTGGCTCATGCGGTAACCTCCATCCCGGCTTGACGTACATCTTCATCAAAAGCACTTTCATCTGACGGTGGTTGCCAGTTGCGGACGTCGATTTTTCCGGTGACGGCAGCGGAGATTAGGGCGGCGCGACGTTCTTTTAGAACCGAGATGAGCCGATCAGATTCCGATAATAGATTGTCAAACCGTTTCTTATTATCCTCCAACCATACATTGATCGCTTTTTGCTCTGACAGCGGAGGGATGACAATAAATTGGTCGCGGACTTTGCTTCCAGTTATCAAAGGCTGAGCTGTTCTATCAGCTATTTCATTGAGGTTGCGGGCGCGAAGAAGGTTGCTCAAATAAGAGCCATCAAAAGCCCAATCGTCAAACTGAATTATCAGAGCATTATCAGTAACCCAAGCAGGTTCGGTTATTGTGTGAACATTGCCACACAGTGCTCCCACCCTTCCAAGAACAATCGCGGGAGGCTGTAAATTTGCTTCACTGATGTAGCCCATAACCCCGTTCCCACCAATTACCGGGATACTTTTTTCAGGAGATTCTGCGCTCTCGATCGTTTGCGAAGCTAACCCATCACCACTTCGAGAAATGGCACGCCATTTTAGAGGCATCACATTCCAATGTGCCGGCACTTCCCCAAGCCACTCCACCCCGGAGACCTTCATCGGCACATCCGGATCCAGCCCCTTGGTCACCGCATGGGAAATCACCGCCTGGCGCTTTTCCTGAAGCAGTTCTATCAGGCGCTCCTGCTCGCGGATCAGGGCGTCGATTTTGGCGGTTTCGTGGTCTAGGAAGCGGGCGATTTGGGTTTGTTCATGTATCGAAGGAACCGGTAAAAAGATCTCACCAGCATCTGACCAACGAAAGTCCGTCGATCTTTCCCGAATGCCTTTCGCAAGAGATGCAACAAACCCTGACAACGCCATATTTCTCAACAGCTTGCCGTAGTATTCTGTCAGGACGGTTTGTTGTGATTTGGGAACGCATACAGAATACACAGGTGATGATTTGCCGTCAGAGTCGGAGACGCCGATAGCGCCGGCAAAAGCATCCATCGCATGGATTACTAGGTCTCCTGCACAAACCCTCTGGTAGCCAATTTCTTGAACCGCGTTGGTGAAGCCTTCGGTTCTTCGCTTCGAACGTAGGGTTACAGTCCCGTCCCTGAAGCAGGTTACGATGCCATTTCCCTCTTGTACCGGACGTTTTACAAGAGAAAAGAGGTGTTTTAGGCGCTTTAGTTCCCAGCTTTCCGGGATGTCTCCAAGCCATTTGAGACTCGAACTCTTGTAAGCCGGATACTTATCAAAACTCATGCCGACAGCTCCTCAATCATCTGCTTGATCCGGTCGGTACATTGCTTCAGGTCAGCATCGATTTCTTCCAAAGGACGCGGCGGCGTAAATTCATAGAAGTGCCGGTTGAACGGAATCTCGAAACCAACAATGCCCACTTCGCCATCCTTCTCGTCGCGCTTGGACTCATCAATCCAGGCGTCGGGAACATGTGGTTTCACTTCCCGTTCAAAGTAGTCGTACACGGACTCTGAGAGGGGCACGTTCTCATAGTCCCGAAGGCCGGTGTCGGCTTCTGGATTGCCTTTGCTGTCCATGCAGATATCCGCTTCTGGATCGCGTTCACTCAGGGCATTGAGCAAAGCTTTCAGTTGTGGCGCACTCAGATACACCTGGTGGTCAGTGAGTGAGGTCTTCAAAGCCTTCTGGAACTGCTTGCGATTCCGGTAGACCGTCTCGGCATCCATAGCACGACAGGCAGCGAGGATCTTGTCTTGGTCTTCCTGATCCATTTTCTGGATGGCTTTTTCGTCCGCAATCCGCTCAATGCGGTCTTCCGAGGTTTGGAAGTTAAGCTTCAGCGGACGCTCAACCGTGATGCGCCGGTAACCAAAGGCTTCGATGGGGAAAATCTTGCTCTTTTTGGTTTCCTGAAAGTCCCCATACATCCTCACGATCTCGTCCTGGTCGGACTCGCTGACAAACTGGCGCTTACTGCCGAGGGACTTACGCATCTTAGTCGCCCGATCGGTAGCATCGATCAGCTGGACCTTGCCTTTGCGTTCAGCCGGCTTGTTATTGGAAAGCACCCACACATAGGTGGAGATGCCGGTGTTGTAGAACATATCCGTGGGCAGGGCCACGATGGCCTCGACCATGTCGTTCTGCAGCAGATAGCGCCGGATTTCGGATTCGCCACTGCCAGCACCACCCGTAAACAGCGGGCTACCATTGAGAATGATGCCGATCCTGGAACCGCCCTCACGGGCATCCCGCATTTTGCTGACCAGGTGCATCAGGAATAGTAGGGAGCCATCGGACACGCGGGGTAGCCCAGGCCCAAAACGACCATCAAAACCTCGATGCTTGTGCTCATCAGTGACCTGCTTCTGAACCTTTTTCCATTCCACGCCAAACGGCGGGTTACTGAGCATCAGGTCAAACTTGTTAGTAGCCAGCTGATCATCCGACAGCGTGTTGCCTAGCTTGATGTTGCTGACTTCCTGTCCTTTGATCAGCATGTCGGCCTTACAGATGGCGTAGGACTCCGGGTTCAATTCCTGGCCGTGTAGCGAGACGGTGACACTCTCGCTGATCTGCTGAATGTACTCGTCGCCTTCGGACAAGAACCCGCCCGTTCCAGCTGTAGGATCGTAAATGGTCACAATGCTATTAGGCGTTAGCCGACTCTCCTGTCCGGTCAGGACAAGGGAAGTGGTCAGATGCACGATATCCCGTGGCGTGAAGTGTTCCCCGGCCGTTTCATTAGAGCTCTCCGCAAATTTCCGGATCAACTCCTCAAAGATGATCCCCATACCGAAATTGCTGATGGTTACCGGGCTCAGGTCAATGCTGGCAAACCGCTGCACCACCTGGTAGAGCAAGTTGTTGGCACTGAGTTGTTGTACGAAGTCTTCGAAATGGAAATGCTCGAAAATCTCCCGGGCATCCTGGCTGAACGACTGAACATAGCTCATCAGGTCGTCAGCGGTTTGGCTGTCAGACAGGGTAGCCAGGCTTAACGGAGAAGCATTGAAGAACTGCTGGCCAGCGGCTCGAAGCAAGAGTTTCTCGCGAACCGCATCCGGCTTGGCCTGATGTTCTTGGGCTGCTGACAATACCTGAGCTTTGGTTGGCTCCAATACGCACTCCAGGCGGCGCAGTAGGGTAAACGGCAGAATCACGCGCCCATACTGGCTCTGCTTGAAATCACCGCGCAGAAGGTCGGCAACCGACCAGATAAAAGCGGCGGTTTGGGAGTGGTTGGTTTGGTCGTCGGTCATCCGTGGAGCTCCATTACAGCATGTTGTCGGGCTGCGACTATCTCAGGCAGCCAATCCAATTCTTTTAAGTGAGGCGTTCAACGTCGTTCGAGTCACACCGAAGTGAGCCGCAACTTCTGTTTTCGTGATTTGAGGGTCGGAGAGCATGGCCGCTGCTTTACGGACGTCCGAATCAGACATAGATAGTTTCCGGCCGCCTTTGCGCCCCCTCGCCCTAGCTGCCTCAAGACCAGCCTTTGTGCGCTCTCTAATCAGATCATGCTCGAACTCAGCCAATGCGCCGAAGATATGGAACACCAGGCGTCCGCCTGAGCTGGTTGTGTCGATTGCTTCGGTAAGCGATTTGAAGCCAACTTCTCGATCATTCAGATCCTGAACGATCTCAACCAGGTCCTTCAGTGAGCGTGCCAGCCGATCCAGCTTCCAGACGACGAGAATGTCCCCTTTTCGGAGGGTACGAAGGCACTGCGACAACTCAGGTCGCTCACGCAGCTTACCGGTAAACTTTTCCTGAAAGATTTGCTCACACCCAGCTTTTTCCAGGGCATCCACCTGGAACTCAGGATTCTGATCCTGGGTACTGACACGCGCATAGCCTATGATCATTAAACGCACCTTTTCTAATCATAGTTTTTTGTACGTGATTTCTGGACACAAAACAACAAAAAACTGCAGGTTTTCGTACGAAGGGGCTAGGCGTCCAACAAACGACCGTTTTTTTAACTATCGTTGGACGTCATAGGGGGCCACTAAGGTGGCCCATCTTGCCTTTCAGGCCTGGGCTTTATGTGGTGGGCGAAGATTGAGCGGTGTAGCAGTTTGTCAGCATTGAGCTAGTCTATAGGGCATATTGTCTGAACTTTGGCTTGGCTTCTAATCAAAGTGCTCACGTTGAACCGGTTAAAAATACGATGGATAAACACCAAAATAGCGCTTCCCTGGTTATACATATCGATGAGGAAACGCAAACACTCATTGACCGCGCCGCCGAGCTAGCTGGTAGCACGCTGGAACAATTTCTAATTCAGGCTGCAACAAAAGAAGCTTTAGCTGTCGAAATCGAAGCTCTTCATATCTCGGTTTCAAATCAGACGGCTGATCGAATACTGCAACATTTGGAAAATCCAAAACCGGCCTCGCTTGAGCTTCGGAAAGCGGCACTCAAACATCGCCAGGTTGCACATCAATATAGAACAAAAGATAGCCGTTAAACACTTTCGTTCTCTAGACTACAGAGGTCCGTCTGAACTCAATGTCACTCTATGGCTAATCGATAAATATTGATCGCGTAAAGTTACGCCTCTCACCAAACACCGTAGCAAACGACTATTTGCATTCACTCTGCGACTATGGAAGAATTTCCACGTTCATCCAGAACAACGTAATTGCCGCTTTCGAGCGGCTTTTTTTATGGCTGAACCTGTTGCGAAACTATTAACGCTGAAATCTCAGTGTTCTTACTTCCGAATCCAGAATTGATAATTTCCTGCAATGTAAGAAAGAAACCATCTCAAAAAACCATTGTAAGGCTTTTGGTCATCCAAAAAACCATTAATGCTAAGTCTGTGGCAATTAGTAGCGGCAAATTACCCTCTCAAAAGCCCCTCACCTAACCGTCTAGTCCATCCAACATTATGGAAATGGTTTTTACCTTGCTCAACATGGTTCTTTCCTTGCTCAACATGGTTCTTTCCTTGCTCACCTCTCAACAGAAGCTCTGAGGATTTGGCCGGTAGCTGAGAGCTCAGCCTATGGCTGAGCTCGTTGCTGAGCAGTCAGGCTTTGCCTGGCTGTGAAGGAAAGCTCGGGCCGAAGGCCCGAATGACGGAAAGAGCAATGGTTCGGCGATCTACCAGCGCTCACCTACCAGGATATCTGCAATACAACCCCCCATTTAAAAGCAAGGAAAGAAAAACACCAGGCACGAAAAACCACTTCCCGCATCAACTCACCACCCAGCGCCCAACTCTATGTAGTTTTGTATCCGCTGCATAACATCCAGGCTGCCGTCAGTAATGAGCACCTCCAGAGGCGACTTACCTCCAAATAGGCTATGATCGTTAGCCAGCGACATAAACCCATATATATTGGCCGGATTTTCGAACTGTAGGCGAAGGGCGGCATGGATATTCAGTACGTGACTAATCCTCAATACCTGATCTGAGGATAGTTCCTCTGAAACAGATTCTTTATCCCCAACCCCAAGAACCTTGAGCTTCTGGTCCTCCGAACATCCCCATTCGGCCAGAATTTTCAATGCGACATCTAATCCAATTTCTTCCTTAGAACGCTCGGGGCATTGTCTCATTCATTTCACCCTCGAATTCCAACCCACTTTCATCAAGGAAAGAAATAAAGCCATCAAAAAAACCACTTTTCACAAGTTTTTGTCAGTTTTCAAAAATATCTTAAAAAAATAATAGGCCATTTGATAATTAAGCCAAAAATTAATTAGATTATGGTTCTTACATCCCCACCAGTGACTCCATACGAGTTATTCTAACTTTAGAAACGATTTGAGTTTTGAGTCATGATCAATGAATTAACCGCCCACCTTTCGATCCAACAAAATCTCCAGGGTAAAGACTGGCTATGCGGAGACATTCATGGCCAATATGAAGAATTGCTATATACCATGGAGCAAAATGGGTTTAACCCCTTCCTTGATCGCGTGTTTCTGCTGGGCGACTTAGTAGACCGGGGCCCCCAATCCAAAGAGCTTTTAAACTGGGCACTATTCACCAGCAACGTCTACAGCGTCATGGGCAACCATGAGCTGACCTTCGCAGCCGGCGCGTGGAGTCCTCGGCATAGGCAAAGGCACTTGTCGATGGGAGGTCAATGGTCCGATCAACTGGCGTTTGAGGAGTACCGCAGATTAGCTCAGCTCTGCATCAAGAGCTTTCCACTGACCATCACTTTGGAATGTGAGCAAGGTACTTTGGGACTGGTCCATGCTCAGAGTCCCTCAGACGACTGGCTAGACGCGCAGCGCGCCTCAGTTACGGAAAGATTTGCCGTTGATTGTACCTGGCCCTGGAATCGAGCTCAGGGTCCGGCACAAATCATCAAAGGCGTGACTGCGGTTGTATCGGGCCACATAGGTATGAATGAGATCGTTCGACGGGGGAATCAATTCTGGATAGACACCCTTGAGCAAACTGGAAATATCACCCTCATTCCAGCCGCTGAAATTTTTAAATGGATGAAACGTACATGAGAGACAAGTCGCTAGCTCTACTTGTGGTCGACCTTGAATCAACCTGCTGGGAGGATCTGAATCCCGAGGGGAAACGTCAAGATGTAGACAGCATGGAGATCATTGAAATCGGATGCGCACTCGCGACACGAGACGGGCAGCTACTCAAAAGCGCTAGCTTCTTGGTCAAGCCAACCCGTTTCCCTCAACTTAGCGATTTCTGCACAGCTTTGACGGGAATTACTCAATCAATGGTTGATGAAGCCCCAACCTACCCTGAAGCTATTGAAGCGCTGAACAAATGGCTGGGTGAGCTTTCTGATGAGTTCATCTGGTGCAGTTGGGGAAACTACGATCGTCGGCATGTAGAAGCCCAAAACCAGCAAACAGGCTCACGTCCAGCAATGAGTCGATATCCTCATCTGAACCTAAAGCGCATTTGGCGGCGCACTACCGGACAGAAACAAAAGAATGGTCTTGCCAACGCCCTAGCTTTTCACGATCTAACCTTTGAGGGAAGTCACCACAGGGGCGTCGACGATGCCCGAAACATCGTCCGACTTCTGCCATTTATGGATTGGTCGCTTGAGGCAGAATTATTGGCGAATCCAGACCTACCTTAAATACAGGGAGTAGCGTTATCTATGCATCGAGTCAAACACAAAGCAATCGTTTTTATGCACGGCAAGCGCGTAGGCCACCTAGAGCGACATGGAAATAGAGTTCTATTTCAATACGACTCAAACTACCTCGAATTCGGAAAGCCGCTGAGCCTTAGCCTCCCTCTTCGTTCGGAACCTTTTGAATCGGAAGGGCTCCCTGCCTACTTCAGCGGACTTTGCTCCGAAGGTTGGTTGAGACGTATTCAGGCTTTTGAGCAGCGAATTGATCCCTCCGACGAGTTCACTTTGTTGATTAACAATGGCAGAGACCTCGCGGGCGCAGTAACCATTGAACCAACGGATTGAAACCCAGGAAGAACGTCAGAGAACGAGCCTATTGCGATAGGTCTTTGATCTGTTCAAATTTGAACGGGGAGTCGGAATGACAGCGGAAGAGCTCATTGAGCAACTGAAAGAACTGCCACCGGAAACACCAGTTCTGGTAGAGGGGTACGAAACCGGATTCGACGACATCGTCGAGCTTACAATGGAACAGGTTGTTCAGTACCGACATGCTCAGGAATGGGATGGCGAGTATCAGAAGTCTAACAGATTCGCAAAGCAGATAATCGGTGCACCAAACGCTGTAGTGATCCGGGGGCGCAGGGGAGACAGACGGTAAAGCCATGGAAAAACGAAAGCGCTATCACCTCCGAAAATTGCTGACCCACTGTAAACCAAGTGCCCCGATGCCGGATGCCATGAGAGAGTGGGACCAGTTGAGGTCTGTTGGTTTGGAGCAACCTACTTTGGCCGGCCAGGCGAATATACAGGAGGCGGCGCTAGCTTTTTCGGAAAAATTGGCTGATCGTTTCGGGGTAGTTCAACTAATCTTGTATGGCAGTCGTGCACGTGGCAATTATAAGCCAGAGAGTGATGCTGACTTGGCAGTTATCCTAAGTGGATCGCCTGTTGATTTCGTGGTGACGAAGCTGGATATGGCAAGCGTGGCGTTTGATGTGCTCGTTGAGACCGGCGTTTTGATCCAGCCTCTGCCGATATGGGAGAGCGAGTGGAATAACCCGAAAAACTACTCTAATCCAGCTCTACTTCAGAACATTGTCCGTGAGGGTATTGTTCTTTGGAGCGTTTGATTTCAAAAATTCACCCAGGGTCCACATCAGATGTTGCTTTCAATCTGGCTCAGGCTGCTCTCGATCCGACATAAAGTCATCCGTTGCCCTCTCATCAGAGTCAAAAAACTCATCCCACACAGGATCAGTTGGTCGCTCATAATGTTTTACTGATCCCTTGAGGCGCTCGAGGGGAGCAAACTCCTGAGGAAGCGGTTCAGCCAACTCGTCAGCATGAGATGTATATGCATCTAAACTATCCAGCAACTCTTTTTCAGTTAGACGCTTTACTGTAGCCATAGCTAGCTCCCCCCTCTGGCTCTCCTATCACTGTGTCAACGATTATATCTCCATTTTGGGCAACATCATTACTCCAAAACCCAAGATCATCGCCTACACGGAAATAAAACATCGGGCTAGTTCACGCGAGGGCCGAATAATCAACAAATCAATCATTCTTCAGGCCATCAGCGTCAACAACAACCATCTCTTCTAACTGTGCAAATATTCTCGATTTAGTTTCACTCCGATCCAGCCGATACTCCAAATCTTCCAGGGAGATATCAAGACGATGGCACATCACTTCAATTACCCTTCCGTACCTTGAATTCAAGGTTTCCATCTCATCCAGTTCATCGATCGTTTCAACATAAAGTTGCTCAAAGTGCTCTGCCACTCCTCGCAGCGTTGAGAGCTGAGCCAAGTATTGATCATACTCCAACACCCATTTTCTCAATCCATTTGGATCCAGTCGTATATCTCGGAATGCTTTCGTGCGCTGTAACTCCGTTTGATATCGAAGTTGGAATTGCTGTGCAACAAAGAGTGCCTCTCTCCGCGCTTGAATAAGTCGATGTAAAGAACTCAATAGCGCCTTTCTCAAACGCGCTGTTTCCTCGTCAGCCCACGCTCTGCGCGCGGTTTGCGTGATGGCAGGTGGCGGACACCTAACTCTGAAACTAGGAAGGCGTATTTCCTCTCGTTTAATTTCAGTGGGCAATCTGGAGTACCATGTCCTCAGCTCAGAATGCCGGGCTCGCGATTTCTTCAAGCCTCTCTGCAAACTTGAGTCGAATGAACTCATGAACTCCGCATATTCATCCTGGAGCTTGGCCAATTTGCCTCGCCCATCGAAGAACCTTTTCGCCGATAACGTATGGATACCGTCACTGTCCTTCGATACTGGAACCATGTAGGCGTGAATATGGGGACTGGTCTCATCTAAATGAAGTACAGCACTCACTATGCGAGCTTCACCATACTTTGAGTTGAGAAATGATAGGGAACGCTTAGCCCAATCCTTTACATAACCCCCATCCTTACCCCGCCAATGACTTTGTTCGACGGTCATCACGAACTCCACAGCCCATACGGCGTCGCTCCGAAGACGCTTCTTCCCAGACAAAGATCTTTGATCCGAAATCTTCGACACCAGACTCAAAATTTGTTGGGCAGGCGTTTTTCCTCTTCCTTTCAGAATCTGATTGAACCGACTCCTTTGAGGATCAGCATTCGGGGTGCTGATCTCCCTCATCACATGAGCGCTACTGCCAGCGACATTAGCCCTTTTGAGTTTCTTCAGTCTAAGAATTGCCACATTCATAATGGGTTACCTGGCCCAGGTCCTGACATAGGTGTAGTGAGTACACTTATGTCTTTATGGGAGAACGAACTCAGCACGTTGCCTGAGTCCCTATAAACTCAACCAGTATGCAATGGCGGAAATGGCGGAAGTGGCGGAGAACTATAAAATTCTTTAAAAATCAGCGTGCTGCCGCACGAAACCCCTGGCGGGGGAATGGCGGGCCATGGCGGAACATTGCATAGACTCTATCCGCCAAACTCCGCCAACCGATCCGCCATTTAACCTTCTGATTTTCAAGGTGATCCGCCAATTCCGCCATTTCCGCCGCTCACACTGGCGTACTGGGGATCAACTAATCAGAGCCCACTCAACAGGCCGATCGCTTCGCCCTCGTCTAACAACTTTCAAATAGCCTTCATCAACTAGATAGGCCAGAGTCCTCCTCAGGTCGTCGGCTTTTCGATGACAAAGCCTGCGAGGCACCCTCTTAAAATCATCAGACGCTATCTGCCCTCCCTGCTTACCTTTGATCCAGTCAAGGAGCTCTCCTGCCATAGCCGCTCGTCGTCCGAAGAAAACACTCTCCTCCCTGGAGGCGGCCGACCACAGGTAGTAATCAATGAGCGTAAAGGCCCGCATGACATGATCAGAGTTAATTTCAGGCTCCCCATCAAATAGAGATAACGTGGCAGCAATTCGTGCAGCCATTTCTGGCGCCTTGCTAGCGACTCGCGCAATGCCCGAAAACGTCCCGCCCGGACCAATTTCCGCCTCAATACGGTTGTAATGCCTTACCCACTCTTGCAAAGCAGGACCAGATATCTCTCGCACCTCCGGTAATACTCCTCCCGTATGGGGGCATATCGAAATTGGCGTATTCAAGAGCTCTAACAGCCGCTTGCTGTATCGCTGATACTCCGGAATACATCGGATATCACGACTCAAACTGTGCTCATCCACAAACCTGCTACCAGCAATACTTTGTTCATGGCATATGAGGAAACGTGCCAAAAAACCCTGGCCGTCTAATAACGGGTCAGAGAGGACTTTAGCTGCCACAACAGGCTGCAACATTAAATGGGCCGACAAACGCCTGTTCCGGAGCTGGCCGGACTCCAAAGCATTTGCACGCGTTCGCGTTACCGGATCTCCGCCCCATAGCGCAGACATTATCGCTAGCATTCTCCCCCGGCTCTCGTCGGTCATCCCATGGCCTCCAAAGAAACCTATACCCTCATCGGTGAATATCCCCGCCGTTGGCATCCCATCGCGAAGATGCGCGTATAGGCCTTCCGCATTTGGCTCTTGAATCAGAATGTGTGGGATTGGAGCTGGGGATGGACGATTTAATTCCATCGCAGTGAGAGCTTTCGCGAATGCCTCAAAGTCTTTCCCTGTAGATTCTTCAACGGCTTTTGAATGTTTCTGCTTAAGTGCCTTATAGCTTGCCTCCCAGGCTTCTCTACCGGCCCTGTAATGCGGCTCTTGGGCCTTTAGCTCTCGAGCTCTCGCTTCTTGCCATTCATGAACAGGAAGCAGGGCGAGCTTATCGACCGTAGATTTTCGATCACCTGAATCAGCCACCGAGAGGAAAAAAAGTGATATAGGACTCCGGAATGCTTTTCCACGGGCGACGTCAACAAGGGGCTGACCAGCGAGCGTTGCGGATGCCAGGACTGATTGAGCAGCAATCCCCCGCGGCACCATAACAACACCGGCTAATGAAGCGGCGACTTCCCCGAGCACTTCTCCCAGTGCGTCAATCGGGTATTCCAGATCTTTTGTCGGATCTAGCAAAATCCCATCGTTGGAGGAAGGCGCTGCAGAACGATTAATCTGAGGACTGTCAGCCATTTAGCTCTCCTTTTTGAGCATCCATAGCCCACTGCTGGAGAACAGAAAACTTGTAACGGACATTGCGTCCAAAATAGACATGCTGCGGAGCCGGCAGGCCGGCCAACTCATTATTCCACCTACTCTGCCTTAGCGTTAAAGGGCTGAATCCTAAGTATTCGGCAGCCTGACGCTCATTCAAAAAACGGTGTTCCAAAGAAATAACATTATCGGTCATGGATAGTTCCTGGTTTGAAATACCAGAAACCGACTGGGCACTCGCTGACGTTGCACAACGGCATCCTGAAGCTTAAAGTGTCCCAGAGCTTCTTAGGTAATGGTGTTGCAGCACCAAGATTCTAATTGGCTCAGGCCGGCTTACTGGCTGACACATGGAAGCTTGGCGTTGAGGCTCCAACCATGGCGCCAAGCTTCCCTCTCTTGCCTCGGATGTATCCCGAGATCTATTGAGATCTTACCAGACCAAATTGGCAGTTTTCGGCGATGGACACACTCGCAAAAACAGCCGGCTCCTTAACCTTCTTCTACTGTCTCCATCACCCACGTGCTCCAACGCTCCAAGGCTTTCGCCTGCTCGTCAAATAGTGTTGCTCGTTGATATATGTCCTCCAGGCGATCATCACTCAGATGATTCAGAATGCGTCTTATCACGTGAGGCGGAGTCTCGCAGTACTCTCCTAAACCTGTTGCCACAGTTCGCCTCAAATCGTGGACCGAGAACCGTTCTAAACCAAACAATGGCGCCTTCTCGTTGACCTGTTGGGTTTTTATGCCCTGCAAGCGAGCAATAGCGGTTGTGAGCGAGTTTGAACCAATGGGTTGCCAAGGTGCCCTGGTACTCCTGAAAACGTAGGTACCGTCCATATCAAGCGATTGGAGCAGGTTCTTAAGCGCTGTGGAGATTGGTACGGTGTGCTTTCGGCGACTCTTGGTAATCTCTGGAGGCAAGTTCCAAACGTTTGTGTTGAAGTCAATATCTGACCATTTTGCTTGGCATATTTCTCCCCTGCGCAGCCCAGTCAGCAGAATCGCTTTCAGTGCGGCGCGAACGGAGGTGTCCAAGGAACTGTCCTCAAGCGCCTCCCAAAACCACTTTATTTCCGACGGTGTCAGAACGCGACTACGTGGCGATCCCTTCGACGCTCCCAGTTTGGCCGGTTGCAGGCCGTAGCAGGGATTCTCATCAATCAACCCTTTGGCAACTGCGAGCTCAAACATACCGTTAAGTATCGTTAAACACTTCCTAGCCTGTTCACGACTATTCAGTTCGGATACTGCGGAGATAAGCGAAGCTGCTGCCTGCTTCGTAATTGTAGGAATCAGAATTTGGCCAAGTGTTCGCCGTAGGTATTTATTCCAGCGCCATGTTGTTTGCCGTACAACCTGTTCTGAGGGAGTTCGTTTCGTGCGTGTAGAAGGTGTACTCGAGTACACACGAATCCAATCGTCAAACAATTCTTGGCCGGTCCAAGTTTGTTCAGCGACCTTCTTACTTTCCTTGAAAGCCTTCTTTGGATTAATCCCTTTGGCAAGCAACGCACAGGCCTCACCATGGACATCTCGTGCTTGTAGCAGAGAAGTTGTAGGGTAGCGTCCCAAAGAAACAGCATCCTGCTTGCCGCGAAACCTAAAACGGTATGACCAAGTTTTTGTTCCACGAACGGAGATTCTGATAGCAAGCCCCCCACCATGCGGGGATTTCACCGACTCCCAGTAAACGGTCTCCCTGGGTTTCAGTGATGCAATCTGGCGATCGGTCGTGAGCAACGGAATATCCTCCACTCAAATTGTAACCACACTTGTAACCACAAATTGAGTGTATAGACCGATATTCCAATAGACAACGAGAGACAACGAAAACACACAACTATTTGTTTTAAATGCTATTTTCGCATATCTAGGCATATAAGTTGATATAGGAGCGTTGCCCTCCGGAGGCAGAGGTCAGAGGTTCGAATCCTCTCGGGCGCGCCATGAATATCAAGGACTTGCGTGAAAACGCAGGTCCTTTTTTTTGGTCTGTGCCCAAATGGTGCCCTGACAGTGCCCACCATTTTTTCATAGATTAGCATCCAATCTTTTTTGTGACCTTTGCCCTGTTTCCCCACATAGCGGGTTTGGGCACAGGTTCCCGCAGCCTTGCCTAACCCCACCAAGTAACGTAAAACAATCTTATATCGAGTGGTTAGCAAGCAATGCACCTTTGGCATTGCTCCGCACTCCTAGGAACAACCAAGGACACGAGCCGACACATGCTGTCGCTCTCTGCCTTTATAATTTATTAAAGTTGAATCACGGGGATCTTGCTGAGACTCCCACTCAGTGAGTGCTGTCCTCCAATGGGAAATCTGCATAGGAGAACAATATGTCGACTACTGGAGAAAAACCTGGAAAGGGCACGTACACCTGCGACAACTGTGGTGAATTGGTCACGCTCGATGATAGCTCTGATACCTTGCCGCCATGCCCCAGATGCCATGAAACAGAGTACACACCTTAACAGTTGCTTGAGGCTGCCAGACTATCTGGCAGCCTTGTAGATAATCATCCTGGGAGTTTTAGATATGAAAAATGAGAAAACATAGAAAATTATCGTGCAAGACAAGGACGAAAAAGAACACACGTTCTTCAAAACGTTACGAGGAACCGAGCCACCAGACTCCGAAATCGCAGCCGTTCTCATTCAAGATGAGCTAGTTGGTGGGCGCCTGCTTCCATTTGTAGGTCGTGACTGGGATGAGCCTACTGTTTATAGGCTTAAAGCAGCTGGATTTAGCATCACTTCTATTCGCGAATCCGAGTAGCGTCGACAGAGGACGTAAATACGTTAACGGCCTGCGACCATTCAGCAGACACTTCTGGCGAGACACTCTGCTTTGCGATAGATAGCAGTTACTTCTCATAGGGAACAACCGAGCAATGAACAACACGGAACAGCAATTCCTCAAAGCCCTGGACGACAAGCTCTGGAAAGCCGCTGACAAGCTGCGCGCCAACCTGGATGCCGCCAACTACAAGCACGTGGTGCTGGGCCTGATCTTCCTGAAATACGTCTCCGATGCCTTCGAGGAGCGCCAGGAAGAATTGCTGGAGCGGTTCAAGGATGAGAACGACGACATCTACTACCTGCCGCCGGAAGACTACGACGGCGACGAGGACTACCAGCAAGCCCTGCTGGAAGAGCTGGAAGTATTAGATTACTACCGCGAAGCCAACGTGTTCTGGGTACCCAAACCGGCCCGCTGGAGCACCCTGAAAGAGAAAGCCGTGCTGCCCGTGGGCACCGTGCTCTGGCAGGACGATGCCGGTAACGACGTTAAGTTGCGCTCTGTGTCCTGGCTGATCGACAACGCCCTGGAAGAGATCGAGAAGAGCAACGCCAAGCTCAAGGGCATTCTCAACCGCATCAGCCAGTACCAGTTGGACAACGACAAGCTGCTGGGCCTGATCAACACCTTCTCCGACACTTCCTTCACCCGGCCGGTATTCGAGGGCGAGAAGCTGAGCCTGCACAGCAAAGACATCCTCGGCCATGTTTACGAATACTTCCTCGGTCAGTTCGCGCTGGCCGAGGGCAAACAGGGTGGCCAATATTACACTCCCAAGAGCATCGTCACCCTGATTGTCGAAATGTTGCAGCCCTACTCCGGCCGCGTATACGACCCAGCCATGGGTTCCGGCGGGTTCTTTGTCTCGAGCGACAAGTTCATCGAAGAACACGCCAGCGAACAGCACTACGACGCCAGCGAGCAGAAAAAGCACATCTCCGTGTACGGCCAGGAGTCCAACCCCACCACCTGGAAGCTGGCCGCCATGAACATGGCCATCCGGGGCATCGACTTCAACTTCGGCAAGAAAAACGCCGACACCTTCCTGGACGACCAGCACCCAGACCTGCGCGCCGACTTTGTGATGGCGAACCCACCGTTCAACATCAAAGACTGGTGGAGCGAATCCCTGGCCGACGACGTGCGCTGGAAGTACGGCACCCCGCCCAAGGGCAACGCCAACTTCGGCTGGATGCAGCACATGCTCCACCACCTGGCACCGACAGGTAGCATGGCCCTGTTGCTGGCCAACGGCTCCATGAGCTCCAACACCAACAACGAAGGCGAAATCCGCAAGCGGCTGGTGGAAGAAGACCTGGTGGAATGCATGGTCGCCCTGCCCGGCCAGCTGTTCACCAACACCCAGATCCCCGCCTGTATCTGGCTCCTGACCCGGGACAAAGCCAACGGCATGGTGCGCAACGAGAAGAAGCGCGACCGCCGGGAAGAGTTCCTGTTCATCGATGGCCGCAACCTCGGCTTTATGCGGGATCGGGTACTGCGAGACTTCACCAATGAGGACATCGCCAAAATCGCTGACACCTTCCATGCCTGGCAGCGTGGTGAGGGCTACGAGGATGTCGCCGGTTTCTGCAAATCCGCCAGCCTGGACGAAATCAAAAAGCACGACTTTGTACTGACGCCGGGGCGTTATGTGGGTGCTCAGGAGCAGGAAGAGGATGGGGAGCCGTTTGCAGAGAAGATGGCGCGATTGACTGGACAGCTGCGGGAACAGTTTGCTGAGAGTGACCGGTTAGAGGCTGAGATCAAACAGAATCTTGGGGGGCTGGGGTATGAGCTTTGAGACATGGACGTTAGAGGAAGCTGAAATACGCCTCATAGATGGTGACCGCGGGAAAAACTACCCCAAACAAGCTGACTTTAGTGCTAGCGGGCACTGCTTGTTCCTATCAGCCAAAAACGTAACCTCATCTGGATTTCAGTTCTCGGACCCTGTTTTCATCGGAAAAGAACGTCATGACTTGCTCCGCGCCGGTACGCTTGAGCGTGGCGACATTGTCATGACCACCAGAGGTACAATAGGAAATGTTGCTTACTATGATTCTTCCGTAAGCCATCCTCTCGTACGGATCAATTCTGGCATGATGATTTTTCGGGCGAACCATGAGGCATGGAACACTCGCTTCTTATACTACGTCCTGACATCCCCGGTCATTCAAAATCAGATAACGAATCTCACGTCTGGATCAGCGGTTCCGCAGCTTCCGGCCCGCGATTTGAAGAAGTTCCAGCTGCCAAAAGTCCCGCTATCAGTTCAGAACCGAATTGAGGCTATCATCAGCTCGCTCTCTAACAAACTCAGTCTAAACCACCAAATCAACCAAACCCTCGAACAGATGGCCCAGGCCATTTTCAAAAGCTGGTTTGTCGATTTCGAGCCGGTCAAAGCCAAGATCGCCGCACTGGAAGCCGGCGGCAGCGAAGAAGACACCCTGCTCGCCACCATGCAGGCCATTTCCGGCAAAGACGAAGCGGAGCTAACCCGCCTCCAGACCGAACAGCCCGAGCAATACGCCGAGCTACGCGCCACCGCCGAGCTGTTTCCGTCGGCTATGCAGGATAGTGAGTTGGGGGAGATTCCGGAGGGGTGGAGTGTTAGTCAAATTGGCGATGAGGTAACGGTTGTAGGCGGTGGCACTCCATCCACCAAAAACCCAGACTTCTGGGAAAACGGCGAGATCAACTGGACTTCCCCGAAAGACCTATCAAATCTCTCAGACAAGGTACTGGTCGAAACCGAACGCAAAGTAACTGAAGCAGGTCTTGCGAAGATTAGCTCTGGCCTGTTGCCAGTCGATACCGTACTGATGTCATCACGGGCACCGGTTGGCTATCTGGCTCTGGCCAAGATACCTGTAGCAGTAAACCAAGGCTATATTGCGATGAAATGCGAAAAGGCATTAAGCCCCGAATTCGTCATTCAGTGGTGCGCAGCTTACATGGACGAAATCAAAAGCCGGGCCAGCGGCACCACCTTCGCAGAGATTAGTAAAAAGAACTTCAAAATCATCCCGGTTGTGAAGCCTCCAGAACCACTGATTTCGGTTTACTCAAAACAAGCATCCTCGCTCTACAAAGCCATTGAGAATAACCTCCGGGGGGCGGACACCCTAGCAAAACTCCGGGATTCCTTGCTTCCCAAACTCCTCTCCGGCGAACTCTCTGTCATTGATGCAGAGGATCAACTGATGGAAGAAGAACTGATGCCGCAAGAGGAAATCAACTAATGGAACTGTGGTTAACCCGAGCAGGATCTCACGGCGAGTTCGAGCAAAAGTTCCTCGACGAGGGCCGAATCTACCTGACCTGGGATGAGCTTGGAGAGGATCTGTCGAAACTGGATAACCGGCAGTCCCTCCTGGAACTCCTTGAGCAGACTTACCCGAACGAAAAGCTCAAGCGATTACAGAACCACAGCAGCCAAATCTGGCCGTTCGTCAAAACCATGCAAGCCGGCGACTGGGTGGTGCTCCCCTCCAAGAAGCAGCCTGTGGTGTATGTCGGGAAGATAACAGGGGACTACCTTCATAACGCCAAAGGCCCGGATCCTTTCTTCCACTGGCGATCCGTCGAGTGGTTTGGGCAGGAGATTCCCCGCTCTCACTTTGGGCAAGATCTGCTGTACAGCTTCGGCGCGTTCATGACCATCTGCCGCATCCGGCGAAACAACGCCCTTCTACGCCTGCAGGCCATGCACAAGGCTGGTTGGCAGGCTGAGAACACCAAGTCAGTGATTCAGCATACCGGCCAATCTACTAACCACGATGCCGATGATGTATCCGGTGATGACGGTTTTGACTTCAACCTGGCAGACCTGGCCAAGCAACAGGTGGTCAGCTTGATTGAGCAGAAGTTCAAAGGCCACGAGTTGACCCGATTGGTCGGAGCAATACTCAAGGCGCAAGGCTACACCATCTGGCAGAGTCCCGAAGGTGCAGACGGGGGTGCCGATATTCTAGCCTCCAACGGCATGATGGGCTTTGGCAGCCAAACCATCTGCGTGGAGGTGAAGTCCGGCACTGGAACGGTGGACAGACCCACTGTGGACAAGCTCTTGGGTGCCATGTCCAAATTCAACGCAGACCACGGTCTGTTTGTCGCTTGGGGCGGGTTCAAACAGAATGTGCAGAAGGACATGGCCAGCAGCTTTTTCCGTCTGCGGTTATGGTCTCAGGATGACTTGCTGAATGAGCTGTTCGCGGTATATGACAAGCTGGACGATGAGCTAAAAGCCCAGCTGCCACTAAAGCGAGTCTGGACGGTGGTTGCGGCGGATGACTGATGCCTGGCTCAATCACAATGGAATGCTCCGGGCTTCCGGCTTCTCAACCGTTAGCTGATAACGACAAGGAACTGTCATGACTGAACAACAGGTACGAATCTTCACCTCAACGGATGGCCAAGCGCAGCTGGAAGTGGCGCTGGAGCAGGAAACAGTCTGGTTGAGCCAGGCTCAGATGGGCCAGCTCTTCGATACCAGCCCTGAGAACGTGCTGATGCACCTTCAAAACATCTTCAAGGACGATGAATTGGACGAGTCGGCAACTACTAAGGAATTCTTAGTAGTTCGCCAAGAAGGCAAGCGCCAGGTGCGGCGGCGCATCAAACATTACAACCTGGATGCCATTATTTCAGTGGGCTACCGGGTCAGCTCCAAGCGCGCCACCCAGTTTCGCCAGTGGGCAACTCAGGTTCTCAAAGACCACCTGGTTCAGGGCTACACCCTCAATCAACGCCGCCTGGCCGAGCGCGGCATCGAGTTCGAACAGGCCGTTGACCTGCTGAGCCGTACCCTCACCAATCAGGGCCTGGTATCCAACGAAGGCGAAGCCGTCGCCCGCGTGATCAGCGATTACGCCCGCTCCTGGAGCCTGCTCCAAGGCTACGACGAGCAGCAGCTGGCTGAGGTGGGTATCAAGCAGCCAGACATGCAACCGCTGGAACTGGACGAGGCCCTGAAAGCCATTGGCGAGCTGAAGCAAACGCTTATGGCCAAGGGCGAAGCCACCGAGCTGTTCGGCCAGTTACGCGGAGATGGCCTGGCTTCCGCGTTGGCCACTATCGAACAGGGCTTTGGTGACGAGCTCTTTTACCCGAACGTGGCTACCCGTGCCGCTCACCTGCTCTACTTCGTGATCAAGAACCACCCGCTGGCCGATGGCAACAAGCGCTGCGGCTCGTTTCTGTTTTTATGGTACCTGCGCCGCAACGCCGCTTTGCTGGCGCGGCCGGTAGAACAACTGATTAATGACAACACCCTGGTGGCGTTGGCCCTGCTGGTAGCGGAAAGCCTGCCGGATCAGAAAACCCTGATGATCCGACTGATTGAGCATTTTCTGCTGCTGAAGGAGCCCATTGGGGAATAAGGACTGGTTTATGACGGAAGATCAGCTGGAACAACAATGCCTGCAATGGTTCGCCGAAGGTGGCTGGGAGATCGCCCACGGGCCAGACCTGGCGTCGGATGGTGAAGCCCCGGAGCGGGCCGATTACCGTCAGGTATTGTTGCTGGCGGATCTTGAAGCGGCGATACAGCGTGTCAACCCTCACCTGCCCCAAAGCGCTGTTGAACAAGCCGTAGCCGTGGTGCGCAAACCCGAAAGCCTGGATGTGGTGATCAGTAACCGGGCCTTCCACCGCCTGCTGCTGGACGGCGTACCGGTTGAGTACAAGCACGACGACAAGGTGGTTCACGACCAGGCCTTTCTAGTGGATTTTGGTGATCTCGCCGCCAACCGGTTCCGGGCCATCAACCAGTTCACCCTTGAAGGCTCCAAACAGCTCCGCCGGCCGGATGTGATTTGCTTTATCAACGGCCTGCCACTGGCGGTATTGGAGTTGAAGAACCCAGTAAGTGAGAAGGCTGACATTTTAGATGCCTTCAACCAGATCCAGACTTACAAGAACGAACTGGCTGATCTTTTCGCTTACAATGAAGCCGCTATCATCAGCGATGGATTTAAGGCAAGAGTCGGCTCCCTGACCGCGAATTGGGAGCGCTATATGCCCTGGCGCACCCTCAGGCATGAAGACGACAAGCCGCTGCTGGAATGGCAGCTGGAAACCATGGTGCGAGGCTTCTTCGACCGGGAGCTCTTCCTGGATTACATCCGCTACTTCGTGATCTTCGAAACGGATTCCGACAAGCTGATCAAGAAGATTGCCGGTTACCACCAGTTCCATGCGGTGCGTGAAGCCGTGAAGGCCACGGTGATTGCTGCACAGGATATGAGCCAGCATGGGATTGGCGAGAAACGCGCCACCTACGGCGATCAGGTTTTGCCGGGCAGCAAGAAAGCCGGCGTGGTGTGGCACACCCAGGGTTCCGGCAAGAGCATTTCCATGTGCTGTTACGCCGGCAAGCTGCTGCAACAGCCGGAGATGAACAACCCGACTCTGATCGTGGTCACCGACCGCAACGATCTGGACGGCCAGCTGTTCGCCACCTTCAGCGCCGCTCGGGAATTGCTGAAGCAAGAACCGGTGCAGGCCGATGACCGGGATACACTACGGCGCCTGCTGTCGGAACGGGAGTCCGGCGGTATCATCTTCACCACGGTGCAAAAGTTCGCCCTGCTGAACGATGAATCCGGCCACCCGGTGCTGAACGACCGCCACAACATTGTGGTGATCTCGGATGAAGCCCACCGCAGCCAGTACGGCCTGAAAGCCACCCTGAAAAAAGACGGCACCTACAAGTTCGGCTACGCCCGCCACATGCGGGATGCCCTGCCCAACGCCTCGTTTATTGGCTTTACCGGCACCCCCATCGAAAGCGAAGACAAAGACACCCGCGCCGTGTTCGGCGATTACGTGTCCATCTACGACATCCAGGATGCGGTGGACGATGGAGCAACCGTGCCCATCTTCTACGAATCCCGCCTGGCTAAGCTGGACATCAACCGCGAGCAGATCGAAGAGCTGTCCGATCAGGTGGAGGAAGTGGTTGAAGACGACGAAGACGTTGGCAGCCGCGAGAAAACCAAAGGCGAATGGAGCCGGCTGGAGAAACTGGTCGGGGCCGGCCCGCGCCTGAAGCAGGTGGCGGAAGACCTGGTTAACCACTTTGAAACCCGCTCCAGCACCATCGATGGCAAGGCCATGATTGTGGCCATGAGCCGGGAGATTGCGGTTCATCTGTATAACGAGATTGTCACCCTGCGCCCTGAATGGCACGACGATGACCCGGAGAAAGGCGCCATCAAGGTGGTGATGACCGGCTCAGCCTCTGACCGGGCCCTGCTGCAACCGCACATCCACAACAAACAGACCAAGAAGCGGTTTGAAAAACGCTTCAAGGACATCAATGACCCGCTCAAGCTGGTGATCGTGCGGGATATGTGGCTGACCGGCTTCGACGCGCCCTGCTGTCACACCATGTATGTGGACAAGCCCATGAAGGGCCATAACCTCATGCAGGCCATTGCCCGGGTAAACCGCGTATTCAAGGACAAGCCCGGCGGGCTGGTGGTGGATTACATCGGCATTGCCAACGAGCTTAAACAGGCCCTGAAAACCTATACCGACGCCAAAGGCAAGGGCTCACCTACCCACAGTGCGGAAGAAGCCTACGCCATCCTGCTGGAAAAGCTGGACATCATCCACGGCATGTTCGCCCCCGGCCCCAAAGGCACAGGCTTCAGCTATAGCGGTTTTGAAACCGAGGCCCACAAGTTTCTGGTGCCCACCGCCAACTACGTGCTCAGCCTGGAAGACGGCAAGAAGCGCTTCCTGGATACCGTGCTGGCCATGAACAAAGCGTTCTCGCTGTGCGCCACCCTGGACGAAGCCCAGACCCTGCAGAAAGAAGTGGCCTTCCTGTCACAGGTGAAAACCGCGATTACCAAGTTCACCAGCGTGGACAAGAAGCTGACCGAGGAAGAGAAAAACACGGCGCTGAAGCAGATCCTGGACAACGCACTGGTAGCCGAAGGGGTAACCGATGTCTTCGCCCTGTGCGGCCTGGACAAACCAAACATCGGCCTGCTCTCAGACGAGTTCCTGGAAGACGTTCGGCAAATGCCCTACAAGAACTTCGCCGTGGAGCTGCTGGAGAAACTGCTCAAGGACGACATCAAGGCCAAGACCCGCAACAACGTGGTGCAGGAAAAGAAATACGCCGACCGCCTGCAGGAGACGCTGCGCAAGTACAACAACCGTGGCATTGAAACAGCACAGGTAATCGAAGAGCTGATCGCTATGGCCAAGCAGTTCCAGGCCGAAATGGAGCGGGACGCGGCCCTCGGCCTGAACCCGGACGAAGTGGCCTTCTACGATGCCCTGGCCAGCAATGAGAGTGCCGTGCGTGAGCTGGGCGACGAGATCCTGAAGAAGATCGCCGTGGAGATCACCGACAAACTGCGCAAATCCACCACCGTGGACTGGCAGGTGCGGGAAAGTGTTCGGGCTAAACTGAGGATTCTGGTGCGGCGGACGTTGCAGAGATACAAGTATCCGCCGGATAAGGCGCCAGCGGCGATAGAATTGATTATGGAGCAAGCCGAAGCCCTATCTAACCACTGGACGAAGTAATGAATTACTACACCGAGGCATACGACGACCAGCTGGACAAGATCGAGATCTACCAGCGCTATCCGGCGCTGAAGCCCTTTGTTGGCTCGGACTATGGGCGTAATGGCCCCAGGATTCTGTTGATTGCTGAGAGCCACTATCTGCCCCCAGAGAGTACCGTGCATAGGGATCCAGCGAGCTGGTACAAGGGGCGTGAGGATGTTCTGACGCCAGAAGAACAGAAGTGGATGCGCACCAGGCGGATTCTGACCAAGCCGCTGAAAGGCTGGACGGCTAAGGGCCACGCCATCTACCGAAACATCGAATCGGCCTTGCTCAAAGCGGGCTTGCCGGCTAACGACAGTGTTTTCCGCCAGGTGGCCTTTATGAATGCGTTCCAACGGCCAGCGAAAACCGGGGACACAATAAAGCAGAAGAAGCAGGACGTTGAAGTGGCGGTTGAGACCATCAACCAAGTGATTGATGCCATACAGCCCGACCACATCGTTTTCGTTTCAACCAAAGCCAAGCGAACCGTGGGCAAGCATCTCAGCCAGAGCTCCGTTGGCGTACACCATCCAGCCTGTGCGTGGTGGAACCGAAAACAGGACGGGCTCAGCAGCAAGCAACGATTCATCGATTACATCTCCAGCCACTGGAACGCCACGGGAGCAGCCTTATGACCTACGACAGCACCTTTGACCAAACCCGACTCGACCAGCTGGCCCAACAGCACCTGGGCGGCACCAACATTAGCGGGCGGATACTGTTCTTCGGAGACCCTGAGGAGAACCGGTTGGATCTGGCAACCTGGCAGCTGGATAACGACGAGGACTACGAAGCAATCAAAGGCTCAGACTTCAAGTTCCAGATGATTGAGCTGTTGGACACCTTGCTGACCTATCGAGCTCAGCACGGCCAACCGAACGCTAGTCAGGGCGTTGTTCATGTTGAAGGCGGAACGCTGTCTATTGAGTGGCTACCGAGAGTTGAAATCGAGGCCATGCGAAATAGTTGAAACTCACCGAAATACAAAGCGCAGGTTTAACTCAACCTGTTACGAGGTAAAGCAATTCGATTTTTTTGAAGGTTCAGACCATCAACTGAGTCCATTCTTTTCCTTCTCATCACGCTCAACATCGACATGTTGAGCGACAGCCTCAAGCGGCACCCCAAAGAACTCACAAAGCTTATCGAGAATCTCCGTCGTGGTGTTATAGCCACGCTGGTTCGCAATTTTGGATAACGTCGTCCTGTGGACTCCAGTCTCTCTTGAAACCTCATCCAACGTAACCCTCCGATTTTCTTGAAATCCCTTCTCTGCAATTAGCTCTTTCAGGCGAAATCTGATCATGGTCGGCAAGTCCTTGAGTGTGTAGCGATACTACCTCAAAAGACGCTCGCTCGCATCCAGTGCCGAATAAAAACTACAAACGACTGTTGACAGCGTCGAAAATAGACTTAATATGTAGCTTGTACGCTACAAAGAACGTCTAGGAGAAACATATGAATACTACCGAGTACCTAACCACCGAAGAACTTGCAGAGCGGATTCGCTATGAGGCCAGGACGATTCGCGAGCGCCTAAAGGATTCCGTGCTCCTTGAGGGAATCCATTACATCCGCCCGTTTGGGGGCCGGAAGATTCTTTATATGTGGGAGCCCATTCAACGCGACATGGCCATGCACTCTGGCCACCACTCAATTTCTATTCCTATGGCTAACGGAGGACGTATGCATGGGTAGCATCCGAGCGCGTGAATCCACGCAAAAGCTTTTCATGGACTTCCAATACCGCGGCAAGCGCTGCCGAGAGCAAACCACCCTCGACAACACTCCGGCAAACCGGAAGAAACTTGAGGCGATTCTAAAACGAATCGAAGCAGAAATTACGCTGGGGACTTTTCAGTATCACCAGTACTTTCCAAACAGCCCCCGAGCTCAGGAATTCACTAGGCAAGCTGAGATTCAGCGGTCTCGCGAAGCACACGACACGCCGTTGTTCAGTGAGTTTTGTGAAACCTGGCTGGATGAGATGCGGGTGCAGTGGCGTAAGTCGCACATCACCACCATCGAAGGCACGCTGAAGAATTACCTGATCCCGGAGTTTGGGGAGAAGGAGGTTGGCCACATCACCAGGCAGAAAATTCTTTCGTTCCGGGCGTCCCTCGCCAAAGTTCAGACCCGGAGCAAAAAGCCACTTTCCGCCAGCCGTATCAACCGAATCCTGACGCCATTGCGAATGATTCTGGGAGAGGCAGCCAACCGGTATGAGTTTACCTCACCTTATCAGGGGATCAAATCACTGAAGGTACCCCGGTCTGATGTAGAGCCGTTTTCACTGGAGGAGGTTCGGCTGATTCTCGCCACGGTTCGCGCGGACTTCAGGAACTACTACACCGTACGCTTCTTTACCGGTCTTCGGACCGGTGAGATCGACGGCTTGCAATGGGACTGTGTTGATTTCCAGCGCCGACAGATTCTAGTCCGCCAGGCACTGGTGAACGGTGAAATCGAACAAACCAAAACCGACGGCAGCTACCGGCACATTGAAATGCCACAACTGGTCTACGACGCCCTGAAGGATCAGCGCAAGGCCACCGGAAACAATACCTTTGTGTTCTGCAATGGAGCAGGCAATCCGCTTGAGCACAACAACGTCACCAAACGGGTGTGGTACCCCCTGCTCAGCCATTTGGGGCTTCGAAAACGCCGTCCGTACCAGACTCGCCACACTGCAGCCACGTTGTGGCTGGCAGCGGGAGAGAATCCGGAATGGATTGCCCGGCAGATGGGGCATACCACCACGGAAATGCTGTTTCGGGTGTACAGCCGGTATGTGCCGAACCTCACTCGCCGAGATGGTTCTGCGTTTGAGCGGCTGTTGATCAATGAGTTCGAAGCCAAGGTAACACCTGCAGAGGAGGAGGTAAGCGATGAGGTCTGAGCTGATGTTATTGGCGGCCATGCCGTTGAATCGTCTGATACCTGCCGAGCGGCGCACCGTTCGCAATCTGGCTAGCAGCCTGTGCGTGGCCATGGGAATCCTGCACGAGGGGTGTAATCTCGTGGCCATCCTTGGCCTTGGAGGGGAACGCACCAACCAAGAGGCGATGGAAACCTGGGTGTACTGCGAACTGGTTAAGGAAAATCTGGAGGCTGGCCGGGATTCACTCCCAATGCTGATCGGCCGCCTCCAGGAACTGGAGAGTGAATGGAGGGCGTACTAATGGCCAATCCGGCGCTAGAAAGTGCAGGCCTTCGTTTAGCGTTTTGGAGGGATCAGTTTACGGTTCTTGGAGTGCATTCCTTCCCGTCTGCTCGCAATCAGAAAACCATTTACCAACTCACTCTGCACTGTCGAGGACGACAGGTAACGGCCTTCCTCAGCCAGGCTCAAGCGATTCGGAGCGGGGTGCCGGTATTGGGCAACCGAGTGATCGCGAGCCTAAAGCTGATTAGATTCCATTCGGGAGACCGCCTGATCGTGGAGTCGCTAGATCTTCCCTCCAGCACTCCTTAGAGCCAAGCGCATTAGCCAGGGACGGCGCCTTCCTCGGATTCATCTTCCAACGTGTCAGCATCAAAACTTCCGTTCTGAAAACTCTCCGGCACGGCGTCGTACAGCACACACCCGGTGAACACCACAAAACGAATAGCATGCCAGAAGTGCTTGCCAAGCTTGTGAGTCACTTTCCAGTCAAAGCTGACGTTACCGTGTTTCGGGACTTTCTTGTCCTTGGCTGGCCGGATAACGATGGCATTCTGTGCGACCCCCAGGCTCTGCCCCCAGAACTTTAGAGCTGCTTTTCTGTTCTCTTTTTCAACCGTCAGCGTAACGGTAGCTCGCGCCCCTAGGCGGAGCTTATTCATGAGTGCCATGAAGGCGATCTGCCGTTCCCGTCCGCGGGGCCGCAGTTCGGCTTTACTCCGCTGCACACTTTCGGCTGCAGCTATAAGCGCGCTTCGACCAGAGTCTGCGTCTTCGACCATCCAGTCAGACAGCCATTTGAAGAATTGCATGCATTCTTTGAATGCTGATTTCGATTGGGGAGGTATGATGTAGGTCGGCAATTCCGGCGCAAAACATATCAACGTGTATATCTTAGCTAGTGTTGTGTTGTTCACACTTGTCTTCGATCTCAGCGAAAAACGTAACCGTTCGCCTGTCCGGCCGGTAGAACTACCCATCAGCAACGCCGAGCGCTCATACCACTGCTGCACGATTGGCAAATCCAGATCCAACTGGGCCGCTGTTTTCTCCAAAGCAACGGAGAGAGGCTCATTGAACGGCGCTTGCATACGAATGAAAACCTGGCACGATACCCGATACGGCAGCAGCGGATTCACGTCTTCGGCCACCCTGTTAACAACGGGGGGCAATTCCTTCTTTCTATCGGTTGTTTTCGGGAGTTCCAGCAGGCCCTTCGCTGGCATTCGAGCCACCGCTGCCAATGCTCTGGCGGGCGTCACCCGATCCTTTAGTTGTGCACGATGCCGGAATCGCTCCAGTGCACCTAGTGTTTTGTCCAGCAGCGTTTGCTGCTGTGCAATGGTGTACGACCGATCTTCTTGCAGCAAATACTGGCAGAGGGCGAGATCCAGAAGGTGGGTGTAGCTTTTTAGGGTCACCCTTTCACTCGAATGGCCCATCCACTGAGCCAGCTGGGAAAGCGGCCGCCAGACATTAGCCACCCCAGCACTCACGATGTTGCTTGAGCCATGCATTGGTGGCATGAGTTCTACGCCATCCGACTGAACCCACGGCTCCGGCAGGAGGTCATAGGGTTTACGCTCCAACAGTCGCAGCAAACTCAGCGATGCAAAACTGTGTCTCAGATGATGAAACCGTATATTTTCATCACCCGATACGGATCGGAGCAGGGCTGTCAGCCCATCAAATGCCCACTTCTCCTGTAGGCGAAAGGTTCCGCTCACGGGGTCCTGAAACAAGCCATCGCGCGCTTCATCATTAGCGCGCCGTAACTTGCGCCCCATAACAAAGCCCGTCAACCACTCCAGTTCGTCGCTGGTTAATAGTAGGCGCAGTGGGAGTCTGCGAATCGCTGCATCCGACTTTACGCCGGCTATTTTGGTGGGACGTACGAGCAGCTCGGGATTGTTGACGGTAGGATCCCCGAGGCCATGGAAATCACCGTATTGTCGGGCCCAACACTCGGTTCGCCGAAGCCCACAACGGAATCCCATAATCAGAAGCGCCAGCTGTATCCCTGCCAGCTCATCGTCAGCTCGAGCTAACAAAAAGCGCTTTGCCCGGTGATACTCCAATGGCGTCAGTATTGCCGCGTCGACGCCATAGCCTGCCCCCTCTTCCATTGGGATACGAGGCATTCCGTAATATCCGTGAAGAAACTCGTGCCACTCGAACAGCGTCCGCCTGAGACTTCCACCGTTACCAGGAAAGCTGCTGACCACCGTCTCATAGATGGACTGCCACTCATCCGAGTCCAGACTTTCAGGATTCGGGATATCGATAGCGAAGGGCAACAGCAGTTCGAGGTATTGGAGGTCACGAATCTTTTGCTGCAAGGCCGGTGACACGCCATCGTCGGTTCTAAGAAGCACTCGAACGTAGTGACACATCAACTGTACGAGAATGGAGCATCCGCTCTTTGCTGCAATTTTGTCCATGGCCTTGAACACCTCAGCCTTGGTTGCCAAAACATCCCTCTGTCTCTGGGCCTGCTCTGAAGGGTCGCTGGCTTCCTGGATCCTTGACGCCTCAGATTCCAAGAACCTCAAGCGCTTCATCAATCGTTTGAACAATGGTCTTTGGTCGCGCAACGGAAACTCAGGGTTAGTAAGTGCAGGTGAGCCCACCATTTCATTCTCACGCTCTTGCTGAGTTTCCTGCGATGCTGGCTGTACTTGAGTCCCACCGGTCAGCAAGCGCATCCAGTTCGACAACGACAAAGAAGCGCCCAAATCCGGTGTTCGTGCGTAGTGAACCAGGAAGCCCGGCGCGATTATGATCAGGTTCGCCTCGGCAACCGCAAAGACATTCAATGGCCGGTTCAGGGTTAGCTGGTTTTTCTCAACCAGATCCCCAATGAAGTGTTTCAGCAACACCTCGTCCGGAGATGCCTGTCCCTTTGAAACGGTTACATCTGGCCAAATTTTACCCCAGCGCAGATACCAGCGTCGGAGTAGGAGTTCGGTGATCGGCGCCAGGATGACCCGACGACAACTCTGGGTCGAGGGTCGGGTACGCCCCACTGTCGAGGTCGCTTCCAACTCCAACCAAGTGTAATCACCGACGCTACCGGCGCCATTCCCGATCGCCTCACCCAGTCGGTTGAACCAGCGACGTGCGGTCACGCCACTGTGAAAAACCAGGCTGTACAGCAACTCACCGGCATCCCTCTCCATGGCCTCTTCAGCTTGCAGCTCAGGGGCGGCACTCTCCAGGCTGGCCAGAAACGCATCATTGATCTGATCGTAATCGGCCAATCGGGCTCCCATGTCAGGGGTAGTCATCGAGGAAAACATCTGGACGCTCTGCACAGGCATCGGGACAGGCAGCTGCCAATCCCGGGTTTTCACGCCTGCGTCGAGCAATTTGACGAGATAATACTGTTTGTCCTTAACCGCCCGACCATCATCAGTTTTCGAAGCGTTTTCGACCAGCCTGTCGACCTCTTCGGCAGTCATCGTCAGTCCCCGCTGACCGGAGGCCAACTCCGGGTAGTACTCAAAAAGATAGTCTCGGACCGCCTCCAGATGGCCCAATTTCTCAACGTTTCGATTATGGGCCCTGTACTCAGAGCCCACCGATGAGCCTTGGCTTGTTGCTGAAAGCCTCTTCTTCAACGCCTCAATCGGCTTATTCAACGGCTCAAAAACTGCTGTATCATCACGCATCAAGACCTGCTTCCACTTCGAATCCCAACTCATCCAACAAGGCTGCTGTTGCCGGAACAATCCGGTTTTTCATTTCTGCCAGGTCTAAAGATGAGTACTTGGCGAGTGGTTCCGTGCCCACCCCCCAGTGCCCCATGAAAACATCTACCAGATAACCTGGGACCCCTTGGTCTCGAAGAAAGCCTCGCAGGGTGTGCCGGCTGACGTTCAGGGGCCACGGAAACGTCCATTGAATTTCGTCCGCCAGTCGTTTTGGGGTGGCAAACTCTGACTGGAGCTTCGCATCGAGAAAAACGAAAAAGGTTTCGATGGGGACCTCTACGCCCACCTCATGCAAGCGCAGTTGCAGGTGCCGCCGGTGTGCCTCATAGCAGCGAAGCTGTTCAATAACGACCTCCGGCAGGTAAACCAGGCGAGAGTGGCCAAGATTGTCATCGACCTTGTCCGCGATGATCACGAATCCCCGGCGTTCGTTGAATTCGTATCGGTAGGCAATCGGGTCGCGAACCGCCCTAAAACCGGTCGACCACATAACCTGAAGGATGGCGTACGCTGTAAACAGATTATGGAATTTTCGGATGTTGGCCCGGGAGTGCGCCGTTTTACGGTATTCGGCAAGCTGCGCTCGCAGGCGGCTTACGACGTCCCTCATGACCTCCAGACGCACACAAAACGGAGAACCCACTCTCGGCAAACCGAAATCGAGGTTGGCGGGAGCCATCGACGGAGACGAGAGCCCAAGATTCACCAACCAGCCATTCACGACATCGACATAATCCGCCGCTAGCGTCTCAACCGACCGGGTGTGATAATAGAGGTTTGCCGATTGCCCGGTGGGTAGCTTGCGCCCAGTCACCAGGCTCGCATCCACCGAATCCGTGGTTTGGTGGATGAGTCCTTCGAACACGCACGTCTGAATTCGTTTCAGGGTAATCCTCGAACCGGTCGCCTTATTGAGCTTCTTGATCTCAATCGCAATCTCCTCAGCGACGGACTCGGTTGAGGTTCTCCTGGCGAAAAGAATCCCCGATTTCGTTTGTATTCGTCTTGCAACAAGTTCTACCCGCGGCCTGAGTATTTGCCAGAAAGCATCCGGGATCGGACCGATAAACAGTTTATTTGTGACCTCCATGTGGGGCGCCCATTTTTTCGCTAATTTTCGACGCTCTGGAGGCTCCGGAACAAAGCCTGCCCAAGCTTGATCGTCCCTGACGAGGTAGATGCATTCTGGTTGATTTTTTTTCGGCTTATCCGGCACTTGAGAGCGGTTCTGGACTACCGCAGTTTCCGATATAGATTCCAGAGAGCGCCCTGTGAGGAGGATCAGCAGGACATGTAGGCGCGTATTTTCCGAGCCCATCTTGTTCTCAAACAAAACCTGCAGAACTAGCCCTCGCTCATACTCATTGAGGCTTTCCCAACGACCCGGTAGGAAGCTGTTGGCACGCCGGTAGGCTGCGCGCTTCGGTTGCTGCTTTCTGAGTCCGGTGGAGGGAGTTTCACCGCGCTCGGAATTCAGGGCCGCTCCGCGCTCTGAGATCAGAACGCTCGCACTCATCAACTCCTCTGGCGCATTGCCAGCGATGCGGTGCTCCTTACTCACAAGTTCCTCGCCCTGTGGCAGAGTGATATGGACTGAACGTTCCTGAACGCCTTCTATCTCAGAGTCAACATCATTGTCCAAGCCCTTCCAGTCACCGGTTTTCTGCACTTCCCAGCGCTGTGCTTTTTGTTTGTCGGACTGATAAGTAATGATTCGTCCTTCGCCGACATAGAACTTGAAGAATCTGTGGAGTTCATCGAGGTAACGCACATTTTTTTCGTCAAATTGCCGTTGATCCAGGTTCTCATTCACTCGGGCAAAGTGCTTCTCGAAGCGCGCTACATCGTCCACGCACTTCGGCACCTTCGCCAAAGCCGATTCCGATAAGAGCCTCAAGGCACGCCAAGCATCCTCAACCCGGTTTTTGAAGGACCGTTCTTCAGAAGGCGCCAGTTCCTGTCGCCAGGCACTGGCGGTGTTGATGACGTATGCTACAACCTGAAGCCTTTTCTCCGAGCACTCCTCACTTTCCGCGAGGGCACGTAACCCCGCATGCTGCGGATACTCACCAACAAGCCCCCGAATTCCCTGACGTTCAGGCGCAAGCTCCGTGTACTTTGCTTCTACGACGCCAGAATCCAACCATTCCAGGAATGCATCCGCACCTTCGATTGGCTGCGAAATCTGGTCAAATGCGCTCACTATGCGCGGCATCAGGTTTGCGATGCGATCCATCGCGTACCAATCGGGACGAGGCTGAACAATTTCGACTAGGAGCGCCTCAGGATTTTCTGAGTCAAATTTCAACGTCATCACGCCACCTCCGACTCGTCGAGAGGAAGGCGCATTTGAGCCTTCGCCATTAGGTAACCCTTGAGATATCTTTCCAAGGTCTTCACGTGCCTGCGCTGGGCCCGATTTTCAGGCTTACCGTCAGCAAGTTTTGGAAATGTGTCCTGAACCGCTCGGAGGGTTGCTTCAGCGTTGGGAGAAATCGGCGACAACTGCTCAACGGTATCGAACGACAACGCCGAAACAGCGGCCCAGAGGTTCCTAGGATTGGAAAACTGTTTGTGGAGACTGTCGCTCTGGAGATCGTTCAGCCACTCGATACAGGAAGCGGTGAGTATCGCGCAGAGCTGTATACGTAACCCCGACTCTCTTTCTTCTGCAGCCTGTTGCCACAGTATCGGAAAATGGATTTTGACCGCGTCGAGGATTTTCGGTGCTGGGGCATCCCCGGCTTCATCATGTGGTGCAAGGTTCCCACCGTTGTCCAGAACCAACAGTCCTACCTGGCTTAGGGCTTCACTCAAATAATCTGGGACAACTGGTGCGTTCTGAGAGCCTGACGGTTCAGTGGTGGAAGCCAGCAGGTATTCAAAAATTGAGACGGTGCGGGTGTCCAGGATGACGGGTTTGATCTCAGCCCCTGAGGTTCCAACTACTGCCTCAGAAGCAGCCTCTTCCTGGTGGGGGTGGTGATCAACTTCGTTCAGCGCTTCATGATGGTCAACTGCAGGCTCCACATGTTCGTCCAGCGGAAGCAAGTGCCGTGAAAGTCCTGGAACCAGAACCGGTTCCTCATCCTGGATTCTGATCTTGCGGCTGATGCCGGCGAAATCTTCCAGCCCGACTCGACTGTTGAGAGAAGATGAGATCCGGCGGCGCTCGTCATCGGAAAGGCTCGCCCACAGTCGAAGGAGGGCATTCTGAGAGCCCAACCCGAACACCAGTGCGGCCAGTAACCGGGAAACCTGCTGACGTTCGGCTTCTCGGTTCTTCCATACGAGAACCTGAATCCTCTTATTCGGAGCGAACTCTTTCAGGAGCACAGCTACGTGAGCGTTCCCGACGACTCGGTAATCACCGCGCCGGATTTCGCAAACCGAAACAGGATAGTGGCTGGCCACCGCTAGAAGCGCTTCCTCCGTGAGGAGCTCTGGCTTACGTAGGCCCGTGTAGGAGCCGAGGATCACGTCCTCAACATCGGTTTCTAACCGTGCGATTTTCAGTTGCTCAACGCGTACAAGTTTTAGGGTTCTTTTGGCTACAGTCACGCCCTGCTCCTAACTGAATTCAATTGACATCAGGGACGTTCCGGACCTTTGCCCCTCGATAATTCTTTTTTAGGAGTATCACTGCGCCGAAAAGTGCGCAAGCACAGCAATGTCAAAAAAACGTGCTTTTTCAGTAGCTTAGAGTGTAGGCTTTAAGCCTACCATTGATCACAAAATGAACAATTTCTTATGGGTTATTTTTTGTACAACCTGCTAATTTATAAGATTATTTTTGCTTGAAGCGTAAATTTCACAGTTACGCAGATACGAACACGAATATGAGCCAAGGCCATTTCGGTAAATACCTACAAAAATGTGTATTTTTCGGCTCGACTATCGAAAATCACTGGAGAATTGACCGCAAAACCAGCTCTCCTTTCAGGCAAAATCGACTAAGAGATCAAGGAAATTGTCGTTTGTAAGGAGTCGCCCTCAGGCGCCGATAACTCCTGTAAACTGGATCTACGAGTCAAGAAAAGTGAGACTCTAAGTGAGCGGTATATCCGTTTTTAAGATGCCAAGCCGAGTACCCGGGCAAGCAAAATGCGTGACGACACAATCCTGGTAGTAGACCTCGAGGCGACCTGCTGGGAAAACCAGACGACACCCGCAGGTGATGCTCAGAGTGTCCACATCATGGAGATCATTGAAATCGGTTGTGCTCTTGCAACTCGGCAAGGGGAGCTGCTGGACGCTCGCTCGTTTCTCGTGAGGCCAACCCGGCACCCGATACTGAGCGACTTCTGCACCGAGCTGACCGGGATCACCCAGTCGATGGTGGAGGGGGCACCCGCACTCTCGGAAGCGATTGAGGCGATGAATGCCTGGCTGGGCGATCTGCCGAATGAGCTTATCTGGTGAAGCTGGGGCAACTACGACCGCCTGCATCTGGAAGCCCAAAGCCAACTGGACGGTGCTCAACCGGCCGTTCTGGCTCGCCCCCACCTGAACCTGAAACGTATCTGGCGCCGCACCACTGGCCAGAAGAAAAAGAACGGCCTGACACACGCTCTGGCATATCACGGCCTGAGCTTTGAAGGCGGCCACCATCGGGGCGTAGATGATGCCCGAAACATTGCAAGACTGCTGCCGTTCATCAAGTGGTCATTAGAATCCGAGTTACTCACATCACCGGCGGATACAGCATGAAACCGACGAAAGTGGACATACGGGGTAACCCCTGTTGTACAACTTGAATTACGCGCCTTTACCTGCAAAGTGCGTAATTATGCACATTCCGCGTAATTCCGCGTAAGTCACACAACCGAAGATGGGAAAGTGAGTGGGCGAACCCGGAGGGCTACGATGGTACTTACAGTTGAAGAAATGGATCGAGCGATTCGGGAAAAAGCTGGAAGCTAACGCCGTGGTAACAAAGGTGAGAGTATGAAACTGGTCTGCATTTCCGACACCCACAGCCTGCACCGGCGCATTCCGGAGATTCCGGATGGCGACGTGCTGATCCATGCCGGTGACAGTCTGGGCCAGGGCACACTGGAGAACATCGAAGAGCTCAACGATTGGCTTGGAACGCTGCCGCATCGACACAAAATTGTGATTGCCGGCAACCACGACTGGGCCTTTGAGGAAACTCCGGAGTTGGCCCGCCTGGCACTGACAAACGCCATTTATCTGGAAGACAGTGGCGTCGAGATCGAGGGTGTTCGGTTCTGGGGTTCACCCTGGACACCCACATTCATGGATTGGGCGTTTATGCTGGATCGTGGCGAGCCCCTGCACAAAAAATGGCAGCTTATCCCGGATAATACCGATGTGCTCATCACCCATGGCCCACCCAAAGGCATTGGTGATGAGGCGAACCTTGGATTCAAATGTCAGAATGTAGGTTGCATTGACCTGCTGGTCAGAATTCATCAACTTGCACTAAAAGCGCACATTTTTGGCCATATCCATGAAAGCTATGGGGAGTACCTGCGTGGGCAAACAAAGCTGATTAACGCCAGCACTTGCAACGCACGGTATGAACCGAGGAACACACCAATTGTGGTTGAGGTTTGAAGCGGTCAAATTTGACCGGGGGGGGAATGAAATGACTGCGGAAGAGCTGATAGCACAACTGCAAGATCTGCCGCCGGAAACCCCAGTGCTGGTCGAGGGTTACGAAACCGGATTTGATGATATTGTCGAACTCACATCCGAACCGGTTGTTCAGTACCGGCATGCTCAGGAGTGGGATGGCGAATACCAGGCGCCAGACAGGTTCTCCAATCCAAAAACTGGAATGCTGAAAGCTGCGGTGATCCGGGGACGCAGAGGCCATCGAAGGTGAGCCCATGAAGAATAGAAAGTGTTACAGCTTGAGTGATTTGGTAGCCCAGTGTGACCCCGGCGCGCCCATGCCAGAGGTGCTTCGGGAGTGGGATCAGGCTGCGCCGGTTGGCTTGGAACAGGTTGTTATGGGTGACCAGGTCAATATTCGGGAGGCGGTCCTGGTTTTTGGCGAAAAGTTGGCTGGCCGGTTCGATGCGGTTCAACTGATCCTGTTTGGTAGCCGAGCCCGTGGTGATTATCACGACGAAAGTGATGCCGATGTAGCGGTGATTTTGGCCGGGCAGCCTGGGGATTTCGTGGAAACAAAGCTTGCGATGGCAGGCCTCGCCTTTGATGTTCTCACTGAAACCGGAGTTTTAATTCAAGCCCTGCCGGTCTGGGAGCGCGAATGGGCCAACCCGAAGGACTACTCCAACCCAGAACTACTCGAAAACATTGCCACGGACGGCATTGTGCTTTGGCGTGCCGGATAACTGCACCAGAACCTCTCACCCTGACACTGTTCTACAAATTAGCTATCTCGCTGTACTTGCGCTGCTTTCTCTAACACTCGATTAGCTGACATCAACGGCACCTGACCAGTTTTTGCCAGAATATCGATCCAGATTTGGTTTCCCTTCTGAATGATCTCGGCAGTCCCGATGTGACCTGATACCACGGCCGTGATGCCCGAAATGGTTTGATCCGCCCCCTGAGCCCGGTTCCAGGGCCAGGTGCATTCGATGGCAAAGCGCTCTGAGAAGGGGCTCTCCTGAACTGTGCGCCAGTCGTCGAATGGGCTTTGGGCATGCACCAGCCCGAGTTGTCCGTTCTCGCATTCCAGCGTCATGGTAAGCGGCAACTGGTAACGACACTGGGTTGCCAAATTTTGGTAAGAGGTCTCATCCAGGCTTGCGGCCCAGCCACCGCCTATCCCCCGGTGCTTGTATCGGTTGCGGTTATCCTCAGCACCGGCGATAAACATCAGCTCGTGGTTACCCATCACGCTGAACACCCAGTCTGTGTCCAGAACCCACTCCAGAAGAGCCCGGGATTCTGGGCCACGATCAATGGTATCCCCCAACAGAAACAGACGATCAGCCGCTTTGTTGAATCCAGCTTCCGACAACGCGGCTTGCAGTGCTTCAAACTGCCCATGCAGATCACCACAAACCCAGTCCACCCCGACCGGATTGGCAGAAAAAAACCGGTGCGGAGTCAGTCGCTTGCTCATTGAATGGGATCTCCCGCGCCTAATCGTTCACTCACCGTCAACCTCCGGCAGAACCACCACCACCCGCCCATCGACATTCAAAGCCTGGCCATCGCCGTGTGAAATAAGCCAGGGCCAGTCCCATCGAGTATGGCCGAACACCGTGAGTCCTCGAAAGCCCGTTTCAAGTGACAGCGCCACACCGGGGTCGCCACGACGACCCGCCCGTTCCGGGTCGGTTGGGCCTTGATGGAGTAACAGGATATCCGGGGTTTGATCGGTCACCGATTCCAGTACAGCAAGAAAATCGTCCTCGGTTCGCCGTTGGTTGCGATTCGGATTGCCCACGATACCGCTGACGCCACCGACTTTCAGGTTGCCCAACACCGTAACAACCCCGCCGTCCAAAAGGGTGGTGTTGTCTGGAAGTGCCTCAGGTTGCGCCACCTGATCATGATTTCCCAGAACGCCAACCACCTCCGTCGTAATCGCGGAAAATGCCTGGAACACCTCATCCACCGGCCCAGTGCCGCCCCGTTTTTTGCAGTCGGGGTAGTCGTAAAGGTCGCCGCACAGAAACACCGCGTCGAGAGCCGGAATGCCCCCGTCCCGAGACAAGGCCAAAAGCGCTTCGGCCACAGGCACGCCGAGCAGTCGATTCTGGCCTCCGACTTCTCGGCCCTGGAGATCGGAGGTCAACACAATGCCCTTCACATGACTCGGAAGGCCGACGGCATAAGCGCGATAAAACGGCAGGCGATTATGCAGAGGCACACCAGCAGGGCCGCTGGTTCGATGTGGCAAGGTAAAAAAGGGTTCCGGGTCGATCCGGGTGATGCTTGGCATTGAAGGCATCTACGGTTCCGCTAAGATGACAGCGTTATTTATCACGCTCATCCGAAGCAGGCTGATCGCGGTCTTCCATAAAATCGTCGCTGACGCCTTCAGAGTTGAAATACTCGTCCCACACCGAATCGGTCGGTCGCTCATAGCGTTTGACGGAACCCTTGAGGCGTTCCAGCGGCGTGAGCTCCTGAGGCAGCAGCTCGGCCAGCTCATCGGCATGGGCCGTGTGGGCGTCGAGGCCTTCCAAAAGTTCTTTTTCGGTTGGGCTTTTGGTTATCATAGTTCTATGTTCCTTACGTCCCTCAAGCAGAACTCAGGCATACGAGAAATTCTTATTGTAAATATACTTTACAGTCAATCGGCCCTTCCTTCAGCCTAAATGTCTGAAAGGCGGTCAAATTTGACCGCTGACGCCATTTGTTTTCCAGCAAACTTCATGGGCCCTATGTGTCAGCGTAGTTGTCGCCTGATAATTTCAGAGGACAACCATGCCCCATTACTCGCCGGAACGGCTAATCGCCTGGGCGGCCAAGACCGGTCCCGCTACCGAGAAGCTCATTCGCACGGCCCTGGGAGCCCGTAAGCACCCACAGCAGGCGTACCGCTCCTGTCTGGGCATTCTCCGGTTGGGGCAAAGCTACGGCGAGCCGCGGCTGGAAGCCGCCTGCCAACGCGCCCTGATGCTGTGCAGTTGCCGGTACAAGAGCATTGAATCCATCCTCAAACACCGTCTGGATCAGCAGCCCCTGGAAGAGCAACAGGAACTGGCCTTGCCCGACACCCACGACAACATCCGTGGCCCCGCCTACTACCACTGAAGGATCTCTGACATGTTGAAACATCCGACTCTGGACAAGCTCCACGCCCTTAAGCTGACCGGCATGGCTGCCGCCCTGGCAGATCCGTCAGCCACCCCCGACATTACCCACCTGAGCTTCGAGGAGCGTCTTGGACTGCTGGTCGACCGGGAAATGACCGAACGGGACAACCGGCGCATGAGCAGCCGGCTGCGCCGGGCCAAGCTGCGACACGCCGCCATCCTCGAAGACATTGATTACCAGAACTCGCGCGGCCTGGATAAAGGACTGGTTCAATCACTGGCCGGTTGCCAGTGGGCGAAGGAACACCTGAACGTGCTCATCACCGCCCCCCCCGTTCGGTTCCTGAGTATGATCGTCAACTGAAGCTGAAAATGGCTAACTCACCCAACGTTCGAGAATCGACAGGCCACTTCCCATCCGCGCTCATTACTCTCAACTATCTCAAGAGCATCAGCGCCCTGTCGAGCAGCTCGAGAACACAGCACTCACCTCTAGCTCGTCGTCCGCCATTATCGTTACTGTTCTATGGCTCCCGTCAGCCCCTCCTTTCGCCAACAACACCCTTGCCAGTCGGATTGCCTTTCCCTCCCTCGGAGTGACGCGACCTTCTTTCAGGTGGCTTGGTTTGCCGGCTTCGCCGGGCAAACAAAAAATGCCCCCATAAGGGGCCAAAAGGATCGCAACACAACTCAATAGGAATAGCTAATTATGAATAATACCCGGAAGCCAGGTAGCCAAATCATCAAAAACAAAAACCGCAAAAAGAACCGATAACTGAATAATAATGAACGGCAAAACTCCAGAATATATATCTCGAGTTTTAACGGTCGGCGGACATACGCCCTTTATATAAAAAAGAGCAGGTCCTACTGGCGGAGTCAAAAAAGACGTTTGAAGACACAAAGCGAATAAAACAGCAAACCAAACAGGGTCAACCCCCAAACTAAAAACAGTGGGCGCAACCAATGGAAGAACTATAAGTGTTATCTCAATCCAGTCGAGAAAAAAACCCAAAACGAAGGTTAACAAAAGAATACAAATTACGACACCCGTCGCACCAAACGGAAGATCAACTATTAAATTCCTAATTACGTCGTCGCCCCCAATCCCACGTAAAACAGATGCAAAAACCGTGGCACCTAGAAAAATGCCAAATATAAATGCAATCGTTCGACTCGTTTGATGAAGTGCTGAAGATACAACCGAAATATTTAACTGCTTGTTAAGCCCTGCAAGGACGAGAGCACCGGCAGCACCAATGGCTGACGCCTCGGTAGTAGTGGCAATACCGGATACAATTGAACCAAGAACTCCAAATATTAAAGCGAGGGCTGGCAAAGAGGCACGTAAAAAATCAATTAAATAATTAACTGAAAATCTTCTACCGGTGCCTGGATATGGAGCAAAATTAGGTCTTAGATATGCAGAAAACAAAATATAGAAGATATATCCTAAGGCAAGAAGTAACCCTGGGATAACTGCCGACATAAAAAGCCGTCCGACAGAGGCTTCGGGTGTAGCAAGTCTATCAGAAAGCAAAACCAACATAATACTTGGCGGAATGATTACTCCTAAAACGCCGACCGCTGAAGCCGTCCCTACCGCCAAACCCTTGTTATAGTTTTGTGAAAGCATAGGGCCTATGGAAAGCATTCCCAATAGCACCACAGAAGCGCCTACGATCCCGGTCGAAGCCGCCAAAAGAATTCCGACTATGACAACTGATACCGCATATCCTCCCCTCAGTGTGGAAAATAGGCTAGTAAGCGATTTCATCAATTTCTCAGCAACACCTGATCGATCAAGCATTATTCCCATAAAAATAAACATTGGCAATGCAACTAACAATTCATTTGCAACCAACCCATAGATTCTTGCGTCTAAAGAACCAATAGTTCCTTGCCACGTAAACCAAATATCTGAATTCAAATATTCAACTAAAAAATACCCGATAATTGCAAACAGAAATCCAGCTGCAGATAGTGCCCACGCTACCGGCAAACCTGTCAGGAGAAAGAGGAAAAAGCAACCAAACATCGCACTTACAAGAATTTCATCAGTAGCCATATAGTCAACCGAAAGAACAGCGAGAATGTCGTTATTTCTTTGGTTTTCCAATAACCAAAGTCATACCTTTTATAAGTCGAGAGACCAAAGAAAGAATTAACAATAGGATAGATATTGGAATTATACTTTTAAGAATAAACCTATATGGCAATCCGTCGGGAGCCATAGAGGATTCGCCTTTAATAAATGAATTCCATGCGTACTGCACAAGAGTTTCCATCATAAAAACTAAAAGAGGAATTACCAACCCTGCAACTAACAAAAATTCAATTAAAGCTACGCTCCTAATGGGGAGCTTTTCTGACAAGAAATCGACACGAACATGGTCGTCTGTAACAACTGCGTATGATAAAACTATCAACATGGTCGCGCCGAACAAGTGCCAGGATAACTCCAACATGGCAGCCGATCCGCTATTAAACAAATAACGGCTAAATACATTAAACAATACAACAAGGAGAACTAGTAGCCAAATCCATGACACCATCTTCCCTATCATTACAACAAATTTATCGATATAAAAACTTATAGATTCTAATATACATCCAATTTTTAAAATACCTTCGCTTTTTTTAAACACCATGCCCCCGGATACTTTTTATTTAAATATGTAATCCTAGCCTTTATTAGGGGGAGATACCCCCCAATAACTTAGATGTCGAATTATTTAGGAAGATAACCCTGCTGAGACCATTTCCTATAGGACTCTGAGAACTCAACCTGACTTCGTAGAACACGCGCAAACTCCGCACTGTCCTCACTATTCTTTGACAATACTTGGTCTGTTATCTCTTTCAACTTAGACAAGTCTTTTTCAGAAAGCTTAATTGGTGACGCCCCAGCTTCATTTATGGACTTAATTGCTTCGGCTTGCAAAAATTCAGTTTCAGAAAGGGTATAAAGTGTTGCCGCCTTACAAGACATTTCAATCAATTTTTGGGTAGATGCCGCCAACTCATTCCATGTACCTTTATTTACCAATAGGTGAGTTGCGGTGCTCGGCTGAGCCCAATCTGGCACCATGTAATATCTCGCAATCTCTGGGAACCCAAACTTTAACCCGACAACAGGTTGGCCTAATTTTGCAGCATCAACCACACCGCGTTCCAACGCTTGATAAGTCTCCGCTGCAGAAATTGAAGATATATTCACTCCGAGTTCAGAAAGAACATCCGCGCCAAAACCTGCAATTCTAAAGTTCAAATTCTTAAGGTCTTCGATAGAACTGACAGGTGATGTAAACCACCCACCTAATTGAGGCCCAGTTACACCACAAAGAATTGGATATATATTTCTTTTACTATAAGCATCAATTAGCAGCCCTTCACCTCCACCGCTATAGTGCCAAGCGATATAATCTATTGGCCCCAAATAAAATGGAATATATGAAAATAGAGAAGCTTCAGGCATAGAACCCTGATCATATGCTGTATAAGTAAATCCCGCTGGATACGTCCCCTTTTCAACAGCGCTACTTACCTCAAATCCCGGTATAAGTTCGCCCGGCTCATAGGTTCTCAAAGTCACGTTGCCATTTGAAATTTCGCTGAGCCATTTCGAAGCATGAACTATTGCATCAAGACCGGGAACTGTAGTGGGTGCGCCAGTAGGAACTTGCCACCGCACACGCTCAATCTCTTGAGATGACACGGGCGCTGAAGCGCTACAAAAACTACCCAACAGCACGAACCTTAATGCCAACTTTCTGGCAGTCGCAGACTTAATACTATTTTGTATGTATTTTTTAT
>NZ_JAJSPB010000001.1:0-288494 GCF_021282325.1 Marinobacter sp. G11
CTACCAAACCCTATCGAAGCCGTGGTCGTTAGGCCGCCACTCCCCAACATCCCAAGCACAGCAGCGGCCTGGGCCTGCTGGTTTCCGGCATGAACGGCCTCCTGCCAGTTGTTCCAATGTTCACGGGTACTGAGGGCGGCACTGATTGCACCAAACAAATAGGCCGGCCCCCCCAGCAGCACATGCAACTTTCCCATCTGAATGTGAACCGCTTTCAGGGAAGTACCCTGCCAAGCATTCGTCAGTGAGCTTGCCCGGGCTCCGAAAGCAGTGTCCATCAAGCCTTGAGCAGCCAAAAAGCCAGCACCTGTTGCCGATGCCATGCTCTCAAACAACTGCCCATACGCGCGCTCAGTGGGTTTCTGAGAGCTTACTTCCAACGCTGTTATAGCAAAATTCCAAAACTGCACCACAAACACCAAAACGCCCAACCCATCCCCCATAAGGTTCACCCGGGGTGCCGACCCCACCCCCTGACGAAAGTGCCCGATCAGCGAACCAATTTCCTGCTGCTTTGTAGCGGCCACAATCAAAGTCAAACCTGCTCGACCCGTTTCGGCGGGCTCTAACTTCAAGCCTGTCTCAACTTCCTCTACCGGGCTCAGGGCAGCCGCCACTCTTTTACCCACAGCCCGATGCTCCTCCCGTGTGGCCCTGAACTGGCTATTCAGAGACCGAGCTTTATCGGACCGGTGGCCGTGGGTTTGCTTTGCAAGTTCGTGGGCTTTGTTGAGTTCTTCCAGACGCTCATTAAGCGCCAGCATCTGGGTCAGATTGTCTCTGAAGGTAGCCATCTCAGCTTGTGAGGCAACGCGGAACTCCGCCTCTCCGGCATCGATGGCGTTCAGCATTCTGCGTTTGAAGAAGAATGGTAAGTCGCGGAACAGTTCGTCCAGTGGCGGTATGTTCTGGCTGTCAATTCCGCTGTAAAGCTTACTCAGCGTCCTTGCCACGCCTAGGGATACTGCCGGGTTGAGTGTGTCACCAACACTACTGGCCTTCTGCTGAATGTCGCGGGACAGTTTTGCGATATCCGGTAGTTTCTCCGTTTCAGCCGCCTTAATGTCAAGAATCCATTCCGACGCCTTGGTGACCACGCTATAGCCGGTCGCTGCGATATTAGCGTAGGCATCCACCAAACCGCCATCAGCAGCCTGGTCTACCCTAGGCAGGGTGTGGAATAACGGATGGGTGTACTGGGGATGCTTTTCAATCCAGTCGAGTACCTGCTTCGCTGCGTAGTCCGAGCGGCAAATATCTTTCAGGCACGCATATTGAAGATCCAGCGCTGCTTCCACCTGGCTCTCAGCTTCGGGGTCGAAATACCAGGTTGCAGCGTGGTACCGGGCATCCGTCAATAAGAAAACACGGTCGTAGGTAATATCTTTGAGCAAGGCCTGCCAGCTCGAGAGTTTCACCCGCTGCGCCGCCATGAAAGTATCCATTTTCGGACGATCAATCAGATCGTTGATGCCTCTCTGCCCCAAGCTCGCGCCATTGAGTAAATGAAAGTTACGCAGGTTAAGTTGGTTGATCGCGTCCCTATGGGTTTCAAACTTCTCCGGGCCAAGAGAATCAATCATGGCAAGCTGACTCTTGACCAATGGGTTGTCGCCGTGATGTTCCCTTAAATAATCTTCCGTGCCCATTGGGTGCGGGCCCCGGTATTCATTTCGAACCTGCACGTAATCGTAGATGGTCTGCCGCTGGGATTCTGTGGTGCTGCCATAAAGGGCCTTAAGCTGTTCATTACCAGTCGACGCCGCGGCCCCCGCCAGCACCTCATCACTAAGCGTGGTTAAGGATTCGATATAGGCGCCCAGCATGTAATCCCGCTCAGTATCGCCGCTCTCTGCCCACTCTGCGATCCAACCCACCACTTCGTCCTGGTGGTGAGCAAGGTCAAGCATGACACCTACATCATCCTTTACCACCAGGCACAAGCAGTTGGAGGGATCGTCTATTTCCTGCTGTTTAATCAGTTTGCCGAAGCGAGTCTTATGGAAATAAGGCTGACCTTCCCAATAGTAAGGCTCACTCTCTTGGGAATGCGCTCCCTCTGGCGCCTGCTCAATACTCTCTTCCGCAAACTCGGCTACCCACAGTTTTGCCTGCGCCGGGGTAAGGAGGTGTTTTCCTCCAGACGAGGGCGACGCGGTAGCGAGATCAATTTTCTGGAGCAGCGCGTTGCGCTCCTCCGGGTCGTCCAACACCTGGGCTTTCTTGCGATCCGTCCACGCGATATCCGAGAAAGCCACATACAACGTATGGGCTTTTGGATACTCAAGCTTGCCCTCATTATGGCCAGACAGCTCACCCGCTTCATGCATGTACTCGTGCAACTCGCCGATATCTGCATCAAGCACATACAAGTATCCCTCCCGGAGGAGGCGGTATCCCAGTGGCCGGGATGTCAGTTGGTAAGGATATCCGGAGTCTGTTCCTGCAGGAGTGACCTCCACCCTGCCATATCGCAAGGGCAAAAGGACAACCGACTGAAGCAAAGGACATGATTCAGGTTCATTTGCTGGAGTGCCCGACTGCTCCCAGCACAGGAGGTCACTACCTTCTCTATCGTCTGCTGGTCTGGCTTTTCGTACCATTATTCATCCTTGATCGTAAAGAGCAGTTTCATCACCTTGCTTTACAGGAACGCCCTCATCAGAAAGGGCCGAAAACAAGAACCGCATCATATCCCTTGGGCTCTCATGGCCGGCTTCGCGTGCTTTGCCAAGCAACAAACTCAGCCTTGGGTAAGCATCTTTAAGGGACACGCCCCCAATTGCTATCCTGACGCTGGCATCAAGACTCTGCCAGATCTCAAGCGAGACCTGTCGCATATTAAATGCGTCGAAAGCCTGCGCAAGTTCGTCAGAGTAGATCAGAGAGCTCCGGTTATGGTCTGCGTCTCCGATAACCCACTCGCTCGGTTCAATGCGGTGCCATCGTTGACTGATTTGATCAGGTATCAGTAGTTGCCGGATCACGCCAGAAGGTGGGCACTTCCCCAGCTGTTCACCAATGACTGAACTGGCAAGTGCAGGGTGTGAAATGCGCACCAGTTCTTCGTAGTCAGGCGCCTTTTCAACCTGCAGGTGAGCACGAATCCAATGCATTACATCGGGCTTATCTGCGCCAGCAATCATCAGGTAGCCATGCTCTTTCGGCGCACCAAGCTCCAGGAATGCGGCTAGTACCGGATCATCTGGCCCTTTCAGCCAGACAATCCAGGGCGACACTTCTGCGATTGCTTCCCATTGCGTCGATGCATACAGACACTCAGCCTCCACTTCGGCTCCATCCGCCCACAGGTAAATTTGTTTTCCTAAATCTGTAATACCGACACCGTCCAGTACCAAAGCTACAGGCGAGTTGTCGGGCCAGGTCCAAAACACGAAGGGCGATTCGGAAACAACACCGCAATCCTGATTCATACAGGCCTTTCCTCACATACCGGGCACGTTGCCTTGCCTTTCTTCAGCGCCGCAATCTGGGACTCTACATTTATGGCCGGCGCATTCTGTCGACGCCCAACCACCGACAACGTATCCGGAGCCGGCGCCACGGGCCTATCCCCCTGAAACACCTGCGGCATCCCCGGCATCACAGCCCCCTGCCCCGCACCACTCCCCGGCGCCCCACCAGAATTTATCTTGATCCCAGGCCCAGCCAAGGTAACCCCACTGGGGTCCAGCTTGATAAAGCTCCCACCACCAGAAATCGTCAGCTCCGCCCCGGCATCCAGCACCACTTTCGCACCGGCTTTGTGATGAACTTCTGTGCCGGCTTCCGAGGCCATGGTGCGGCCGGTCTTCTGGTGGAAACTGCCGGCGATGGTCTGGCTGCAATCGGCGCCGACGGAGGCTCGGCTTTCACCATCAGTGGTGCAGTGGTCTGCCGCTTTCACATGGCTGAAGCGATTGTTCACCACCGTAAGGTGGCTGTCGTTCTTGATGACTTCGGTGCGGTTGTTTTCGGTCAGCAGGTCCAGGTCTTTCTGGGCGTGGATGTAGATTTGCTCTTCGCCGGCTTCATCCTCAAACCGCAGTTCGTTGCTGCCCTCGCCCTTGTGGGTTTTGGTCTTCAGGGTGGTCCGGGTTTTGTGTTCCGGCAGCGCGTACGGCGGTGTGTTGGTGGCGTGATAGGTTCTTCCGGTGATGATCGGCTGGTCCGGGTCGCCGTCCAGGAAAGACACGATCACTTCGTGGCCGATTCTGGGCAATGCCATGAAGCCGTATTGACCACCGGCCCAGCCCTGGGCCACGCGCAGCCAGGCGCTGCTGTGTTCGTCGTTCTTCGAGTAGCGATCCCACGGGAATCGTACTTTCACCCGGCCATATTGGTCGCAATGGATTTCTTCACCCTCGGGGCCGGTGACGATGGCCATCTGAGGGCCGTCCATCATCGGTTTGTGTTCACACAGGGGCCGCCAGGTTTTATCGGCGGGGATCGCACTGAAATCGTTGTGATAACTGGTGGGTTCGCTGCCACCCTCTTCTTCCAGGGCCTGGGGCTGTTGGCCGGTGTGGGTAATAGCGGTGAGCAGCCATTCCCGGTTCAGGGTCTGGCTGTCATGGTCCTGCAGCTCCACTTTGGCGCCGGGGGTGAAGTCCGGGCGGTTGCTTTTGCCGTTGGCCATGGACGCGTCGTTTCTGAGGGCATCCAGTCTGTTCTGGGTGAACGGCTGGCCGCTGGCGTCGGCCTTGTAGCGGCCGGGGTAGTCGTAGTGTTGATAGTCTTCCCGGTGGTTCAAACCGCCCGCGCTGTGTTCGTGCATCAGGGCATAGGCGGGGTTCTTGAAGGTGTAGTCCTTCATCGCCACGGAGGACGCGCGCACCCGCTCTTCATACGCAAAGCTGAATACGCAGGCTTGTTGGGTGCTGCCGCCGGCTTTGGTGTTGCAGGTCACAGATTCCAGTTTCGGAGCATCGCCGTGGTGGTCGGCAATGATCAGGGCTGGTTGTTCCTCACCATCCACGCTGCCGTGCTGATAGCGGTAATGCCAGCCTTCTTCGGCGGCCAGTCGTTCCAGGAATTGCAAGTCGCTTTCCCGGTGCTGAACGCAGTATTCGCGTTCTTCTGGGGGGCGTTTGAAGTCGAAGATGGAGTCAACAATGCCTCGCTCTTCGAGCAAGGTGCGCACAATGGCATCGGTGGTCTGGGTCTGGAAGATGCGGCTGTTGTGCATCAGGCCCAGGCGCCAGGCCGGGGGCTGGATGACCACTTCATAGGCGGTGCGGCGGTGGCCGGTGTTGCCTCGGACGAATTCGTTGACCACGCCGGTGAAGCGCCGTACCGGCTGGCCGTCTTGCCAGACTACCAGGTCCACCGGTTGTTCCAGAACGTCAGCAGCAGCCACATCGGGGTCGGTGCTCGCCAGTTCTAACCGGCCATGAAACAAGGAAGACAGCTGTTCGGTCAGCGCAAAGCCAAGTACCGAAAAGTGATCAGAGGGGAATTCGCCTACACGGGCGGTGAACTGCAATCCGCTTGCCTGGGGCATACCTTCGGTCCCTGAAGTTTAGATGGTTATAACTCACTCGTCCTGAGCAGCGCCGATTATAACTGGCCCATTTTGGATTACAAACGAACTGCACCTCAATTTACTGGTTTGACTCAAAGCCAAGGCCCATCAATCGCCCAGGCATTCGTCCCGCCAGGACAAAGCTATGGGTTCCAACGCCCATCACGCCAAAACTCCCTGGAATCCAGCCCTCTCGCCTTCAGCTCGTCTTCCACGCATTCCCGCAACTGGCTGTAAATCGGCTGGCCCCGACGCTTTTGCTCGGCGTAAATGGTGGCCAGGCGGCGGGCGAAAAAGGGGCTCGAGTGCTGGTCTGCCGCAAACTCGTAGCTCATCACCCGGGAGGCTCCAAACATCGGGCCCAGCTGGCTGGTGCGGAAGGCCGGATCGTCCTGTTGAATACTTTGCAGGATGCTTTCGCCACTGGGTGGTGCTGGAATAATGTGGCGGATGTCGTCCGGGTAGCGGAACAGGTAACGTACCAGCAGGGCAGACGGTGCATCGATGCGTTGCCGGGCGCGCTGGCGGAAACGGTAAAACGCTTTCACCTGCAGCCCCAGCGCCCAGAACGCCTCGGCACTGGTCAGCCCGAAGCTTTCCCGGAAAATACTGAACAGGCTGTCTTCACAGCCGAGAATCGGTTGCGTGGCCCGGTCGTAGTTCTGGAGATCTGCCGGCTCTACGTTCTTCCGGTTGGTCCAGTTACCTTTGAGCATCACCTTGTTCGGGTCCAGGTCCCGTGACAACGCCTCGTCGCGCAGCACGGTCAGGTAGCATTCATTGAACCAGGTGCGCCACTGGCTGAGCAGCTGGGCACTGAATTCCTCGAAAACCACATCCGGCATCCAGTCGGTCAGGGAGTCCCTGGCTCTCAGCAGCTGCCAACCGGCATCGTGCTTCAGGCTTTGCAAGACATAGTCCGGCACTTTCTTGGCGGCCTGCTGTACTTTTGTCAGGCACAGCTCCCGGAACATTTCCCCCAGCCGGCCAACAATCAACAACTGCAAACGGACAACCGGCAAGCTGGTGGATTCCGCCTCGGCCAGCATTTTGTAGGACGACACGTAGGAGCGGCCAAACAGCGGCGCGTACCCCTGCTTGCCGGCCATCTTGCCATTGCTGCCCGTGCCTGGCATCAGCGGAGAAATCAGTTCGAACATCTCGGCATTACCCGGGCGCATGGTCAGCGGCGCGTATTCCGGGCGTTTCAGAAGAAGGCGAACCAGGATGGCCTGGTTGGGGCGAATCGTCGCGGCGGCCGCATCATCCTGCTCGTCATCCGGTTCCGGCGTTTCAGCAGCGCCAGCGGGGGCACCGGCCTTTTTCAGGCGGCCCAGGCGGTTTACCGGCACGTTCAGCAACATGGCAAGGTCAAGGTCCCGGATTTCCCCATCACCCACTACACTTTCGAGAACCAGTTTAAGGTTCATCAGCGTATTACCACTGATCGGTGCCGTGGGATGGGTCAGCTCATTCCGGGATTGCCGGCTTCTGGATTGCTGCATGTACAGTACCTGTATGGTATAGGGTATGTTTTTCCAAAAATGTGTACAATGTTAACATAACCAATTATTGAGTCTGGCAATATTGCCGTAGCACCGTGTGGGGCGCACTGAACTGTCACAAGGATTCACTAACGTGTCTGTTATCGGGGCCAAAACGTTCTTCTTTTTTGAGGGTGATTCCCAGCCCGACACACATATTATTTGCAGGCCCGACTACTTCCAGCATGACGGCTTCCGGCTGCCCACCAAGGGCGTTACCCTGCTGTACGGCCACAAAGGCCCAGGCAGCCTGATTGGCGCTGCGGTCCGCCAGAGTGCCAGCTCTGGTGCCGGAGTCTGCTTTGCCGACGTCAAAATCGATATCGGCGAGTGGGATACCAACAAACAGAAGCTGGATAATTTTGGCCACTGCCGGTTCCTGAACCTGCCCCAGCGGGCTAACCGGGAAGTGCTGGATGATATAAACCAGCACTGGAATCGCTGGCTGGATGAAGAAGGCGCCCCCAACGAAGACTTCCCACGCAAAGCCTCCAACCGGATGGACCTGCTGGACAAGCTGGTTGCCCTGCCGCCCTACAACGAGCTGAATGCCATCGCCTACGATGTGCAAACCCGCTTTGGTGCTGCGAAGTTCCTCACCGTGTTCAATATGGACGCTATTCGTAGCGACGAAACCGCAGTTATCCCTCCGGGCACCGAGATCAGTTTTTGCCCACCGAACACTCAACCAAAGACCAATTGACCTACGACTTTTGTTTAAGAACGCGAACAGTTACCCTTGCGAAATACAACAACAAGCAAGGACACCGAGATGGCCAGCTACACCATTGAAATTGATGAAACTTTTGATGTACCAAGGCGAAAAGTCTTCGCCCTGTTTGCCGACCATCACCGTTTCGGGAAAATGATCGGTGCTCCGGTAAAACGCATCAAAGACAGTGACCAGGCCGATCCGAACGGTACCGGCTCGGTACGTAAAATCGGCATTGGCCCCCTGTCCCTGCAGGAAACCGTACTGGTTTTCGAGCCGGACTCGCTGATTGAATACACCATCACCAGCCTTAGCCCGATTCGAAATCATATGGGGCGTATTCGTTTTTATGACACGCAGGAAGGTCAAACCCGGGTCAGCTATACCATCACCTTCGAAGATATCGTGCCGTTTTCAGGCAAGGTGGTCAGTGCAGCGCTGGAGCAGGGCCTGAAGCGTGGCATCCGCCGGGTTCCGGAACTGGCGTAGCCATAGCAACAATCCGCTACTTGATGAATATCAGATAATTGACCTGTGGCAAGGCCCGGCTTCCCGCTGTTCGGTAGTCTCCAAACCTTATTGCAATATCCGGCCATCGCGGTGCCTGGGCACCGCGATCATGGCCTGTAACCTATTGTTGTGCGGGAGACCCTAATGGCAGTTGAGCCGATCGTTCTGTTCGACAACGGGCACCACAAGTGCCTGATGTTTGATTCTTTGGTAACCGGCGAGGGCGTTCAGTCCAACCAGTTCCTGATTGTAGATGGTGACCACGAAGCCCTGCTGGATCCCGGCGGAGACCTTACCTATACCCCGCTGTCGGTGGCTGCCTCCAAGTACATGAACATCCGTGAGATGGACTATGTATTTGCCTCCCACCAGGACCCGGACATCATCGGTGCGATTGACCGCTGGATTGTGCACACCAAGGCCAGCATCGTAACCTCCAAGCTGTGGGCCCGTTTCCTGCCCCACCTGGTGTCCAGTTACGTAACCAACCAGCTCAGCGGCAGCGTGTACGATCGCATCATCAGCATTCCGGACCAGGGTGCGAAAGTGCGTTTCGGCGACTCCCATATCCAGTGTCTGCCAGCCCACTTCATGCACTCTGTGGGTAACCTGCAGTTCTATGATCCGGTCTCGAAGATTCTGTTCTCCGGAGACCTGGGCGCATCGCTCGGGGGTGAAGACGATCACAAACCGGTGGAAGACTTCGACAACCACATCCAGCACATGATTGGCTTCCACCGCCGGTATATTGCCTCTAAAAAGGTGTGCCAGCTGTGGGCCAACATGGTTCGCGATATGGACGTGGCCATGATCGTGCCCCAGCACGGCAAACGTTTTGAGGGGCCGGCCATGGTTGACCGCTTCCTGAACTGGGTCAGCAGCATGGACTGCGGTATCGACCTGATGACCCAGGACAACTACCGTCCGCCGGTCGATTTTGTGTGATTTCCCCGGTTTCCGCAGGGATGCGGAAACCTCCTTCTGCATTCCTTGCGCAATCACCCCTGTCGCAAATCCCTCAGGTTCAGTAAAATCCCGCTTTTGATCGTAAATCCGAGAGGCACCAACGATGGGCAGAGCCTACCAGAACCGTAAAGAATCCATGGCCAAGACGGCCGCGGCTAAAACCAAGGTTTACAGCAAGTACGGCCGGGAAATCTACATGAGCGCCAAGTCTGGCGGCCCCGACCCCCAGGCCAACCTGTCGCTTCGCGGGCTGATCGAGCGCGCCAAGAAAGACCAGGTTCCCACGCACGTTATTGAAAAAGCCATCGAGAAGGCCAAGGGCGGCGCGGGGGAAGACTACTCGACAGCCCGTTACGAAGGTTATGGCCCCGGCAACTGCATGGTGATTGTCGACTGCCTGACCGACAATCCCAACCGCACCTTCGGCGACGTTCGCCTGGCCTTCACCAAGACCAAGTGCAAGATCGGCACCCCCGGCGTGGTTGCCCACATGTTCGACCACTGCGCTATTTTCGCGTTCAACGGCCAGGATGAAGAAGCCGTTCTTGAAGCACTGATGGAAGCCGATGTAGACGTGACCGACATCGAAAATGAAGACGGCAAGATCACCGTATTCACGCCCAACACCGAATACGCCAAGGCCAAGCAGGCACTGGAAGCGGCCTTCGAAGGCATCGAGTTCGATGTGGACGAGATCCAGTTCCTGCCGAAGACCACTACAGTTGTTCAGGGCGACGATATTCCCCTGTTCGAGAAGTTCCTCGACATGTTGAACGATCTGGACGACGTTCAGAACGTGTTCCACAACGCGGAACTTCCGGAAGAGGAATAACCCTCTCCCGTTTAGCTGTCACCGGAGCGCAGTATGGCTGGCACAGGCAACACACAGGCCCCGCGGGTGGTTATCCTGAAAACAGGGAGCACCTATCCGCAAATCAAGGATCAGTTCGGAGACTTTGATGCCTGGTTTACCCGTGGCTTGTCCAGCCAGTTGCAACTGACAGTCGTCGACGTAACCCGTGCTTCACCTCCGGGCCACCCCTCGGACTGGCAAGGCATCGTTATCACCGGCTCGCCGGCCATGGTCAGTAACCGGGAACCCTGGAGCGAACAAGCAGCCAACTGGGTGCGCCAGGCAGTAGAAGACAATGTTCCGCTTCTGGGTGTCTGCTACGGCCACCAGCTTCTGGCACATGCCATGGGCGGCAAGGTGGATTACCATCCCAAAGGCCGTGAAACCGGCACCCGACTGGTTCGCCTGTTTGCTGCTGCACAGAGCGATCCCCTGTTCAGCCAGCTTCCGCAAACCTTTCCGGCTCAGCTGACTCACAAGCAATCTGTGCTGGAGCTACCCCCTGGCGCTGTTTTGCTGGGCGAGTCCGACTTTGAGCCGCACCAGGCTTTCCGGGTCGGTGACAATGCCTGGGGTGTGCAGTTTCACCCCGAGTTCACCGAACACATCATGAAGGCGTATCTGGAAGTCCAGTACCCTGACCTTCAGGCCGAAGGGCTGGATGCCAATGGTTTGATGGCCTCGGTGCAACCGGCCGAAAACGCAGCCCGCCTGCTGCAGCTGTTTTCGGAACGGATCCTCCGGCACAGCGAAACCTGAGCCAGGCGCCCCACACTCAAAGGAATGATGCTGCCATGACAATGAAGTTACTCGCCGCAGCCCTGTTATTGATTCTGGTCAGCCTCGGGCTATGGCACACCTGCAAGCCCTTGCCGGCCGGCCTTGCCTATCAGGGCGATGTTCTGCCCCTCGAAGCGCCTGAACTGCTGACCGACACCACCCTGCACTTCCCTGATGGCCGCTCCGAGCTGGACCACGAAATTTTCGACGAGATGTTCCGGCTGATCGGACAGGCCGAAACATTCATCCTGCTGGATATGTTCCTGTTCAACAGTACCGGCCCCGAAGACAAGGGATTACGGCCCCTGGCACAGCAGACCGTCGATGCTCTGATTACCCGAAAGCAATCGCAGCCCGGCATCGACATTGTGGTCATCACAGACCCGCTTAACACCTTCTACGGCGGCACCCGATCGACACTGTTCGAAGCCCTCGAAAATGCCGGCATTCAACTGGTCATCACCCGGCTGGAATCCCTGCGGGACAGCAACCCGGCCTGGTCATCATTATGGCGGCTCTGCTGCCAGTGGCTGGGCAACAACCCCGATGGTGGCTGGCTGCCCAACGCACTGGGCACGGAGCCCGCCACCGTTCGCAGCTACCTGGCCCTGCCCAACTTCAAGGCCAACCATCGCAAGGTACTGGTTGCCGACGAGGGAGATCGCTTCCGTGCTGTGATCACCTCCGCCAACCCCCACGATGGCAGCAGCCGGCACAGCAACACCGCCCTGGCCTTCAATGGCCCGGCAGTCACCGATGTGGTTCGCAGCGAACGCGCGGTTTTGCATATGTCCGGCGCAGATACCACCACAATTGACCGTTGGATCAACACATTGGAGGCCATGGCCGGCGAACACCAGGAATCCGGCAGCAGCATTCAGGTACTCACCGAATCCGCCATCCGGGACAAGGCCCTAGCGATGATTGACCAGAGCCAGCCCGGGGACAGTCTCGACATGGCCATGTTCTACCTGTCCCACCGCCCCATCATCGAAGCCCTGATATCCGCTCAGCAACGGGGCGTGAGCATCCGGCTGTTGCTGGATGCCAACAAAGACGCCTTCGGCCACGAGAAGAACGGCATTCCCAACCGCCCGGTGGCTAACGAGTTGAACCAGGCAGGAGTTGCTGTACGCTGGTGTAACACCCACGGGGAGCAATGCCACAGCAAGCTGCTGATCCGAACCCCTAGCGATGGCCAACAGGAAATGCTGCTGGGCTCTGCCAACTTCACCCGCCGCAACCTAGACGACCTGAACCTGGAATCCAACGCATGGGTGCAACTCCCGGCCGACCACCCCGTTGCCACTAAGGCGACTGATTACTTCGAGCTGCACTGGAACCATGGCCCGGACAGCAACCCGGTACTCAGCCTGCCGTGGGCAAGGTGGCAGGAGGCCTCCAGGTTCCGTTACTGGCAGTACCGGGTGATGGAAGCCACAGGGCTTTCCACTTTCTGAGGAACCCTTTCTTCTTGGTGAACGTTTTGTATGTTGAACAGCGACACAGTTCAAACTAGTGTCTTTGTAAACAACTGAGAAAGGAGTCTGTCATGAACGCCATGCGACGTTACACCAAGCAGTTTTCTCTGGTGATGGCCCTACTGATGGCCTTTGCCACCACCTTCTCCGTTTCTGCCCACGCCGGCATGGTGGGCACCGGTGAGCTGATCCAGCAACAACAGACCGAGCTCGACCGGCAACAGCTGCTGGAGATGCTGGAACAGCAGGAAGTGAAAGAAAAGCTGTCCGAGCTTGGTGTCAGTGAAGACCAGGTGGCCGAGCGCATCCAGAACCTGACCCCCGCCGAACTGGCAGACTTCGAGCAGCAACTGGCCGAAGCACCCACCGGTGAAGGGGTTGTCGGTGTGATCGTCCTGTTCCTGCTGGTGTTCATCATCACCGACATGCTGTGCGCCACCGATCTCTTCTCGTTCATTAACTGTATCCGGTAAACCACCGAACCATGCTCAGGAAGCTCTCCGGTTTCAGCCGGTTGATGGCCCTCACGGGCCTGGTCCTGCTGGCCGGCTGCGCAATTACGCCGCCCTGGCCCGAACCATCAGCCACCAACAATGATGTACAGCCCGCATCGACCTTGCTGGAGAAAGTACCGTTCTATCCCCAGGAAAAGTACCAGTGTGGCCCGGCCTCGCTGGCCACCATGCTGAACACTCAGGGGCTGTCCACCGATCCGGACATCCTGAAAGAGCTGGTGTACATTCCCGGCCGGGAAGGCTCGTTGCAGGTGGAGATGGTTGCCGGGGCGCGCTCCCACAATATGGTGGTGTATCCACTACAACCGGAAATTGATGCCGTACTGGCGGAAGTTGCGGCTGGCAACCCGGTACTGGTCATGCAGAACCTGCGCTTCAACTGGTGGCCACAATGGCACTTTGCCGTGGTGGTGGGCTACGACGCCCGGGAGGAGGAGCTGGTGCTGAACACCGACACCCGCCAGCATTACCGGATGCCCTACAAAGCCTTTCATGCCACCTGGAACCGGGCTGAACGGTGGGCCGTGGTGATCCTGCCACCGGACACGTTACCGGCAACCGCCGAGCCCCTGCCCTGGCTGAGGGCCGCCCATGACCTGGAAACCACCGGTCACAGCCGTGCGGCACGGGAGGCCTACCAGACCGCGCAAACACGCTGGCCCGAACACTCTGCCCCGATCATGGCACTGGGTAACCTGGCCTATGCGCAACAGCAGCCGCAACAAGCGATCGAGCACTTTCTGAAAGCTGTGAAGCTATTCCCGCAAGCCCCTGAAGGCTGGAACAACCTGGCCTATGCCCTGTCGGCCAATGGCTGCCCTGAAACAGCCGGGAAAGCCCGGGGTTGCGCAAGCGCCCTTGCCCCTGACCGCTTCAAAAATAAAGCAGACAGCCTGCCCGGCCCGATCCAAAACGCCACGCAGCAATGCCCGGCCATTCCCCAATGTCCTGTCGAGGCGCCTTGAACCGGGTCAGGCCCGCTTTCGGAACAGCACAACATCCTTTCTCGGCACCTCCAGCTCCCAGCCGAAATGTGCGGCCAGCCAGGCAAAGGTTTCTTCCCGGTAGAACACCACGTGGGTCGGGTCTCTGCGGTAATGCCAAGTGGCAAAGCGGTCATCCGCGTTCTGGAAACAAGTCATGATACCCAGCCAGCCTCCGGGCTTTACCAAGGCGTCGAGCTGTCTGAACACCTGGGCAGGCTGGTGCAGGTGTTCCACGACTTCGGTACAGGTCACAAAATCATAGGCCTGGTTCAGCACTTCCCTTTCTGGACTGAAGAACGGATCGTAAACCGACATCGGGTGGCCAGCCTCCTCAAACATGCTAGCCAGCGCGGGCCCGGGGCCACAGCCAAAATCCAACCCGTGGGCGCCCGGGGAAAGCTTTGCCAGTAGAGGCCCGACAAGCTTTGACAGAAACTTTCGATAGCCGGGGTCCTCTGGCTGATTATCGTGCAACTGGTAGACGGCCCGTTCCTCCTGCTCAGACAAGTAGAACCCCGGCGCCATCAGGGTTGCCTGGCAAGTGCCACAACGCAGGTAAAGTTTGCCTTCTACCTCCATAAACGGTGCGAGTGTGCGGCTCTCACAAACCGAACAGGGCTCGGACAACTCTGTATTGGATGCTGTGGCACCACCTGAAATCATGGGGGACAAACCTGTCTGAAGTTTTATTGTCATATCCGGCCATGCGGCCAATTTGTGACCAGTTGCCGGATATCCACCGTAACACCGCGCCTATACTAACCCCGTACACAGCCTCGGCACAGAGACGGAAACATGGATTCGTTGAACAACCTTGCACTGGAGGTGCCGATCATTTCGGCCCGTTATGCCCGCCGTTTTATCCGGTTTATGGAAAACCGCGGCGTTAAACGCCACGCCATCATGGCGGAAACCGGCATTACCGACGACCTTCTGAACAACCCCGATGCCAGCGTAACCATGAGCCAGGTGCTGCTCCTGCTCCGCCAGGCCGACTGGCTGATGCACGACGAACGGGCCGCCTTCGAATTCGGACAGCAGCTGGACCTGCCCAGCCACGGCTTGCTCGGCTTTGCCGTGCTGGGCCAGGAAAATCCCCGCCGCCTGGTCAGCATGATTGTTCAATACCTCCGGGTGGGCTTGCCACTGATGGATATGGAGCTGGAATCCAGCGGTTCCACCATTCGCATCCGGTTGATCGATACCTGGGGAGTGGGCGATCTTCGGCCCTGCCTGACCAAGATCTACATGGGCAGCATTCACCGGGTCTCCTCCCAGGTATGCAGCCATTTCACCTTCCAGTTCGACTTCCCGGGCAAAGCCAGCCAGAAAGACTGGCAATTGCTGGCGCCAGACAGCGAGTTCGAATTCGATGCTGGCATCAGCCAGGTGATCATGCCCCTGAACGGCACCCCGATTCGCAAAGACGACGCCAGCCTGGAATTCCTGGTGGCCAGGACCCGGCACGGTGCCCGGGAGACACCCCGGGAAGCAGACGAGACCGTTATGCAGGTACCGGAACTGATCATGAGCCAGCCCGGGCGCCCCTGCACCACCGAGAATATCGCCCGCCGCCTGGAGATCAGCCCCCGCACACTGCGGCAGCACCTTGCCAGCGCCGGCACATCCTTCCGGGAACTGCGTAACGAGATCCGGGAAAACTTTGCCACCTTGTACCTGAAAGACACCAATGTGCCGCTGGAATCCATCGCAGAAAAACTGGGATTCAGTGACCAGGCCGGTTTCACCAAGGCCTACCGTTCCTGGACCGGTCAGACCCCGGGCGACATTCGCCGGCAGGCCCGCAGTAAAAAGTGACCGGCGTTCCCCGGCCGTTTTGACACCGTTCACGGTTTGAACAATAACCCACCCTGATTTCCGTTTAAGACAAAAATGGTGCCGCCACCAGCAATGACCGGCGGCACCCACTCCCCGTCTAATAACCCTGCATTCATGCGTAAACGCGTATGGCACGGGATCTTTGCAAGTCCGATCGAGCAGTCCTTATCGGTGTTGTCTGCAACCCCAACTACAACAAAGAAGATACACAGAGGACGAACTCATGAAACTCAGGAACCTCAAAACGAGCGTTCGCAAGCTCGGTCCCGCCGTTGCGGCGGCGGCCTTGATGGCCGGCGGTGCGTCAAATGCGGCAGCCGAACAGGTCTCTACCGAACTGGCCTTTGAATGTCCGTTCCCGCTGATTGGGGACCAGCCCATCCGGGCTACCATCAGCGCGGATATTCCTTCCGTAGTGTCTGTAGGTGACACCATCCCCGCATTCACCGTTGATGCCATCACCGTGGTCAATGACGATGCCCGCACCGGTCTTAAACTGGTTCAGTCCGCCACACTCGAAGGCGTTGCCACCAGTTACAACAGTGTTGTGACCGCAGGCAGAACCGTTGAACAAATTGTGAAGCTGGACATTCCGCCCACGCCGGTTCCCGAAACGTCAGGCGAATTCAATGTTCCGGCCTCCGGCATGTCTCCGGAATTCCTGGTTACAGAGGATGATATTGGCGAACTGGTCATCCGTGTTGGCGCCCTGCAACTGGACCTGACTGCGCGCACCGCCAATGGCGCCATTGCCCCGGCTCCGATCGGTGAAATCCTGACTGACTGTGTTCAGTTGCCGGGCCAGGACAACCTGCTTCAAACCATCACCGTGGGTGGTGAAGTGGTTGAAACACCGCGTATTACCGTAGGCGCTGAAGAACTGGCCTTCGGCGCAGTCCAGGCCGGCCTGAGCGCTCAGCAGTCCGTATCCATCACCAACACCGGCAGTGCAGCCCTGGGCCTGAACAACATTGCCATCAGTGGTAACGATGCTGACGTCTTCACCCTGAATAACCAGTGTGGCTCCAGCCTTGCGCCGGACGCTTCCTGTGCGGTTGATGTCACCTTTGCTCCAAGCACCGATGGCACCCGTAGCGCAACCCTGACCATCGAGTCTACCGATGCCGAAACCCCGAGCATCGACGTTGCCCTGTCTGGCCGCGGCACCCTGGCTCCGACACCGGAAATCTCGGTATCTCCGGAATCGGTCGAACTGGGTCGCGTTCTGTCCGGAACCAGCGAATCCGCGCAGGTTACCATTGCCAACAACGGTAATGCCGCCCTGCAAATCAACAGCATTGCCCTGGAAGGTGCCAATGCCGCTGACTTCCTGCAGACCAATAACTGCACCACGGTTGCCGCTGGCGCCAGCTGCTCTGTCGACCTGAGCTTTGCTGCCGGTGCACCGGGTGTGTATAGCGCGGCCCTGGTCGTGAACTCCAGCGACGAAGAAAGCACCACCGTAACCATTCCGGTGCGCGCAGAGTCTTATGAAGAAAGCACCGGCGGCCCAGACCCCATTGAACTGCTGTTGGGCCTGGAAGGCTCCACACTGATCAAGGCAACCGGCGGCTCCCTGCCCCTGACCGGTTCTATCGCTACCCTTCTCGACCTGGCTGCCGGCACTTTTGAAGCAGACCTGGAAGTTCAGCCAACCTCCGGCAACTTCTCCATCAAGGTGCTGTTCAGCAAGATCAATGCTGCCGCCAACGTGGAATTCGAGCAGGCTGCGGTAACCACCGGCTCCCTGGTAAACGGCAAGCTGACTGCCAACTCCCAGCTGTATGTGAAAGTACCCAAGGTTGCTATCAAGATCGGCTGGCTGCCAATTCGCATTGGTGGTGGTTCCGAGTGTCAGACCCGCGATCCGATCAACATCGAGCTGAAGTCGGTTGAAGGCTCCAACTTCTCACCGGCCACTGGCGGTACCGTAAGCGGTGTCTACGAGCTGGGCGCGCTGGAAAACTGCGGCCTGCTGACCAGCCTGCTGAACCAGTTCATGACTGGCCCGGGCAACACCATCAACCTGGACCTGACTCCTCAGTTCTAAAAGTTCCGGCTTGGCCGGAAAGGGTTACAGCCGGTATCGGCCGGCTGTAACCCGAATCAGGAAAGAAAAGAAAACAAAACCAAAAAAGGAACGACGAAATGAAAAGCCTGAAAAAATCTGCGTTAGTGCTGGCCATGGCAGGCCTCCCGTTTGTGGCCCAGGCCGATCTGAAACCCATTGATGACGCCCAGATGGGCAGCATCACCGGTCAGGCCGGTGTGACTATCGAGCTGGAAACCCGTGTGGACATCGGCGAATTCCGGTACACCGATGAAGGCTCCCTGTCTATCAAAGACATCTCGATTGGCGGTGCGAATACCACCGAGCTGTTCACCGAGATCAGAGACGCGGACCAATACGGCGAGGCCAATCATAACCTTCTGTTCGGTGAGACCAGCGACCTCATTGACAACATCAAGATCAACATTGACATAGCGGATGACGGTGATGCGATCATCAGCGTGAGGCCTTTAACTATCGCACCTATCGACTTCGGCGTCAGCACCGGTGAGTGGACCCTGGAAGGTCACACCGATTCCACCCTGCTGGCCAGTAACTTTAACATGGTTGGCGCTGTCAACGAGCTTGAAATCAGGGTGGATACAGAAACCGATCACCTGAATCTGGCCACTCAAGTGGGCATTTCCGATCTGGACGTTGATGTCAACCTCTTAGGCATTGGTATCCGTGATTTTAAAATGACCGGCGCCAACTACATGGGCACAAGGATCGACAATGGCCAGCCTGGAAAGGCGAGCGTCTCGTATCTTGGTGCCAAGATCGATTTGGACGTATACAAGGGTGCACGTTTCGGCAGCACCGACGAAGCCCTTGCTATCGACCTGAAACAATTCGATGCAGACATGAAGATCGGTCAGATTCTGGTTGGCGGCACTAATATCGGTTCCGTGATGCTGGACAACCTGTCTGTGCAGAACACCAGCATGCGCATCTACGGCCACGATTAAGCCGTGCTTGGGCCCGGTTCTCCGGGCCCTTTTTCTCTACCCCCTTTCCTGCAAGCCTCCCGAACATTGCCCTGCACCCCGGCCGCCCGGCCAATGGCAACACAACGCACGGATGTGATAGTTGCCGTGTTAGGATTTCACTGATCCACAGAACAAAACCACTGCTTCCCGAAAAGGAACACCCATGCTCTGGACCTTGCTCGCCATTGTCGCGCTGATTGTTGTTGCCACTTTCCTGCTGTTCCGGGTCAAAGACCTGTCCGAATTTGACGGCAACGAGTGGGCAGTGAAGGAAGTCGCACCCAATCCGGCTCACGATGAGGTGCTGTCACGCATTAAAGATATGGGCCGGGCATCAAAGGGACTGAAAGGCAAAACCAGGCTGATTGCCCTGAGGAATCACCTGGACAGTCTGGGTGAGGATGTTGAAGTAACTTCAGAGATTCGTCATAACGACCAACCCAGGGGCGAATGGGTTATCGCCCCGGGCGTGGACACCCGACGACGGGTTCTGTATATCCACGGTGGCGCCTGGGCCGCGGGCAGCCCCCGCAGCCACCGGGCGATTACCGACAGGTTCTCGCAGCTGGCCAATGCCGCCGTTTTCGCCCTCGACTACCGATTGATGCCGGAGCACCGGTTTATGGATGGCATCCGTGACTGCCGCCAGGCTTATACCTGGCTGTTAGCCCACGGCCCGGACGGTGAAGAAACTGCAGATTTTATGGTGGTTGCCGGTGATTCCGCAGGCGGCAGCCATACCCTGTCGCTGATTGCCTGGGTTCGGGACAATGGTATCCGCCAGCCGGATGCCGCAGTGGCACTGTCGCCGTCCACAGACCTCACCCTGACGGCCCCCAGCAACCGCGACAACATCCGCACCGACCCCCTGCTAGGACCGGTGTTTGGCGGGCTCTCCAAGATTCCTTTGCCGGTGCTCTGGTGGGGCACCCTGGCAGCATTCCGGATCTCCCCCACCAACCCGGTGGCTTCGCCGTTGCGCGGCAACCTGAACAAACTGCCGCCAACGCTGATCCATGCCAGCTCCACAGAAATGCTGCTGGACAACTCTACCCGCTATGCCGCAAAGGCCAGGGCCGAAGGTTCACCGGTTGAACTGCACACCTGGCAAAAGATGGTACATGTGTGGCACATCTTCACACCGCTGTTGCCGGAAGCCGAAGAAGCCTTCGAAGATATCCGGGCGTTTCTGGAACAAGTTGAGAAAGGCGAGATATCAAAGGCCGCCAAGGGCCAACTGTAAAGCGATAGCCGCCATCATCAGGCCAATAACGCCATCAATCACTCGCCAGGCACCGGGTTTGGAAAGAACCGGTGCCAGCCTGGATCCGAACCAGGCAAGACCACCAAACCAGAGGATCGACGCGCTGCTGGCGCCGGCCACAAAAGTCACTGCACTACTCTGCTGGGCACCGACTGCCGGGATCAGCAACAGGGTGTCCAGGTAAACCTGCGGATTAAGCAGGGTTACGGCCAGGGTCGTCAGGATAACCCGTTTCAGGCTTCGCCCCACATCACCAGACGCCTTCAGCGCTGCCCGGCCACGGCCCGCCCGCACAAACGCCTGCAGGGCCAGCCAGCCCAGGAAGGCAACACCCAGCCAGCGCAAGACTTCCAGCGCCTGGGGTGCCGCCATCAGGGCCGCACTCACGCCGAACATGCCGAGCGTAAACAGCAGTACGTCTGACACCATGCACAACCCGGCTGCCCACCAGTGGTGCTCCCGGCGAATGGCCTGGCTCAGGATGTAAGCGTTCTGGGCACCAATGGCCACGATAATACCGCCACACACCAGCAGACCGGTCAGGTAACTCTCAAGCATTCCAACTACTCCGAAAAAACTGGCGCAAGGATACCCGCGCGCCTCACAGGTGGGAACCCTTCTGGTTCAGGGCCGGGGCCGGCGTACACCAAACCAGTGGGGATACCGCAGCAGACAATAGAGCGCGACCATGTCGTACAGCGCATGCCAGGCCATAACCAGCGCCAGGCTCTGGCTGAACTGGTAGGCAACGCCCAACACTGCACCAAGGCCTGTGGCCATCACGAAATAGGTGAACGAAACATAGTGCACCAGGCCGAACAACACGGAAGCGGCAATAACCGCCGTCCAGGGACCGGTGTGCTGTAGCAGCCAGCCCTGAATAGCCCCGCGAAACAACAACTCTTCCCCGACACCCGCCAGCAAAGACAACGCCCCAAGTACCGGCCAGCGATAACTGGCGGCAAAGTTATAGAGCGCTTGCATCTGGCCGCTCAGGTTATCCGGAAAAAGCCAGGGCACGCGGGATAACAACACCAGCACCAGGTAGGTACCAACCGCCCCCACTGTGCCGAACAACACCACCTCAACAGCATTCAGGCCATCAAGAAGCAGCGGGATCTCAAACAGCCAGACAGCAAACAGGCCGAGTAAACCAATACCGCCCTGAAACATCAGGGCGGTGGCTGAAGGCATGGAGGGACTTCCGCGTTCAGGCATGGATCAGTTGTCGAACAGATCCTTGACGGGGAACAGGGCATCGTAGCTCGGAGCCTGTTTCTGGGCCTTGGCCTGGAAGGATTTCATCATGTCTCCGGGGCGGAACATGCCGGCCTGCCAGGTAGCCATGTACTTCAGGCTGTCTTCCACACTGTGATCACGGCTGAAATTGATCATTTCCTTACAGCCGGTCACCGCCAGCGGCGAGTTGGCGGCAATCTGGGCAGCAATGGCCATCACACCTTCCAGCATCGCCTCCTGGTGCTCGTAAACGGTATTCACGAAACCAAGTCGCTGGGCCTCTTCGGCGCCGAATTTGCGGCCGGTGTAGGCCAGTTCCCGCACTACGCCTTCGGGCATCAGCTTGGGCAAACGCTGCAGGGTGCCTACATCGGCGGTCATTCCCAGCTCAGTTTCTTTGATGGTGAAGTAGGCATCCGCCGTGCAGTAACGGCTGTCAGCGGCACACACCAGATCCAGCGCGCCGCCAATGCAGCCGCCGTGAACCGCCGCCAGCACCGGCAGGCGTACTTTTTCCAGAGAGCTCAGGGTGTCTTGCAACTGCAGTACGACTCTACGCAGGTTCTCGGCCATACGGCCGGGGTCACCGCTCATGGGCACGGATTTCGGATCAGAAAACACACCTAGGTCCATGCCGGCGGAAAAGTGCTTGCCGGTGGAGGAGATCACAATTACCCGGGCGTCTGTGTTGGCTTCGATGTCCTGCACGCAGCGGGGCAACTCCAGCCAGAACGCCTTGTTCATGGAGTTCAGCGCTTCAGGGCGGCTGAACTGTACGTGGGCGATGTGGTCTTTTACTTCGATGTTAAAGCTTTCGTAGTTTGCGAGTTCAGACATGATGGGTTCCGTATCATCTCAGAGCAGGGTTTCGTATTATTAGGGGGCACATTACCGCGAATCGAGGCACGATGGAATTTACTTTCCTGGGCACATCTGCCGGAACACCAACCCGGTCACGGAACGTTACTGGCCTGGCCCTTTGCCGGTCCGGTCCCAAACCCTGGTACCTGGTCGATTGCGGAGAAGGCACCCAGCACCAACTGATCCGCACCCGCTATTCGGTGATGCAGCTGCGGGCGATTTTTATCACCCACATCCACGGTGATCACATCTTTGGCCTGCCCGGGCTGCTCACCAGTGCCTCCATGCTGGGCCGTACAGAGCCCCTGGACATCATTGCGCCGCCACAGGTGCGTCGGTTCATAGAGGCGACGATAGATAACAGCGACTCCAGCCTGAGCTACCCGCTGAACTTCATCAATTCCGAGGCGCACGATTTTTACTGGCAGGATGACAACGTGGGGGTTACCAACGTGGCGCTTTCGCACCGGGTTGCCTGTCACGCTTATGTCTTTACTGAACGAAATCTGGAACGCCAGCTAAAGCAGGAAAAACTGACGGCGGACGGCATAGAGGCGGGTCCTTCCTGGGGCGACCTGCAGAAGGGCAAAGACGTTCTGCTGGATGACGGCCGGTTGTTGAGGAGCGATGACTACACAGAGATACCCAGAACCGCCCGGCGCATCATTGTGGGTGGGGATAATGACACACCGGAACTGCTGAAAGATGCCTGCAACGGCACCCAAGTACTGATTCACGAGGCCACCTACACCCAGGACGTCGCCGACCGGGTCGGCCCCTGGCCCCAGCACAGCTCAGCGCAGCAGGTCGCCCGATTTGCCCAGAGCGTAAAGCTGCCCAACCTGGTACTCACCCACTTCAGCTCCCGCTACCAATCCGCCCCGGGGGGCACGCCCCATATCAACCAGCTCGCCGCCGAGGCGTTGCAGCATTACAAGGGCCACCTGTTCCTGGCCCGGGATTTCGACACTTACCGGCTGGAAAAAGACCTGCAACTACACAGACTGCAACATGATCATTAGCCAGGCCTACCCATGTCGCCCGCACTGATCTTTTCCCTGGCCGCTGCCATCCTGATTTCCGGGTCGGTCTTCTACCTGTTTTTCTACCGCAACTGGCGACGCCAGCGAGAACTGCAACAGCCCTTCCCTGAGCCCTGGCGGCGCCACCTCAAGGACAATGTCCCCATCTATAACCGGCTCTCCACCAGCCACAAATCCCGGCTGGAGAACCTGGTTCAGCTGTTTATCGCAGAAAAGGAGTTCTACGAATGCGCAGGCTTTCACATCGATGACAGGGTACGGGTGACCATCGCCGGTCATGCCTGCCTGTTATTGCTGGAACGAGCCTTCTCGAACTACGACGATGTAAAGAGCATTCTGGTTTACCCGGATATCTACCGGGTTCAGGACACCGACAGCGACGGCCTGGTGGTCAGTACCAGTGAAGAAACCCGGGCCGGGGAAGCCTGGTCTCACGGCCGGGTGATTCTGGCCTGGAGCCAGTGTGAACAAGCTATTGCCAACCCCAGCGGGGCCCATAATGTGATCCTTCATGAATTTGCCCATCAACTGGATTACCTGGATGGCTCGGCAGACGGGGCTCCGCCACTGAGCGGGCAAGACGCAAAGCATTGGCAGGAAACCATGACCAAGGCCTGGGACCACCTGCAACATCGGCTGGAACACCATCATAAACCCTGGCTGGACCCTTACGGCGCCACCGAGCCGGCGGAGTTCTTTGCGGTGCTGACGGAAACCTTTTTTCAGCAACCGGAACACCTGCTAGAGGCGCAACCGGAGGTCTACAAGGCGATGTGCGGCTATTACCGATTAGATCCGAGAGACTTCAGCACCCACAAGACCTAAAGCCCATCCCCTTTAACGCCCAGCCTGTCCAGGTACAGGTGCAGCTCGTCCACGCTGATATTCACATACTCCAGCACCCGGCCATACAGCATCACCGTAGGCACATTACGGCCGCCCAATTCCTTCTGGGTCTCGCTCAGGACGTAAAGTATCGTCCGTTCCGTTTTTGTGAGACCATCCCGCGCATCGGGGATCACCTCGTCTATTCCGCGTAAACTGCTCATATTTCTGAATCCGGTAAGCTGCCCATGGAAATCAAAGTCAATTATCTCGACAACCTGAGGCTTGAGGCCAAGTTTGACGATTTTACCGTCATCTCAGACCAGCCCGTCCGCTACAAAGGCGATGGCTCGGCGCCCGGCCCCTTTGACTACTTCCTGGCCTCATCGGCCATGTGCGCAGCCTACTTTGTGAAGGTTTACTGCAATGCCCGGGATATTCCCACAGACAACATCCGGCTGTCGCAGAACAACATTGTAGACCCGGAAAACCGCTACAAGCAGATTTTCAAGATTCAGGTGGAACTGCCGGAAGACATTTCCGAAAAGGATCGTCAGGGCATCCTCCGCTCCATCGACCGCTGCACGGTCAAAAAGGTGGTGCAAACCGGCCCGGATTTCCAGATTGAATTGGTGGAGAACCTGGACGAAGACGCCCAGGCCCTGCTGACTGCCGCCCCGGGCGGAGACTCCAGCACCTACATCGAAGGCAAAGACCTGCCGCTGGAACAGACCATTGCCAACATGAGCGGCATCCTGGCGGATCTCGGTATGAAGATCGAGATTGCCTCCTGGCGCAACATCGTGCCCAATGTTTGGTCCCTACACGTGCGCGATACCGCCGCCCATATGTGCTTCACCAACGGCAAGGGTGCCACCAAGGAAGCCGCGTTGTGCTCGGCCCTGGGCGAGTTTATTGAGCGCCTGAACTGCAACTTCTTCTACAATGACCAGTACTTCGGCCAGGACATCGCCAACAGCGAGTTCGTGCATTACCCGAACGAGAAATGGTTCCAGCCGGGTCCGGAAGGCGAACTGCCCGAGGGCATCCTGGACGACCACTGCCTGGCCATCTACAACCCCGACGGTGAGCTGCTGGGCACCCACTTGTTCGACACCAACTCCGGCACCCCGGAGCGAGGTATCTGCAGCATTCCCTACGTGCGCCACTCCGATGGGGAAACCGTGTATTTTCCTTCCAACCTGATCGAAAACCTGTATCTGAGCAACGGCATGAGCGCGGGCAACACGCTGCAGGAAGCGCAGGTGCAGTGCCTGTCCGAGATCTTCGAACGGGCAGTGAAAAAAGAAATCATCGAGAACGAAATCGCCCTGCCGGATGTGCCGGACAGCGTACTGGCCAAATACCCGGGGATTGTCGAAGGCATCAAGGCCCTGGAAGAACAGGGCTTCCCGGTTCTGGTAAAAGACGCCTCCCTTGGCGGCCAGTTCCCGGTGATGTGCGTAACCCTGATGAACCCGAAAACCGGCGGCGTGTTTGCCTCCTTTGGCGCTCACCCCAGCTTCCACGTAGCGCTGGAACGCAGCCTGACCGAACTGCTGCAGGGCCGCAGTTTTGAAGGCCTGAACGACCTGCCCGCCCCCACCTTCAACTCCATGGCGGTGACTGAGCCTAACAACTACGTTGAGCACTTTATCGACTCCAGCGGGGTGGTGTCCTGGCGCTTCTTCAGTGCCAAATCCGACTACGATTTCGTGGAATGGGATTTCTCCGGCACCAACGAAGAAGAAGCGGCCACCCTGTTCCAGATGCTCGCGGACATGGGCAAGGAGTGCTACGTAGCCGGCTTCGATTATCTGGGTGCGCCGGTGTGCCGTATCCTGGTGCCGGGCTACTCTGAGGTCTACCCGGTAGAAGACCTGGTGTGGGACAACACCAACATGGCGTTGGCATTCCGGGAAGACATCCTCAATCTCCACCGCCTGGATGAAGACGAACTAACCAGCCTGGTGGAGCGGCTGGAAGAGGCCGAGCTGGACGTGTACATGACCATCGTCACTCTCACCGGTATCGAGTTCGATGAAAACACCGTGTGGGGCCAGCTCACCATTCTGGAACTGAAACTGCTGATATACCTGGCGCTGGGTGAACTGGAAGAAGCCCAGGAGCTGGTGGAGATGTTCCTGCAGTTCAACGACAACACCGTTGAGCGTGGCCTGTTCTACCAGGCCATGAACGCAGCCCTGGAAGCCACGCTGAACGAAGCACTGGAGCTGGAAGACTACCTCTACAACTTCCGCCGCATGTTTGGTGACGAAGTGATGGATGCCGTCGAGGGTTCCATCAACGGCACCGTGCGTTTCTATGGCCTTGAAGAAACCGGCATGGACCTGCGCGGCCTCGACCGGCACCTGAAGATGATCGAGAGCTACAAAAAGCTGCACGCGGCCCGGGCCCGTAAAGCCGGCATCTCAGTCTAACCCGTTGCCGGCTGCTCGCCGGTATGCACTACCCTCTTGCCAATCACTCGGATAGCGCCCGGCCGGCAAGTCGCCCGAAAGGGCGTTTTGCCGGCTACATCACCGTCTACGGTTACGGTTCTGGGCTGCTGGGTGTCTATCTGGCACCACTTGCCTTTGATCTGAATAACCGTGCTGGTTCTCCGGGGCGTTTTCCGGTTCAATCGGACCGTCAGGAAGGTCAGTAACAACTGGGCTAGCGGGCGGGGGCGTATAGCAATGATATCCAGCAGTCCATCGTCAGCCGAGGCTTCCGGTATTTCCTGGCCGCCGCCAAAGTAGGCTCCCGTGGCAACCGCAATGGAGAGCCAGCGGCCTTCGAGCGATGAGCGATCCGTCTGAATCCTGGCCCGGAAGCCCCGCTTGGCACCCACCTGCTGAAACAATGTGACCAGGTAGCTGAACTTGCCCAAAGCTTGCTTGGTTGGAGAACTGGCTTTTCGGGAGGGCAAGGTTCCAAGCCCGATGTGAGCCACGTTCAAATAAATGCGATCTGAAAACTCCGCCACATCAATCCGTTGCGAGCCACCCTCTGCCACCAGCCGAACAACCTCTGAAGGATCCTCAGGAAGGCCCAGGTTTCGGGCGAAGTCATTAGCAGTGCCTGATGGCAGAACCGCCAGGGTCGCCCCGGTACGCAGGCACAGCGAAGCCACCCCGTTCACCGTGCCATCACCACCTGCAGCCATCAGGCAGTCGCCTTCAGACACATGACGAATCCAATTTTCGGCATCACCCAGCTTGCAAACGGTTACCTCATTTATGCCCTGCTCGCGCAGGTGCTTCAGCCAGAAATCGCTGTCGCGAGAGCCATCGCCAGAACCCGGGCTGTCCACCAACCAGTAAGCCATGCCCATTCCTTCAGAAGAAAATAATAATCCCTCTCAATTGATAGCACGGCTTGCCGGTTTCTTCATGCCGGGAGCATTACCGTAAGGCAACGAGAGATCACTACAGTCCAGGCGCGACCGAAATACTGTATAGCCTGGACCTTCTCGGTTTTGAAGGCGACCTTGAAACCTTCCTGACTGCAGAGAACGCCATTACGTCCGTGAATATGCTAGCTCGCCTCAACGTCACCGAATTGCCTGTGCCGGAGCCCGGCACCATGGCGCTTCTGGGTCTGGGCCTGCTTGGCCTGGGCGCTGCCCGCAAGCGCGCAAGGCAGTAATCAGAACCTGCCTTCAGGGAGCGTGCCTGAAGGCAGCCTGCCAGGGCTGAACAATGTGAACCTGCCTTGTTCAGCCTGCCGTTGGCAGGTTACCCCCCAACATATTCTCCACTACTGCGGCATTATAGAAAGTTTCCATGGTATGGATTCTGTCATCACGAACGCGAAACCATACCGCAAGCCGCACATCTCCGATGGGTTCAAAATGCGTCCGGTAGTCCAGGATCGCAAACACGTGCTCGCCGTCTGCGCTTAGCTGCCGCAGCACAAGGTCTTTCTGGATAGCGGCCATGCCGAACTGGTAAGCGAGCATGTCGTCCCGGCTGAGGAAGCGCATGTTGGGCCCCACATACTCGAAGCCATCCTCCGCCAGCAAGGTCTTGGCCTCGTCAAAACGCTGGGCGTGAATGTCTGAAATAAACTGCGCCACAATATCCTTTGGCGACATAGCTGAACTCCACTCTCGGGGCTGTTGAATAGCAGATTAAACCGTTACGGCATTCTGCATTCAATTCAGAACCGCCGCAACGCCCCGAGGTGCAAGGCAGTGCCGTAATAGCGAAGGAGAGTGACCACAATGACTTTATGCCACCCGTCAATATAAGTCGGAAACCGCTTCTGGAAGTGCTACCGGCTAACGGGCAAATTCGGTACCATACCCCGCCCTCGAAACGCCCGCCCGCTGCGCCTTGCCTGCCCTGCAGCTGCTGATCGCCAGAGGTGATCCAGTTAATCCTGCAGAGGCTTTCCAGTGTCCACCAATGCCTTATACACGGACTTGTCCGGGTACTATGACCTGATGTGTGCAGATATCGACTACCGGGCGCAAAGCCGGGGTATCCGACGCCTGCATCAGTTGTTCGGTAACGGAGGCAACAGCCACCTGGACCTGGCCTGTGGTACCGGCCCGCATATTCGTCACTTCCTGGATGACGGTTTTCAGTGTCAGGGGCTGGATATCAACCAGCCGATGCTGGATGTAGCGCAGCAGCGTTGCCCGGAGGCGGTATTCAGCGTTGGGGATATGTGTGCATTTCAGGTAGCGCAGCCGTTCGACCTGGTCACCTGCTTTCTGTATTCCATCCACTACAGCGATGGCATCGAGAAACTCAAAGGCTGCATCCGCAGTGCCCACCAGGCGTTATCAGAAAACGGGCTGCTCTGCTTCAATGCGGTGGACAAAACCCGCATCAATAACAACCTGTATGTCAGCCACACAGCGCAGCATGATGGCAGCGAGTTCAGTTTCCGTTCCGGCTGGCACTACGCCGGCCCCGGTGAGCGGCAATCATTGCGGCTGAGTATTGACCGCAACACCAACGGTGTGTGCGAGTCCTGGCAGGATGAGCACCCGATGGTGGCACTCAGTTTCGGAGAGTTCGAAGCGCTGCTGAAGCCGTGGTTCGAGGTACACATCTTCGAGCACGACTACGAACGCATTTTGCCCTGGGATGGAGAGTCCGGAAACGCGATCTTTGCCTGCGTGAAGCGTTAAGCGTTTCCGGACCAGAACACCCTCAGGCCGCCTCAGTGTTTCATTTTGGAATGATCCATCTTCGAGTGGTCCACAGGCATGCCATCCAGCGGCTGAACCACCAGCTCAATATCCATGTCGTCCGCACCGTCGAAGTCCAGCTGCACCGGAATTTTCTCGCCTTCAACCAGGGGCTGGGGTAACTGCTCCAACATCAGGTGATAACTGCGGGGTTTCAGTTCCACGGTTTCGCCGGCCGGAATGGCCAGGCCACCCTTCACCGGCTGCATGCGCATTACGCCTTCGTGCATGGAGGTTTCGTGGATGGAGACATGGCCAGCTCTCGGGCTCTGTGCCGCAACCAGGGTGATGTCCTGCTCGCCGCTATTGGTGATGGCCAGGTAACCCACTCCCATGGGCGTGCCCGGCGGTGTTGGCCGGCTCCAGGGGTTGTCGATCTGGACCATGCTGTGCCCAGCATGGTTACCATGATCAGCCGCCAGTAACGGTGTTGCCAGGGTGGTACAGGCCAACAGCAGCGCGGAGGTCAGTTTATTGAATCGGTTCATGGTGTCTCGCACGGTGATGGTTTCAGGCATTTGAAGGCCCTTAGTGTTGTCGCCAACGCGCCGGTTGGCAAGTACCCGGAACAGCAGGCCGGCGAACACCGGCCCGCGCGTTCAGCCTGCTTTCTGCAACGCATCGACCAGCGCGCCCAGAAACCGCGAGGCTTCGCCACCAGTGGCAGCCCGGTGGTCGAAGGTCAGGGACAGGGGCAGAATGCGACGAATGGTCGCAGCGCCATTATATGGCACCAGCTTCTCCCGAATACGCCCGGCACCCACGATAGCCACCTGGGGCGGGCTGACGATGGGGTTGGCGTACTGGCCGGTCATGGTGCCGAAATTGGACAGGGTGATGGTGGCACCCTGCATCTCCTTTGGTGGAATCTTGCGGGTGGCCACCGCTTCCCGCAGGTTCTCCAGCCCTTTGCGCAGGTCTTTCAGGTTACGGTGGGTAATGTCTCTCAGCACCGGCACAAACAGACCTTCGGGCGTATCCACGGCGATGCCTACGTGCACCTCGCTCAGTAACTGGCGGCTCAGGTTGTCGCCATCGAACCAGCAGTTGAGCGCTGGCACCGCATCGCAGGCTTTCCCGATGGCCTGCACCAGGCGCATGGTGGTGTCGGTGCCCTTTTTCCAGTCGCCGATGTCCACATCCTCAAAAATGGAGACTGGCACTACCTGGGCGTGGGACAACGCCATGTTCTTCGCCATGGTTCGGCGGGTGCCGCGCAAGGGTTCGGCATCGCCCAGCTGTTTCTGGTGGCTAGCCTGTTTGTGTACGTCGTCTGTGGTGATCAGGCCGCCGGGGCCGCTGCCTTTGATGGTTTCCAGGCTGACACCCAGTCGCTCCGCCAGCGCCCGCACCCCGGGAGTGGCCCGGTTGGCGCGGGCCCGTTTGCTGGAAGCAGCAGCGCCGACGATGAACTGGTCTTTCTGCGCGCCCTGTCCATCCCCTTTGCGGGAGGATTTCAGCTCACCCACCACCGTACCGGTGTCGTCACCCGCCCCTTCAAAGGCCAACAGGGGTTCGCCGGTGTGGATGATGTCGCCGGGCTCGCCGTAGAGTTTGGCGATGGTGCCGGCCTGCGGGGACGGCACTTCCACGATGGCCTTGGCGGTTTCCACGCTGACCAGTACCTGATCGACGTCTACGGTGTCCCCGACTTTGATATGCCATTCAACAATTTCAGCTTCCGGCAGGCCTTCACCCAGATCCGGGAGTTTGAAGTTTTTCATGGTTGGCCTCCTAGAGCGCGATCACCTGTTCGACGGCGTTCACAATGTCTTCCACCTGGGGCAGGTAATACTGCTCGTTCCGGTAGTAAGGCATCACAGTGTCGTAGCCGGTTACCCGCACCACGGGCGCCTGCAGGTCCAGAAAAGCCGCTTCGGCAATGGAAGCGGCTACCTCCGCACCCACTCCGCCATTTCGGCAGGCTTCATGGATAATCACCGCCCGACCGGTTTTGGCGACAGAGCACAGCAGGGTTTCCCGGTCCAGCGGGCTGACGGTGGCTACATCGATCACCTCGCAGCTCACGCCCTGCTCTGCCAGTTTGTCGGCCGCTTGCAGGGCTTCCATCACGCAGGCACCCCAGGTGATCAGGGTGACGTCATCGCCTTCTCGAAGGGTGAAGCAGGTATCCAGCGGCAGCGCCTCTCCGTTGTCCTCCACGCTCTGGGTCACTGCCCGGTAGATACGTTTGGGCTCCAGAAAGATCACCGGGTCCGGATTGCGGATGGCCGCCAGCAGCAGGCCATAGGCCCGTTGTGGCGAACTGGGAATCACCACCCGCAGGCCAGGGATGTGGGCAAACAGGGCTTCGGTGCTTTCAGAGTGATGTTCCGGCGCATGGATACCGCCACCGAAAGGGGCCCGGAACACCAGCGGGCAATGCAGCCGGCCCCGGGTGCGGTTACGCATGCGCGCAGCGTGGCTGACAATCTGCTCCATACCGGCGTAGATAAAGCCCATGAATTGGAACTCTGCCACCGGCCTCAGGCCCTGGGTGGCCATGCCGATGGCGGTGCCCGCAATCAGGTTTTCCGCCAGCGGTGTGTCCATCACCCGCTTGAATCCGAAGGCTTCTTTCAGGCCCACCGTGGCGCGAAACACGCCGCCATTAGTGGCGATGTCTTCGCCCAGCACCACCACGTTTTCGTCGTCCGCCATGGCCCGGTGCAGGGCCATGTTGACCGCTTCCACCAGGGGCACGTCACGGGCTTCATTCGAACGCTTTGCCGTATTCATGCGGCACCTCCCCGATATTTGCTGGCAATCTGCTCGCGCTGGGGTTGCAGCGCGGCCGGGAGAGTTTCAAACAGGTAATCCAGCATAGCGGTGGGTGGCTCGGCCTCGGTGGCCAGGTATTCCTCCACGGCCTTTTCTACGGCTTGCTTGCAGTCCGCCTGCAGGGCCTTCTCCTTGTCCGGGCTCCAGTGTCCGCTGTCATGAAGCCAGTTCTGCAGGCGCTTGATGCCATCCTTTTCCCAGGCGCGTTTAAGATCTTCGGCGGTGCGGTAGCGGGTGGCATCATCTGCGGTGGTGTGGTCGCCCAGCCGGTAGGTCACCGCTTCAATCACGGTTGCACCCTTGCCGCCATGGGCCCGCTCCAGAGCAGCGTCCAGTGCTTCAATCGTCGCGAAGTAGTCGTTGCCATCCACAATGTGGCCCGGCAACCCTGCACTGATGGCTTTCTGGGCGATGGTTTCGGCGCCGCTTTGCAGGCTGCGCGGGGTGGAAATCGCCCACTGGTTGTTGATCACCACAAACACCACCGGCAGGTGCCAGGCACCGGCCAGGTTGATACTTTCCAGAAAGTCACCCTTGGAGGTACCGCCATCGCCAATGCAGCACACCACCGCCCGCTGCTGGTCGCGAATTTTCATGGCAGAGGCCACACCTACGGCATGGCAGCACTGGGTGGCAATCGGTACCGATATGGGCAGATCTTCCGGGCAGTTCTGCCAGGCGCTGCCGCGCTCGTCGCCGCCCCAGTACAGCAGCAACTCCCTGAGGCTGACGCCCCGCAGAATATGGGCAGCCTGGTCCCGATAGTAAGGCACAAACACATCGGACTTCGACATGCCCTGGCCAATGGCCGTGCCCACCACTTCGTGCCCCAGCACAGAGGGATAGGTACCGCATTTTCCGGTACGTTGCAGGGCAATGGCTTTGGAATCGAAGGTGCGGGTCAGCACCATGTTGCGGTAGGCGGCCAGAACCCTGTCGGTGTTCCCGGCCTGGCGCGGCAGCTCACTCAGGGGCTTGCCGTGATCATCCAGATAGCGGGTGCTATCCACATGAAACTCGTGGACTTCTTTCATCCCATCCTCCTGTCCCCCGGCTTCGCGATAAAAGCCTGGCTGCACTAAAGCCTGCTTGTGGCGGGCAACGGCAGCGGTGGGGTGGTTCGTCTTGTTGTTGGCGCGGGTTACGCGCTGCGGGATTTCTCCGGGTGCTAACGGACACCCTGTTTAATATTTAGACGATGGTTCGGAAATGATCAAAGGAACTTTACGGGCAGGCGCCTGACAATACGTTCATCCCGGATTCATGTTGGTTATGGTTTATTGTGGCTAAACTCAATGAGCAAACACGGGCAACGCCCCTCGAAGGAGCTGAACAATGAACGTCATGCCGGTACTGAATCAGATCATGGGCCAGGCTCAAGGTGGCCAATCCCGAAGCAGCGGTGGAATGGATATAAACAGCCTGATGGGCAGCCTTGGCAACCAGGTCTCTGGCGGGAATGGCGGCAGCGGGATTGATGTCAAGAGCCTGCTGGGCGGCGGTGCCCTGGGCCTGATGCTGGGTTCCAAACGCGGCAGGAAGATGGGCGGCACGGCGCTGAAATATGGCGCTCTTGCAGGTGTAGGCGCGCTGGCGTGGAAGGCCTACCAGAATTACCAGAGCAACGCACAGGGCGCCCCTCAGCAAGCGCCAGCCCAACAGGGCCGGCCTCTTGAACAACTGCAAGGTGCCGAGCAGGAACAACGTGGCCTTGAGATACTGCAGGCCATGATCATGGCTGCCCGGGCTGATGGCCACGTAGATGCCAACGAACGCGCACTGCTCACTCAGGAAATCGAAAAACTGGGGCCAGACGACGAATTACACAACTGGATTCAACAACAGTTTGATGCCCCGCTGGACGCCCAGGCGCTTGCCAAAAACGCGGATTCCCCCCAGGCAAGCCGGGAAATCTATGTGGTCAGCGCCGTTATGATTGATGACCAGAACGCCATGGAACGAGCGTGGCTGGACCAACTGGCCGCGGCCCTGAACCTCGACCCCGGCCTGGCCAAAGAGCTTGATCAACAAGTGCGGGCCGTCAGCCAGGGCTGAGACTCAATCATCCCACCGCTCATATGGCAGGCCTTGCCGCAACAGCCCACAGGTAACCACAAAAGCCAGGGTGGTTGCGGCAATGGCCATCAAAGCGGTCAGGCCTTTTTGACAAACTCTGACTTAAGCTTCATGGCACCCACGCCATCCACTTTGCAATCGATATCATGGTCGCCATCTACCAGCCGGATATTCTTCACCTTGGTGCCGACTTTCACCACCAGGCTGGAACCCTTCACCTTCAGGTCCTTGATCACTGTTACCGTATCACCGTCCTGAAGCTCGTTGCCGTTGGAATCGCGAACCACCTTGCCAGCTGCGGCCTCCGCCTGTTCCGCTTCAGTCCACTCATGGCCACATTCGGGGCAAACCAGCTGAACGCCGTCCTCATAGGTGTATTCAGAGCTGCACTGGGGGCATGGAGGAAGTTGAGACATTATCATTTCCTGTTAATTGAATGAGTATCGAATTATACCACCACCAGGAATCAGCGGGCCAAAACTAACCCGCACCCGCACTGAACGGTTAAACTGACAATACACCAAGTTACCGAAGGAAAGTTAAATGCCAATCTGGGTCGACGCCGACGCCTGCCCCGTACCCATCCGGGAAATCCTCTGCCGCGCCGCTACCCGCTGGCAAGTCCAGACCACCTTCATCGCCAACCACGTCATCACCCTGCCGCCGAGCCCCTACATCAGCCGCCGCCTGGTTCCCCAGGGCTTTGACGTCGCCGACAACGAAATCATGGACCAGATGAGCAAAGGCGACCTGGTGATCACCCAAGACATCCCCCTGGCAGCGGAAGCGATCGAAAAAGGTGCCGATGTGTTCAACCCCCGGGGACAGGCCTTTACCAAAGAGAATATCCGCCAGCGCCTGGCCATGCGTAACTTCATGGAAGAAATGCGCAGTGCCGGTCAAGTCACCGGCGGCCCCGCACCCTTGGGCCAGGCCGACCGAAAGGAGTTCGCCGATCAACTCGACCGTTGGCTGCAACGCAACACCCACAAGTGATAATGATTCTATTTTAAAATAACGGAGAATCCGCTACCCTTCCTGCCTTTGGCAAGCCCAGCCACAGCAAGAAGGAAGCGGATTATGTCGTCAAACAGCCCTCACACCAGCAGCGTCGCCGCCCTTGGCCGACTGCTTCGATACGCCCGGGGCTATCGCCGGCAGATCATTGCAGCCACTACCTGTTCGATCATCAACAAGCTCTTCGACATTGCTCCGGAGATTTTGATTGGTGTCGCTATTGATGTGGTGGTGAACCAGGAGGAAAGCTTCGTTGCCGGCCTGGGCTTTGAGACTGCTCAGGAGCAGATCACCATCCTGGCGGTGCTCACCTTCTTCATCTGGGCGGGCGAGTCGCTGTTTGAGTACCTGTTCCAGATTCTCTGGCGTAACCTGGCCCAGCGACTACAGTCCGATCTCCGGCAAGACGCTTATGAACACGCCCAGCGTCTGGACATGAGTTTCTTTGAGGCGAACAGCTCCGGGCAACTGGTCGCCACCATGAACGACGATGTAAACCAGCTGGAGCGTTTCCTGGATGGCGGCGCCAATGCCATGATCCAGGTAGCGGTTACCGTAGTAGCTGTGGGTGCCGTGTTCTTTGTGCTGTCGCCACTGATCGCCCTGCTGGCGTTCACACCGATTCCCCTGATTATCTGGGGCGCCTTCTATTTCCAGCGCAAAGCCGGTCCGCTGTACGCAGACGTAAGGGAGAAAGTAGGCGACCTGTCCAGCCGCCTGGCCAACAATCTGGGTGGCATCGCCACGATCAAGAGCTTCACCGCCGAACAGCGCGAAGCAAAACGCCTGAAGGACGCGAGCGAAGCCTATGTTGATGCGAACCGCCGCGCCATTCGCATCAGTTCCGCGTTCATTCCGGTCATTCGCATGGCCATTCTGGCCGGCTTCCTGGCTACCTTCACGGTTGGCGGCATGATGGCGCTGGAGGGCAGCCTGAACGTCGGCGCATACGGGGTTCTGGTGTTCCTCACCCAGCGACTGCTCTGGCCCCTGACCGGTCTGGCGGAAGTGATCGACCTGTTTGAACGGGCCATGGCCAGTACCCGACGGATTCTTGATCTGCTCGCCGAACCGGTAAACGTTCGGGATGAAGCCGGCAAGACACTCGAACAACCTGTACGTGGACAGGTCTCATTCAATCAGGTGAGCTTCCGTTACGCCGGCAGCGGCGCCGGCATACAGGACATTACCCTGAACGTTCCAGCAGGCAATACCCTGGCATTGGTGGGCGCAACCGGCTCCGGCAAGTCCACGTTGATCAAGCTGTTGTTGCGGTTCTACGACCCCTCCCATGGAGACATCCGGATTGATGGCCAGCCCATTCGTGACGTGAGCCTGAAGTCCCTGCGCGATGCCATTGGCCTGGTCAGCCAGGATGTTTACCTGTTTGAGGGCAGCATCCGCGACAACCTTGCCTATGGCAAACCCGATGCCAGCGAAGAAGAGATCATTGATGCCGCCCGTACTGCCGAGGCCTGGTCCTTTATTGAGGCGCTACCGGAAGGCCTGGACACACCAGTAGGTGAACGGGGCATTCGCCTGTCCGGCGGCCAGCGTCAAAGGCTGTCTCTGGCCCGGGCGCTGCTGAAGAATCCGCCCATCCTGGTGCTGGACGAAGCAACCAGTGCCGTGGATAACGAAACCGAAGCTGCCATCCAACGCTCGCTCAAGCGCATTGGCCATAACCGAACCGTCATCATGATTGCCCACCGGCTTTCCACCATTGTGGATGCTGACACCATTGCCGTGGTCGAGAATGGCCGGATTGTCGAGGAAGGCGACCACGACAGCCTGATCCGCAATAACGGCGCCTACGCTGCACAATGGCGTGTGCAAACCGGGCAGGCGTAAGTAGGCCACACCGCCACAGAGATAATATTGATAGGTATTCGCATTTAGATTATCCTGCCAGCCAAAGAAACAGGGGAATCTGAATGTCCGCGTTTTTCGAAGTCTGCGAACTCGCCGTCCACATTGGCAGCACGGCTATCCTTCAAAACATTAGCCTGGCCTTTAACGAAGGCCAGGTAACCGCCCTGCTTGGCCACAACGGCTCAGGCAAATCCACGTTGTTGAAATCACTGGCCAGGCAGATTCCAGCCTGTGCCGGTGAAGTCAGGCTTGAGGGTAAAACCGCGAAAAGCCTCGGCGCCCGCGCCTTTGCCCGGATTGTCGGCTACCTGCCCCAGCACCCGCCCGGCACCGATGGCCTGACGGTAAGGGAGCTGGTGGCACTGGGCCGTTATCCCTGGCGCGGCCCGCTTGGCCGATACAGCGAGAAAGACCACTCACTGATTGACCAGGCTATCGCCGATACCGATCTAAAACCTTTTCAACACCGCTCTGTAGACACCCTCTCCGGCGGTGAGCGCCAACGGGCCTGGATTGCCATGCTACTTGCCCAGCAAACACGCTGCCTGCTATTGGATGAACCCATCTCCGCCCTGGATGTGAAACACCAGGTGGAAACGCTGCGTCTGGTGCAGCGCCTTGCCAGCCAGCGAGAACTGACCGTGATTGTGGTACTGCACGATGTCGATCTGGCCTCCCGCTTCTGCGACCGGTTGGTAGCCCTGAAAGCGGGCCAGGTGGTGGCCGATGGCACGCCGGCGGAGATCATGGACAGCCAGATTCTGGAGTCCATCTACAGCGTCCCCATGGGCGTGATGGAGCGGGCACCGGGGCAATGGGTTTCCTATGTCCATTAACCCAAAAGCTATCATGCTTGGCGCTCTGCTCCTGTTATTGCCAATTGCAGGAATGACCCAGACCTGGCAACACGAAGGCGGCACGCTAACCCTCGACGCCCCCCCTGAACGCATTGTCGCGCTGAACTGGGCCGCCACCGAATCCCTGCTATTGCTGGGCATCTCCCCCGTTGGCGTGGCCGATAAGGCCGGCTACGCCACCTGGGTTCAGGAGCCGGAACTGCCTGAGGGTGTTGCCAATGTCGGCACACGGGTCGCTCCCAGCCTCGAGGCGATTGCAGAGCTGAAACCCGATCTGATCGTCACCAGCACCGAAATGGCTCCGGCGGCCGAACTGTTGGAACGAATTACGCCCACCTACGTCATCAGCGTGTACAAAAAAGGCGCTCGACCGTACGACAAGGCCCGGGAAATGCTGACAACCCTGGGAGAAATCACCGGCCGAAAAGATCGCGCAGAGGCGGTACTGGCCGATATCGAACAGACCCTGAACCAACAGCGGAAACGGCTGGAGCAAGCCGGCATCACCGACAAACCGGTTGCTCTAGTGAACTTTCTGGATGACCGCCATGTACGCATCTATGCCCCCAACGGTCTGTTCCAGACAGCCGTGGAAAGCCTTGGGCTTACCAATGCTTGGTCAGATCCTGGCAACTATTGGGGTTTTTCAGCCATTGGCCTGGAATCTGTGGCGGATGCCAGGAACAGCCGCATCGTGGTGATAGAACCCCTGATGCCAGGGCTGGCCGACAGTCTGGCCAACAGCCCGTTCTGGACCTACCTGCCACCAGTGCGAGACGAGGAGATCTACCGGATTCCTGCTGCCTGGCCTTTCGGTGGCGTATACCCGGTGAAACGCCTGGCCGTTGCCCTGACCGACGCCCTGATTGAAGGGGGCAGCGACAATGTCCGTTGAGTCTACCCTGCGCGTTTCCAATCGCCCAGAAATTCCCGCCAGGCTGCCCGTTGCAGTCGCTCTACTCTGGCTGGCCGCACTGGCCACCAGCGCCTTGCCCTGGCTCGATCAGCTACAGCTTCCACAACTTATATCGGCGTTCTGGACGTTTGATGGCAATAACTACGCCTCCGTTTTGGCCCACTTCAGCTGGGCACCGAGGGTCTCCATCGCGATACTGATTGGCTGCGCGCTGGGTCTGGCGGGAGCCGTTACCCAGCAGGTACTGGGCAACCCACTGGCCTCACCCACCACCTTGGGGGTGGAAGCCGGGGGCCAGTTTGGTGTCACGGTTGCCACCCTGTTTGCGCCGGGCTTGCTGGCTTTCAGTCCTGACCTTGCCGCAGTGGCCGGCGGCTTGCTCGCCATCGGCCTGGTCATAGTGCTCACCTGGCGACTCGGCTTCTCGCCGGTCACCGTGATTCTGGCCGGGCTGGTTGTCACCTTCTTTCTGGGCGCCATCAACATGGCATTCCTGCTGTTGAAAGGTGAATGGCTCGGCAACCTGTTTATCTGGGGCGCTGGATCCCTGGTACAGAACAACTGGGGCCCCTTCTTTGATCTGCTCCCCCGGGTATTGGTTATTGCCGCTGCGATGGTGGCCCTGATGCGCCCGCTACAGCTGCTTCAGCTCGGCCAGGCATCGGCAAACTCACTGGGGGCGAAAGTCTCACTGCTTCGTGCTGTTGCGCTGTTTCTGGTGGTGATCATGAGCTCGGTGGTGGTCAGCCGGGTGGGCGTAGTGGCCTTCGTGGGGCTGGCTGCACCGGTATTGGCGCGACTGCTGGGGGCCAGGAGCCTGACTGAACGACTGCTGTGGAGCACTCTGGCCGGCGGGGGCCTGCTATTGCTGGCTGATACCCTCGCGCAGTGGGCCACCACCTGGGATGGTGGCTCGCTGGTGCCTACCGGCACCACCACGGCATTGATTGGCGGGCCTATCATTCTGCTTGCACTTCAAGGCTTCCGTAACACGCACCATATGCCCGGTCAGGACAGCAGCCCCGCGGGGTTTCTGCCCCGCCGGCGACATCCCGCAATGGTCGCCGCAGCCCTGTGCTCTATACTGGCTCTGACCATCATTCTCTCCATGGGCTGGTCTCCGGGCCTTGAGGGCTGGAACTGGACGCCCGTGGCACAGTGGACAGACGCGTGGGTATGGCGAGGCCCGAGATTAATGGCCGCCATCCTCGCCGGCATGGCGCTGGGTATGGCCGGCACCCTGATCCAGCGGATGACCGGCAACCCCATGGGCAGCCCGGAACTGCTGGGCATCAGCGGCGGAGCAGCGTTAGTGATGGTAGTTCTGGTTCTGACCGGACTCGAGATTGGCCGTCTTGGCCAACTGGCCGCCGCCACGGTGGGTGCCGCCGGCGCCCTGGGGCTGTTACTGCTGCTGGCCCGCAAGCACCACTTCGCGGGCAATCAACTGTTGCTTGGCGGCCTGGCGCTGTACGTATTCATGGATGCCGGCCTGAGGCTGGTAATGGCCTCTGGCGGCACCGTTGCCTCTCGCCTGCTGAACTGGATGTACGGTTCAACCTGGCTGATCTCCGAATCCGAAGCCTTCGGTTTACTGGCACTGGTGGTCAGCCTCGGTGCCTTGCTGTTGCTTGCCCTGCGACCGCTTACGCTGTTGCCGCTGGGTGAAACATCGGCTTCGTCCCTCGGCCTGAGGGTACCGCGGGCACGGCTTCTGCTATTGGTGCTGGCTGCCGTGCTTACCGCAGCGTCGACCGTGGTCATCGGGCCATTAAGCTTCGTCGGATTGATCGCCCCGCACCTGGCCCGGGTACTGGGCCAGCAGACCGTGGGCCGGCAAATGCTGGTCGCGGCCCTGGCCGGCGGGCTACTGCTCTCCTTGGCAGACTATCTGGCCCGGGTTCTGGTGTATCCCAATCAGCTACCCGCCGGACTGCTGGCGGCCCTGGTTGGCGGCTTGTACTTCTTGTGGGGGCTAAGCCGTCATGGTCGCGGCTGAGGCAGCAACGCAATGGCTGACGGATTACCACAATCTGTCGGCCCGCCACGGCCTTGACGCTACCACTCTGATGGACAGCGCACTGACTCCCGCCAACCGCGAACAACCCGCGTTGTTCTCCCTTGCCCAGCTACTGGCAAATCCAGACCTTCTGCAACAACAGGTCCTCGAGGATTATCCGGATGCCGATCATCCGCGACTTCGCAAGGCGCGGCTTTCTGTCCTGCATCAGAGCCTGGCACTTCAGATTATCGGACCACTGGTGATCCGGCTGTTCCGGGATGGCAGCAGTGTCGCCCTGAATCCCAAGCGGGTTTTTCTGTGCCGGGAACCATCTGGACCAGAAGGCCAGTCCCGCTGGCAATATGCAGCCAGTGCACAGGAGCGCTTGGAGCCTGAGGCGTTCATACAGTCTCTGAGTGGGCAGATGCAAGATTGGTACGGTGTGTTCCGACAGCATTTTGGTGTCAGCCCGGGGGCCTATTGGAGCAGTGTCGGGCTGGCGTTGGGGGCGCCCTATTCGGTGGTGTGGAACCAGGTTAATCCAGAGGAGTTGTGTAAACAGGCCGGTAGCTGGCTGGCGCAGTTCAAATGCGAAGCCAACCGCTATATTGACTGGATTCCGGCGGAATTCAGCCAACAGCGGTGCGCCATCCCTCAGCGCAAAGGGTGCTGCCTCAAATATTTACTGCCAGGAGGTGGCTATTGCGGGACGTGTGGGATCTATCGAAAAGAACGTATGGGCTGAAACAATAAGGGCAGCCAGTACCGCCGGCTGCCCTGACACTCGTTAATACACCCAGGAAACGGTCAGGCTGGCATTGGCCGGCTCACCGTAGAAACCCTGGGCCGAGGCACCAAATTTCTTCAGGCTCTCGATGTACTTCTCCTCGGTAACGTTGTTTACGTTCAGGGTTGCATTCCAGTCTCGGGCGAAATCATAGCTTGCCATCAGATCCAGCACCGCATAGCTCCCCTGTTCTGTGACGATGGTCTCACCAGCATTCGGGCCGGTGGTAGCAACACCCTGTTCCTGGGTAATCTCAGACTGCCAGCGTACCTTGCCACCAAGCTTGAACCCTTCGACCCCAGGCACCTTCCAGGTAGCACGTAACTGGGCTAGATGCTCCGGCACGAAGGACTTGGCCCCTTTACCATCCTTGCCCTCAATATCCACATAGGTATAACCGGCGAAAAGCTGGATTCGGTCGGTGAGATCACCCACTATTTCGGCCTCCACACCCCGGCTGGTCAACCCATCCACAGCGGTGTAGTAAGAATCATTGGTCCCGGGTAACACTCCTGCTGCCTCAGCTACGTTCTTCTGCTCAGTCTGGAACAAAGCAATAGTGGTGTTCACACGGTCGTTCTGAAACTCACTTTTCAGGCCCAGCTCATAGTTGACCCCGTCAATGGGATCCAGTCGATCGCGATTGATGTCCACCTCAGTCTGCGGAGTGAAAATCTCGGTATAGCTGGCGTAGACCGAATGATCATCGTTGATGTCGTAGATCAGGCCCGCATACGGCGTTTCTACCGCATCGTAGCTGCTTTCCTTGGTTGCACCGTAGCTCTCCCCCTTGTTATCCAGCCAGGTCAGACGGAGCCCTGTGATTGCTGTGAGTTGATCAGTCAGCGTCCAGCGAGCGGCAGCATAGGTAGACGTTTCACGGTCAGTCCAGTCAGAGCCGCCAACACCATTATCGAAAGCGGGCTTGGGATAGTTGCCATCCCACTCATTCAGCGGTGGCAATGGATCCCCGATGCCGCGGCCATAGCGGGACTCGTCTACCGTCTCCGAGCGAGACCAGGATGCTCCCAACACCAGCTCATGGGTGCGGTTAGCCAGCTGGAACGGACCGGTGGCGTATGCATCTACTACCCACTGCGCCACATCCAGGTCGTATTGGCTCGGATAGGATTTAAGCCCCTCACCCGTTTGGCGATCAGGCGTACCGTATTGGTAAAAGAGTTCGGACTCGCTTTCATTCTCCAGCCGGAACACCGTGCCTGTCGCTCTCCAGCCACCGGCGAGCTCCTGGCGCAATTCAACAAAGCTGTTGTGCTGGGTGTTGTCCCAGTAGGACCAGTCGGAAGCCGTGCTGGTTGAACGCGCAAAATCTGTCGCTGAGCCATCGGAGTAGAACAGAGGCAGCGCACCCCACAACGGGCTGTCCGTATCAGACGTCTGAATGGCGTGGCCAAGAGTCAGCAACGTGGTATCGGTCAGGCCTGCTTCCAGCACCCCGTAGAACATCTGCTTTTCGTTGTTATACCGGTCCAGGTAGGAGCCTTTGTCCTCATAACCGGCCACCACACGGCCGCGCACCGCACCGGATTCAGACACGGCACCGGAAACATCACCGACAATCCGTTTTTTGTCCCAGGAACCACCAGTCACCGCAACCGAGGCATTGGTGTCTGCGGTTGGGCGCTTGCGGATGAAGTTGACGGTGGCGGCCGGGCTGCCGGAACCGGTCATCAAACCGTTGGCGCCCCGAACCACTTCCACGCGATCAAAGAAGGCGGTATCCAGCTCGCCCTGCACGTTGTCGTATACCGCTGGCATGCCAACACCGTCGTACTGGAAGTTGTTGATGTCGAAACCGCGTGAGGTGTAGTAAGTGCGGTCCGTTTCCACCGACTCGACGGTGACACCGGTGGTGCCTTCGAGAACGTCATTGATGTCGTTCTGGGCGAAATCGTCCATCTGTTCCCGGGTGATCACGGTAACAGCCTGCGGAGTTTCGCGGTGGGTCAACTCCATTCTGGTAGAAGACGTTGTTGTGCCGCTGATGTAACTGCCCGTCGACTCGGAAGTAACCTGGCTCCGGGGCGCTGTCACGTCTAATGCATCCAATGCCGTGGGTTCGTTCTCCTGCGCGGCGGCCATGCCGGACAAGCTGGTGCACACAATAGCGGTGATCAGGGCCTTGCGGCGAAAACGGGGTTCCGGATTTCGGTACATCAAACGACTCCGTAGTTTAACGAATCAAGAGTGGGAGGATTAAAGGTCAAAACCTGACACAATTATATTAATGCGAATCATTATGATTTGAAATAGCTGGTAGATTATTTTTACAAACCCCGGAGAGCTTAGGTTCAGAAGAAACGGCATCCAGGTACTATGGTTAAAGCCAGAGCATCGACTGGAAGCACACACCAGGAGGTTTTTATGTTCCTTCACCAACCGCTGGCACTGGCTTTGGGAGTCTTTATCGCCGCAACCCAGGCCACCGCGGATCAGACCTTTGATTCCGATAATGGGCGTGTTCAGCTGGAAACCGCTGCCGAGGGACTCGAACACCCCTGGAGCCTCGCGTTCCTGCCAGACGGCTCGCAACTGGTCACCGAAAGGGCCGGCCGGCTTCGGGTGATTCGCGACGGGGAGCTGCACAAGGAGCCGGTTACCGGTGTGCCGGATTTAGTAGTTGCCGGCCAGGGCGGCCTGCTGGATGTATTGCTGCATCCGGAGTTTGAAGATAACCAGACGCTGTTTCTCAGCTATGCCCACAGAAATCGTGAGGGCATGACCACCCGGGTAGCCCGGGCCAGGTTTGACGGCAAGGCGTTGAGTGATGCGGAGGTAATTTTCGAAGCATCGCCGCGAGGCAACACCACCCGGCATTTTGCCGGGCGCATGGTGCTTGGCCAGGATAGCCATCTATACATTTCTGTTGGTGACCGCGGCGAGATGGAGCGGGCCCAGGACACCCGGGACGACGCCGGTGGCGTGCACCGCATCACCATTAACGGAGAACCCGCACCTGACAATCCCTTCCTCAGCAATTCGGACATCAACGACACCTTCTTCACCTACGGCAACCGCAACATTCAGGGCATGACCCTGCACCCGGACACCGGTGAGGTCTGGAGCCACGAACACGGCCCCCGGGGTGGCGATGAAATCAATATCATCAGGGCTGGCAACGATTACGGCTGGCCGAAGGTGACCTACGGCATTGATTACTCAGGCGTTCCGATTTCCAGCAGAACCACCATGGAGGGCGCGGCCGATCCCCTGCACTACTGGGATCCTTCCATCGCGCCATCGGGCATGGCGTTCTATACCGGAGAGCTGTTTCCCCAGTGGCAAGGTGATGTGTTTGTTGGTGCGCTGAAAATGCGCAAACTGGTGCGCCTGAGTTTTGATGGCGAGAAGGTTACCGAAGAGGAAGATTTACTGACCGAGCTGGGAGAGCGCATCCGGGATGTACGAATGGGGCCAGACGGCGCCCTCTGGTTACTGACAGATTCACCAAGGGGCAAGGTTTACCGAATGGTTCCGGCGAAATAGACGGTCAGTGCGGATCGTTGGTTCTTTCGGTTTTCTCGAACTGCGGAAGATCATCGGTAATATCGAACCAGTCAGACTTCGTACCCACGTAGACATGCTGGGCCGCTTTCTTGCCGACCGGTTCATCGAGCACGCCGATGCGCAAACGCAGAATACCGGGAATGGCGTCTACCCGGCTGTATAACTGGCTGCCGCAGCAGCTGCAGAAGGCCCGGTACTTGCCTGGACGAGACTCGAATTCGGTCACCTTGTCTTCGCCCCGGGTAAAGTGAAAACGCACCTTCTGAACCGGAGCACTGGCCGAGAAGGCACTGCCGTGGGCTCGGCGACACTGGCTGCAATGGCACAACGCGATGGGGCCAAGCGGGCCACCGTATTCAAACTTGATCTCGCCACACAAACACTGGCCCGTATACATCGCACTCTCCCGGAATCGGCTGTCAGGTTACCGGCGCCGATGATACCTGCTCCAGGCACGATTGCCATACCCGGAGCAGCCTGCGCGTCACATGGCGTATTCTTTTTCCAGGTAGGCCAGGATACGGGCAGATTCAAACAGCTTCTGGCCGGTGTTGGGGTCTTCCAGGTACGGCACCTGTACCCGACCGTGCGCCTGAAAGAACGCATCACGCTTGCCGCCAGCCTCGGGCTCATAGGGGCCGGGCTTGATGCGCTGAACGGCCGGGCCGATTTCGGTCCAATGCTCTTTGCCCAGGTTATGCAGAGTGTAGGGAATTTCGAATTCGCACAGGCGTTCTCGAACCAAACGGGAGAACGGGCTGCCCTCAAAACTCCACAAATGCAGCGTCTGGGCCGGGCGTTTGGCAGGCCTCGCCCGCATGCCCCTCAACTCACTGGCGGCAGAGCCAGCCGCGCCAAGGGCGGTTTGCCAGGATTTGCCTTTGTAATAACCCGGCACAGGACGATTGGCGTACTGACGGAACAGGTACTCCACAATCGCGTCTGACTCATACAGGGTTTCACCGGTGTTCTGGTCCACCAGCAACGGAAACTGCTTTTTGCCGCCAACGGCCTCGGCTTCCGCCCGGAAAATCCGGCCGCCTTTCGGGCACGGGCGAATCTCTGCATCCAGGTGCAGGGCAGTCAACGCTTCCCTCACCTTGCGGCAGAACGGGCAGGCTTCAATATCAAAGAGAATCAGCGGCTTTTCCGGTTGCGGCACGGCCTTGACCACAAGACACCCGCGCCAGGCCGAAAACGAAGACGTGGCCACAGACTCCAGCACGTTAACCTGATGCTTGAGGGCTCGAAACATGGATGTTTCCCTTTGTTGTTGAGTATTTCAGGCATTGTCCCACATATTTTGCACTCACCATTGGCTGCAGGGCCACAAACCCGGGGTCACAGTAACTCACTGATTCACAAAGCCCAGCGGAAAATTGAAACAAAACTTCAATAGAAACAACGTGGCTACTGTCATTTTTTAACGTCATGTATCACTTTTTTGCATAGTACAAACCCGTAAGATGGGCTATGGTAGGAAAAGAAGCTAACAAGGGACTCAGGCCATGCGACTGCAAGGTTCAAGGGTGAGTGCATGCTCACTCTGGAGATTTTCAAAACCCAGCCGTCTGTTGATTGCTGCGGCTACGGCCTTCTCACTCAGCGCGCCGGCACTGGCCCAGAGCCAGGAGGATGCGGCCAGAAGCTTCTCCAGTTCCGGGCTGTGGGCTTCCGAGATCCGTGACTACGCCTCCAAATCCCTGAACAACGAGCAAGGCCTGAGCGTTGCCGCCGTGCCCCTGAACGGCCCGGGCATCGACCAGTATGTAAACGCTGACCAGCTGATGAACCCCGGCTCCATCATGAAGCTGGTAACCACCTACGCCGCCCTGGAACTGCTTGGCCCCAATCACCACTGGAATACCGATTTTCTGACCGATGGCCAGATGGTGGGCGATACCCTGGAAGGTAACCTTTATGTGCGCTTCGGCGGCGACCCGAAGCTGACCCTGGAGCGGCTGTGGGGCACACTCAGGGAACTCAAAGACATGGGAATAAACCGCATCAGCGGCGACCTGGTGCTGGACGGCAGTTATTTTCAGGTTGATGGCGGCTTCCCGCATTTTGAAGATAATGGCAACAACCCGTACGCGCCTTTCCTGGTGGAGCCTTCGGCCTACCTCACCAACCTGAACCTGCTGCATTTCCAGGTACGGGCAGACGAGCGTGGCACTCAGGCCTGGACCACCCCCAACCTTGGCGAAGTCACCATCGACAACCGGGTAACCGCCGTGCCGGAAGGCCCCTGCCCATCCCGTCGGGACTTCAAATGGCAACCGGTGTTTCATGACGACCAGCGGGTGACCGTGCAGGTGACCGGCGAGCTGCCTCAGGGTTGCCGCACCACTACCTATATGTCACTGCTACCCCACGATCACTACGCGGCCTCGACCATTCGCACGGTACTGTCAGAAATGGGCATTATCGTGAGCGGCGGCGACCGTTTTGAACACACGCCGGAAGACCTGCGGCTGGTCATGCGAACCACCTCGCCCGACCTGGTAACCATGGTGCGGGACATCAACAAGTGGAGCAGCAACGTAATGGCCCGGCAGATGCTTCTGGCCATTGGCGCAGAAGTGCGGCAAGACTCGGACAACGATGACCGGGTAGCCGGTATCCGGGCCATTTATGACTGGCTCGAGCAGAAAGGCATCAACACCGCTGGCATGGTGATCGACAACGGCTCCGGCCTGACCCGCCATGGCCGCATCACCGCCCGGCAGGGTGCCCGAATTCTGCAGCATGCCTGGGAAAGCCGGTATGCCTCTGACCTGATGGCCTCGCTACCGATCATTGCCATGGACGGAACCATGGCCAGGCGGTTACGCAACACGGGGATGGATGGTGAAGGGCGCATCAAAACCGGTACCCTGGCAGACGTACGTTCCATTGCAGGCTTTGCCCGCGATGAAAACAACACCACCTGGGCAATCGTTGGTATGGTCAATAATTCCCCGGCCTGGAACGGCCGAGCCGTACTCGACCGGGTTCTGCACTCCCTGCACTACCGGCCGCCTACCGGTACCGCCGTGTCCCGGGCAGATTCCGCCAGTACCTCGATTCAATAGGCCCGAAAATTATTTCGGGCCTGATAGCCTCGCAACGGTGGCATCGGCCATCTTGCCCGCCAGCGGCGCAATAAAAATCACCAACGGAAAGGCGATCGCCCAGGCCACCAGCCAGGCGCCGATCCACCGGGACAAGAACCCGTCCGACATCCCTGTGTTGATCAGGGTGATAATGCCGGAGATCATCAGCGACATGATGCAGGACATATAAAGCGAGAAGATAAACTGGCGCGCACGGGCTACAGTAAACTTTGACATTCCAACTCCAGGATTCCATCGGGTCTGCCGGCATCTGTTCCGCCGGCGATGGCGTATTGTATAGGTAAGGCTTGCATCTTAGTAAGCATGCAACATTTTTCCATACGGCTTATTACCGAGAGACTTTCATGATGGATCATCGAAGGCTCAGCAAACGCCCTGGCTTCCTCGGCCTCGCAGTCCTGATGCTGATACTTGCCGGGTGCAGCTCAACCAAACTGGCCTACCGTTATGCCGACTGGGGTGTGGTCTGGTGGGTGGAAGACTACGTCGACCTGACCGGTGAACAAAAAGCCACCCTGAACCGGGACCTTGATGCCCTGCGCCAGTGGCACTGCTCCGCGGAGCTTCCCCGCTATACCCTCTGGCTGGATGAACTGGAAGCCGACCTGGCCCGCGGCACGCCCGATGTCGATACTATTCACTACCACCGCCAGCAGCTCACTGCCTTTATCCCGGACTTGCTCGACCGGGCCGTGCCGGTCGCAGTCAACCTGCTGAAAACCCTGTCAGATGACCAGGTTCAGGAGCTGGCCCGGAACATGGCCCGTGATCAGCGGGAACTGGAAGACGAAATGCTGGCTGGCACCGAGCAGGAAACAGCCAGGGCCCGGGCGGAAAGAACCAGCGAGCGGCTGGAACGCTGGCTGGGTTCACTGAATTCGCAGCAGCAGGCGTTGGTTGAGGCCTGGTCTGCCGACCGGGGCCGGCAAACCGAAATCTGGCTGCAAGGTCGGGAGAACTGGCAAAAAGCCCTTCTGGCCACGCTGGAAACCCGGAACCAACCCGGCTTCAGTGCCAATATCCGGGAGCTGGTGGTGAACTCGGAGACAGCCCGGGGGCCTGAGTACCAGGCAATGCTGGATGAGAGCCAGCAAGCCATGGCAGAGCTGATGCATAACCTGCTGCAGGCAGGCAGCAGCCGGCACCAGGAACATCTGCTGGCCAAGGCCGGCGAATTGAACGGCGACTTCACCACCCTCACTTGTAGCTGAATTTTCATTCAGCCAAACAAAAAGCCCGGATGATTTTCCGTCATCCGGGCTTTTTGTTTGGCTACGCTGCAATCGTTAAACGGTCAGGTAACCACCGTCCGCGTTAATGCAGGCGCCGGTGGTGTAACTGGACGCATTGGACACCAGGTACAGCACAGTGCCGGCCATTTCGTCCGGATCCGCCACACGCTTCATTGGAATGTGGGCCATGGCCTGTTTCTTGATGGCCTCGTTGGTGGTCAACGCGCTGGCGAACTTGGTGTCGGTCAGGCCCGGCAGCAGGGCATTCACCCGCACATTCTGCTGGCCTAGTTCCATGGCGAAGGACTTGGTCATGGAAATCACCGCCGCCTTGGTTACCGAGTAGATGCCCTGGAAGTGGCCGGGATTCACACCGTTAACCGACGCCACGTTCACAATAGAACCGCCTCCGTTCTTCTTCATCATCTGAGCGCCACGGGCACACATGAAGAAGTAGCCGCGGATGTTCACGTCTACGGTTTTGTTGAAGGCACCTAAATCGGTATCTTCCACCGGCCCAAAGTACGGGTTAGCGGCAGCGTTGTTGACCAGGATATCCAGCTTGCCGTGCTCTTTGGCAATGTGTTCCCACACCGCTTCAATCTGGTCCATCTCACCAATGTGGCAAGCGAAGGCTTCGGCGCTGCCGCCATCTTCCCGGATGCTGCTGGCCACGGCTTCGCAACCGTCAATCTTGCGGCTGCTGACAATCACATGGGCGCCGTAATGAGCCAGGGTGCGGGCAATGCTCTCGCCAATGCCGCGGCTGGCACCGGTTACCAGGGCGACTTTGCCGCTCAGATCAAACAGGTTCAGGTTGCTCATGGGGTTCCCTCTTGGTTTTCGGGTAAAGAATTATCGGAATGTCACCAGGGAAGGGTTCTCCGCTTCCAGGTGGCTATAGTTGTTGAAAACGGCCAGGCTGCGCCGGGGACCGGAATACAGGATGCGGGACACGCTGGTATTGGCGATCACGTTGTTCATCTCCAGCGCCTTGCGGTCTGAGAGCTCCAGCAGATGCTGGGCAATCACTGCAATGGGGCCGCCGGAGGTGGACACGATCACATCAGCGCCGCCCGCCAGCTCGATCAACTCATCCAGCGCTGCACCGACCCGCTGCCGGAAACCGATCCAGGTTTCGGCGTATTCGTGGTCGTACTCGCCACTGACCCAGCGGGCCACGGCTTTCTCGAACGCTTGCTGGAACGCTTTGGCTGGCTTGGGAAAGCTGGCCAGGTCCCGCGCCATTACCTGTTTATCCGCCCACTCCGGGCGCAGGCGTTCCACCACTTGCAGGTGATCGAATTCGTTCAGGCCTTCCAGCACCTGCATGCCGGGCAAGGCGGAGCCATAGCCGGTGGCGATGGCCTCTACGGTTTCGCGATGGCGCTGCAGGTTGCCGCCAAAGATGGCGCCGGGCTCCACCTTGTCCGCCAGCCAGCGGCCCAGGATCTTGCCCTGCTCCCAGCCGCGGGGAGACAACTGATCGTAGTTTTCCTTGCCAAAACTGGCCTGGCCATGGCGTACCAGATAGATGGTGGCCATTACAGGGTGCTCTCGCGGATCAGCCGCTGGCAGCGCTTTTCCAGGTAGTTGGCGGCATGGCCAAAGGCGGCAAAGCGCTTGTCCTTGGTCTGGCCGTGGTAGAAGCGGTAATAAATTTGTTGGATGATCACCGCCAACCGGAACAGGCCATAGATTTCATAAAAATCGAACTTTTCGGCACGAAATCCGGACTTCTCCATGTAGTAGTCCACCACTTCCTTCCGGGTCAGCATGCCAGGGCGGTGGGTGGGCTGGCGCCGAAGCATCTGGAACGGGCCTTCATCGTCCGCTTCAATCCAGTAGGCCAGGCTGTTGCCCAGATCCATCAGAGGATCGCCGATGGTGGCCATTTCCCAGTCCAGCACGCCGATCACTTCAAACGGGTTGTCCGGGTTAAGCACCACGTTGTCGAAACGGTAGTCGTTGTGGATCACCACCTGGGCAATGTCGTCCGGCATCTTGTTATTGAGCCAGGCCATCACTTCTTCAAAGTCACCCACGTCTTCCGTACGAGCCTTCCGGAACCGATCGCTCCAGCCGCCAATCTGCCGCTGCACGTAACCGGCGCCCTTACCCAGCTTGTCCAGGCCTGCGGCCCTGGCATCCACGGTATGCAGGTCTACCAGCTTGTCGATCACGTTCAGGCACAGCTTGCGGGTGTCTTCAGCGCTCAGCTCGAAATCCTTGGGGAAATCCTGGCGCAGAATGATGCCCTTGAGCCGTTCCATCACGTAGAAGTCACAGCCCAGAACGCTGTGATCGTCGCAGATGGCGACAATATTGGGCACGTAGGGATACGCCGGCTTCAAGGCCTCCATCACGCGAGCTTCCCGCAGCATGTCGTGGGCAGACTTGGCAATCTTGCCGAACGGCGGCCGGCGCAGCACGTAGGACTGGTCGCCGTAATCCACCTGATAGGTCAGGTTGGACGCACCGCCCGGGTACTGCTTGATGCTCGGCTGGCCTTCCAGGCCCGGAATCGCCTGCTTCATGAACCGGTCGACGGCGCTGATATCCAGCTCTTCGCCTTCGCGGATGTCTACGGCCTGGTCGATCTGTGTCATTCATTCTCTCCTGTGATGTATTCAGGCGTTCGCCTTGCCACCCATCTTGCTCATCCAGCGCTTGGTTTCCTGGTGCATCAGCCAGTCAAACGCCCAGGGCGCATGGCGCTTGAGCACCCACATACGGCGCTCCTTGGCGTGGGGCAGCACCCAGAAATCCTTGTCTTTCACACTGCGGAAAATATCCTCGGCCACGTCTTCGGCGGTAATGCTGGAGCGCTTCATCAGCTTGTTCACGTTCTGCTGGATACCGGGAATGTCCGAACGCATGGTGCTGGTCAAGTTGGTCTGGAAGAACGCCGGGCATACGCAGCTGACGTGAATACCGGCATCCCGCAGCTCCTGGCTGAGAGTTTCAGACAGAGCAATGACTCCGGCCTTGGAGACATTGTAGCTGTCCATCAAGGGGGCAAGCATGAGTCCGGCCATGGAGGCTACGTTCACAAACGCGCCGGAGCCTTGTTCCTTGAACAGCGGGGTGAAGGCTTTGCAGCCACGCACTACGCCCAGTACGTTGATGTCGAGGATCCATTCCCAGTCTGCCATGGTGGTGTCTTCAATGGAGCCTGCGGAGGCAACGCCGGCGTTGTTGACGACAACGTCCACACCACCCCATTTCTGTACCAGGTCATCACGGACTTTCTCGAAGTCGCTCAGGCGGCGTACATCACACTCAACAAAGTAGCCTTCGCCACCCGCGTTGTTCAGCTCCGCCTCAACGGCCACGCCCTGTTCCGGGTTAATGTCCCCGATGCAGACTTTCGCGCCTTCTTTGGCGTACCGCAATGCAATCGCCCGGCCCAGGCCACTGGCCCCGCCGGTTATGAATACTCTCTGTGTCATGTTCGTGCTCACCGTTTCTACGTTTGAGTTCGTTTTGTATTTTGGTGTTCGCGTTCTTTATGCTTATGAGAAAGAGTTGGTGCCAGAGAGCCCTTTCCAAAAACCGCTACAAGCACCCGCAAGCGGGTCCAGCCAGCAATCACAGATTGCTGTCGTTCGGCTGCGCATGAAGCTTCGCTTCATAAACGCTTGCCTCACCCATCTGCGCTTCTCTCCGGCCATCCATGGCCTCCGAAATTTTTGGAAAGGGCCCTCTGGCACCAACTCCCATACTCTCCAGTATGCTGTTCAAAAGAAGAAAATTCTTTGGCGCACCGCTCGGTAACCCATTCGAGATCCACCTTGGCAAAACCACCAGCATTTGTTCAGGGAAGTCCCTCCCAAAAGTTGGATGTGGCCGTTGGGGTGGCGCTTCTGAAAATTTGTGGAGCCATGGATGGCGGAACACAAGCGCCACATGGACGTGCCGAAGGAGCGCTTTTCAGAAGCGCCACCCCAACGGCCACCCACTCCGAGCCAAGAGGCCAGAAGAGCCAAAGCACCCAAGCCCAAAATCAGGACTTATACTTCCGAAGCTCCAGGCGAGCCACCATGGCTCGATGCACTTCGTCGGGACCATCGGCCAATCTCAGAACCCGAGCGTAACCGAACAACGCCGTCAGCGGGAAATCGTCGTCGCTGACACCGGCACCGCCGTGAATCTGAATCGCATCGTCCACAATCTGCTGCAGCATCTTCGGCACCACTGCCTTGATCATGGAGACTTCCTGCAAGGCGCCCATGATGCCCTTGGTGTCCAGCGCCCAGGCGCATTTCAGGGTTAGGAGCCGAGCTTGTTCGATGTTCATTCGGGCATTGGCGATGATGTCCGGGTTGCCGCCTAGTTTGGCGATCGGGCGGCCGAAGGCTTCGCGGGTCATGGCGCGTTTGATCATGATCTCCAGAGTGCGTTCAGCAGCGCCGATGGCGCGCATGCAGTGGTGTACGCGGCCCGGGCCAAGGCGGCCCTGGGCGATTTCGAAGCCGCGGCCGGGGCCGGCGATGATGGCGCTTTTGGGCAGGCGTACGTTGTCGAACAGTACCTGGCCGTGGCCATAGGGCTCGTCGTAGGCACCGAAGACCGGCAGCATGCGCTCAACGGTGATGCCCGGGGTGTCGAGCGGCACCAGCACCATGGAGTGACGGCGATGTTTCTGGGCGTCCGGGTCGGTTACGCCCATGAAGATGCCAACTTTGCAGTCAGGGTGGCCGATGCCGGTGCTCCACCATTTGCGGCCGTTGAGCACGACTTCGTCGCCTTCAACGGTGGCGGTGGCTTCCATGTTGGTGGCGTCGGAGGAGGCCACGGCCGGTTCGGTCATGCAGAAGGCGGAGCGGATTTCGCCGCTCAGCAGTTTCGGCAGCCACTCGGCTTTCTGTTCTTCAGAGCCGTAGTGGATCAGCACTTCCATGTTGCCGGTATCCGGCGCGTTGCAGTTGAAGATTTCCGGGGCGATGAAGCTGCGGCCGGTTTCTTCGGCAATCAGGGCGTAGTCGGAGTTCAGCAGGCCGCAGCCGTATTTGTCGTCCGGGAAGAACATGTTCCACAGGCCCTGGGCCTTGGCCTTTTCTTTCAGCTCCTTGATGACTGGCAGCACCACCCAGCGGTTGTCCAGGGAGGCAAGCTCCTTGTGGTACTGCTCTTCGATGGGATAGATCTCGTCGCGCATGAATTTTTTCACGCGGTTGAGGTAATCCTGGCCTTTCTCGGAAATGTTGAAATCCATGGTGCAGCTCCTCGCGCTTGCCTGCCCCGTTGGGGGCGCACTTTCAGTCAGATGGCGAACAGTCTAGGAGCCCATGTGCTATTACGCGACTGAATTGTTCTTATCATTTATCATTAGCACCACTAATTCAGATAACGGATTCCCACATGGCCCTGAATCGACTGGACCTGAACCTGCTGCACGTTTTCGACACCATCTACCGGGAAGGCAGCCTGACCCGTGCCGCCAAGGCCCTGCACCTGACCCAGCCCGCCATCAGCCATTCCCTGGCCCGGTTGCGGGATCACTTCAACGATCCGCTGTTTACCCGCCAGGGTAACCAGATGGTGCCCACGCCGCTGGCTCGGAGGTTTCTGGAGTCTATGCGCCCGGGGCTGAACCAGGTCCAGAGTGCGGTGAACCAGTTCCACGCCTTTGACCCGGCCACACAGCGTAAAACCTACTCGCTCGGTTTGCGGGATGTGCTGGAGTCCACCTTCCTGCCCCAGCTTATGAACCGGCTGGAGCCTTATCCGGAAATGGAAATCGTCAGCCAGCGGGTGGCCCGGCGGGATATGGAAACCCAGCTGGCCGCCGGCAAGCTGGACTTTGCCATTGATGTGCTGCTGCCGGTGAGCAATCACACCAGCCATGAATTACTGCGGCAGGACCGGCTGGTGGTGCTGGCCCGTGGAGGGCACCCGGTGGTGAAAGGCGGGCTGGATATGGACAGCTATCTGGCGGCGAAACACGTGCTGGTGTCGTCCCGAACCGAGGGGCCGGGCATTGAGGATTTCGAGCTGTCTCGCCGTGGCGTTCGCCGCAATATCCGCCTGCGGTGCCAGCATTACTATGCCGCCTGCCGGGTGGTGGAAAATTCAGACCTGCTGCTGACCATGCCGGAAACCTACGCCCGGATTATCGCCGAGCGTTCCGATATTCAGGTGATGAGCCCGCCGGCACAGCTGCCGTCGTTAGACGTGCACCTGTACTGGCACAAGGCCTATGAAGGCGAACCGGCGCTGGTGTGGTTCCGGGACCTGCTGCGGAGCCTGTCGGGGAATCAGTAAGCCCCCACCAGCATCAGGAAACCGAAGAAGCCGGTGGCGGTAATGCCCAGCGACACCGCCACAATCCCGAATCCCCACCAGATGGCGGCGCCATCGGAAATGTTCACACCGTGGCCCCGCAGAGTGCGATAGAAAGCCCAAGGGCCCAGTACAAAGGCACCTACCACGGCAAACACTAGCCCGATGGCAATACCGGCAAAGGTCCAGGTGGCCAGCACCATGGCCCGGTCAGAGGTCTGGTCGGTTACACCGTGGTGCTCCAGGAACTTCTTGCAGAAGAACCACACCAGGGCAAACAGTGCGGCCACAAACACCAGGCCGCCAATCAGGGTAATTATCCGATACAGCACGTGGGCATCCTGTTAAAACATGATCAATCGGGGAACACCGGCTCCGGCAGGCACTCGAATCCGGGCCGGGCGAACAGATAGCCCTGATACAGCACAATGCCCTGAGATCGCAGCCAGTAATACTCTTCGGGAACTTCCACCCCCTCAGCCACAATCCGGCTGAGTAAGCCGTTCCAGAAATCAATTACCTGCCACTATAGCCAGCAAGTCTGCAGGGGTAAAACAGCAAATCCGGAAACGGGGCGTTGCCACTGGCATCTGGCCTGTCGGGAACTACACTGACGGTGTTGCATCACACCCTACAGCAAAGCATGAAGGAGATTCGGGAATGGCCCAGACCGCTCGCATCGCCGTCACCCCCGGTGACGGCATTGGCCCGGAAGTGGTGGCTGAAGCCGTCCGCTGCCTGGAAACCCTGCGTGCAAAGCACGACCTGGCCCTGGAGTGGACACGGTTTCCCTGGCCCTCACACGCCTGGCATGAGGAATACGGCGAAAGCTGGCCGAAGGATGCCCTGCAGCAACTGAAAGCCTGTGACGCCATTCTGCTGGGCGCACTGGGCGACCCCGGGCCGGTCGATGACACCAACCGTTACCTGCTATCAGACAGCGTTTCCCTTGCGCCCTTGCTGGAGATGCGCAAAGGCTTTGACCAGTGGGTGTGCGAACGCCCGGCCCGGTTATTGCCCGGCGCCCGCCAGTACCTGAAAGATGATCGAGCCCGGGACATCGACATGCTGGTGATCCGCGAAAACAGCGAGGGCGAGTATGTCAGCCAGGGTGGCCGCCTGCGCCAGGGCACGCCGGATGAAGTGGCGACCCAGATGGAAGTTTTCACCCGCCGGGCCACCGAGCGGATTATCCGCTACGGTTTCGAGCAGGCCCGCCAGCGCGCCGCCGAGCGCGTTCAGGACGGCCGCACCCGCAGCTTCCACCGGTGCGACGGTTCCACCTGTGAAAGCCAGGTGTGCCTGATAACCAAGCGCAATGCCCTGCGTTACTGGGGCGACATGTACACCGAGGTGTTCGAGGACATCGCCCGGGAATACCCGGATGTGGCCACCCACCACGAGCTGGTGGATGCCGCCTGCATGAAGTTTGTATCCAGCCCCTGGGCCTTTGACGTGGTGGTGGCCAGCAACCTGCAGGGCGACATCCTGACTGACCTGGCCGCAGTGATCTCCGGCGGCATGGGAGTGGCCCCCTCCTGCAACCTGAACCCCACAGACCCGGACATGCCGTCGATGTTCGAGCCTACCCACGGCAGCGCTCCGGATATCGCCGGCCAGGGCATTGCCGACCCCACCGCCATGCTGTTCACCACCGCCCGCATGCTCGACTGGCTGGGCCGTAAAGACCCGACCCTGGCCCAGGCCGGCAAAGAACTGTTCGATGCGGTGGCGGCAGACCTGGCCGAACACGGCGGAGACCGGCGCGCCACCCGTGAAATCGGCGACGCTATTTGTAAACGGCTGGCCCCGTGACTAGGCTGCAATAGAGAGCTGTTCCATTCACTTCGGGAGGTATCCATGACCGACCACAAAGGCAAACTTTCTCCCCTGCTCAAGCAGGCTACCGGCATCACCGCCGCCAAGGGCGAAGGCGCCTACATTGTTGATACAGACGGCCGTCGCTACCTGGATTTCACCTCGGGTATCGGGGTAACCAGTACCGGCCATTGCCACCCGAAAGTGGTGGAAGCCGCCCAGAAACAGGTGGCCACCATGATTCACGCCCAGGCCACCACGGTGATGAATCCCCGGTTACCGGAGCTGGCGGAAAAACTCGGTGCGCTCACACCAGACCCGCTCAATGCCTTTTTCTTCTCCAACGCCGGCACCGAAGTGGCCGAGGGCGCTATCCGGCTGGTACGGCAGGTAACCGGCCGGCCCAACATCATTGTGTTCCATGGCGGGTTCCATGGCCGCACCATGGGCTCGCTGTCCATGACCACCTCCAGCGTCGGCCTTCGGGCCGGGGTCAGCCCGATGATGGGTGGTGTCGTGGTTTCCCCCTTCCCCCACGCCTTCCACTACGGCTGGAGTGAAGACGAAGCCACCGATTTCTGCCTGAAAGAACTGGACCGCATCTTTGTCACCTATTCCGCCCCGAAAGAAACCGCTGCCATGCTGATCGAGCCGGTTCAGGGGGAAGGTGGCTACGTGCCCGCCAATGCCCGCTTTATGCAGGGGCTGCGGGAACGCTGCGACAAGCACGGCATCATGCTGGTATTCGATGAAGTTCAGGCCGGCTTCGGCCGCAGCGGCAAGTTCTGGGCCCACGAGCACTTCGGGGTAACGCCGGATGCCATCATGATTGCCAAGGGGCTGGCCAGCGGCTTCCCGATTTCCGCGCTGGCGGCGTCTGAGGAAACCATGGCCAAGGGCTGGCCCGGCTCCCAGGGCGGCACCTACGGCGGTAACGCAGTGGCTGCAGCCGCGGCCATCGCAACCATCGAGGTGATCCGGGAAGAAGGCCTGGTGCAGAACGCCGACCGCATGGGCAAACGCCTGTGGGACAACCTGCATAACCTGAAGAAAGACTACCCGGACATGGCCGATGTGCGTGGCAAGGGCCTGATGATCGGGGTGGAAATGCGCCGGGGCGAATGCCCGGACGGCGAGCGGGCCGGCAAGATTCTCAAGGAATGTGAGAAGCGGGGCCTGCTGATGCTGCGCTGCGGCCCCTACCAGGAAATCGTACGCTGGCTGCCGCCGCTGATCGTCAACGAACAGCAGATTGACGAGGCGTGCGGAATCTTCGAGGAAGCCCTTAAAGCCACCGCCTGATCCTTAAACCGGCAACAACGAAAAACGCCAGGCGGGAAACCACCTGGCGTTTTTTATGGATGCCGGTCAGCAATCGAGGCAGGTTACTCCGCCATTACAAACTCCAGCCGACCCGGGGCTACCCGGATATCCATGGGCACCAGGCCGAACATGCGCTGGGCGGTATCGGTTTCATCCAGCCGGTATACCGGCATGGTTTCCAGCATCTGGGCCACCACCCGCATCACGGTATCGGTAACCGGCGCCAGGTCGCCTTTGAAGAAGGGTGAATCAATAGAGCTTTCCAGCAACTGCAGCCGGCGGATATACACGGCTTTTTCCTGGCTGTCGTAGACCGGGGCACCTTCCACTTTCAGGGCCAGGTCTACCGGCAACTTCGTCATCAACGCGTTCAGGGCCACCTGCCCTTTCAGATCGATGACCGCCACATCGCGACCGTCCGGCCCCAGGGTAATATCGGCATCACTCAGGCTCAGGCTGAGCGGCGAGCCGCTGTTCAGCTGCTCACGGTCGTACTTGGCCACGGCATTTTTCAGGTGGCCTTCGATTTCACCTTCGGAAATGGAATACGGGGAAAAGCTGGCACAGCCGCTGACCAGCACCACGGCAAACAGCGCAGCCAGTCTCAGGAAAGGTTTCAATACGTCCGTCATAAGTCAGTCTCCTCGGAAATGCCACTATAGTGCGGCATCTCCGGGGCACTGACAACTTAAACTCCGGTATCAGAACTGTTGCTTGGCCATCCAGGGGATGATCCGGTCGAAGGCTTCATCCAGCCGCTCACAGGGAGTGGAGAAGCTGAAGCGCAAGGCGTTGGTGCAGCTTTCGCCAAAGGCATCCCCGGGCACGGCACAAACGCCGGTTTCCTTGAGCATCCGCAAGGCTACATCAGAGCCGTCCACATGGGGCGGCAGGTTCGGGAAGGCATAGAAGGCGCCGCCGGGCTTGTAGCCGGTGAGGTATGGCGTCTGGTCGATCAGGTCCACAATCTTGTCCCGCCGCTCCCGGTATATATCCACCATATCCTTTACGCATTGCTGGTCGCCGTTCAGTGCGGCCACCCCGGCAAACTGGGCGGGTGTGTTGGCCACCGACGTGGTGAACATGTGGTACCGGCGCAGGGACTTGATAGCGGCCTGGCTGGAAATCACCCAGCCTACCCGCAGCCCGGCCATGCTGTAGGTCTTGGAGAAGCTGCTGATGCACATGATGTTGTCCAGGTCCATAGAGCAGTTGAGCACACTGGCAAAGTCATCGTCATCAAACAGCATGTGGTCGTACACCTCGTCGGCGTACACCTGGATGCCCCGGTAGGCGCATTCTTCCAGTATGGTCTCCACGGTACTGCGGGGGTAAACCGCGCCGGTGGGGTTATTCGGGTTGTTCAGGATCAACGCGAAGGTGCGCGAGCCCATGGCCCGGATCACTTCGTCCGGGTCCAGCTGGTGGTCGTTCTCTGCCCGGGTGGGGATGAACTTCACCTCGCCCCCGGTCATGCGGATCAGTGGCGCGTATAGCAGGAAAGACGGGTCCGTCACGATGAACTGCCGCCCAGGGGCCGACGTGGCGGAAATGGCCAGGTACATGGCCTCGGTGGCACCGCTGGTCACCAGGATGTTATCGCGGGTGAGTTTGCGGTTGTATCGCTTGCCGTAGTAGTCCCGCAGCGCCACCAGCAACTCCGGCAGGCCGGCGTCCATGGTGTAGCCGGTCTGGCCGGCGTTCAGGGCATCCACATAGGCGTCGATAATATGTTTCGGCGTTGGCAGGTCCGGCTGGCCGATGGAAAGATGGATCACATCCTTCATGGTGGCTGCCATATTCACAAGGCGGCGAATGCCGGATACCGGGATGGCCTGCATGGCCGGGTTCCAGCTGGCCTTCGCCTTACGGTACTTCATTTTCCGCGGCTTGGACTCACCTGTGTCCTTGTTCACCGGGTCTGCCATATGCACCTCCACGCATCAGGAAATAAAGGCCTGATTGCAGCGTAGTCACGAAAAATGAGTGGTACAAGGAAACCGCCAACATTGACCCCGGCCGGCCCCGCTACCAGACTATAAAAAGACCATTAAACGCCTTCAGCAATCTCCGGAGTTGAAATGACCGAATCCCGCCAACCGGTTATCACTGTTCTGACCGCCCCGGGCGAAGATGCCCCGGCCGGCATCGAAGCCGTCAAGGCACGGGCCGAAGTGCGCTTTGCCTGGGACGAGCAAACCCTGCGGGACACCCTGCCCGGCACCGACGTGATGATGGTGACCGACTTCCGCACCGAAGCGCTGGAAGCCGCCTGGCCCGCCGCAGACCGCCTGCAATGGATTCACGCCACCAGTGCCGGGGTAGATGCCCTGATGTTTCCGGCATTGATCAAGAGCGATGTTATCGTCACCAACGCCCGGGGTATTTTCGACCGCACCATTGCCGAATATGTGTTGTGCAGCATTCTGATGTTCGCCAAGGACTTTCCCCGCTCCATCCGCCTTCAAGACAAGCACCAGTGGCAGCACCGGGATACCGAGCGGGCAGAAGGCAAGCAGGTGCTGGTGGTGGGCGCGGGCTCCATCGGCCGGCAGATCGGCCGGCTGGTGAAGGCCATCGGCATGCACCCCCACGGCATTGCCCGCACGCCCCGAAAGACAGACCCGGATTTTGAAGCGGTGCACGGCAATGACGAACTTTATGACCAGCTTCGGCACGCGGATTTTGTGGTGATTGCGGCACCGCTGACGCCCCAGACGGAGGGGCTGTTTGATACCAGGGCCTTTGCGGTGATGAAGAAATCTGCCCGCCTGATCAACATTGGCCGTGGGCCGATTGTGAAAACCGGGGACCTGGTGAAGGCGCTGGATGAAGGCGAGATTGCCGGGGCGGCGCTGGATGTATTCGAGGAAGAGCCGTTGCCGTCTGATCATCCGCTGTGGGAGCGGGAGAATGTGATTATGACGGCGCACATGGCGGGCGATTTCATCGGCTGGAAGCGGGCGCTGACCGATCAGTTCCTGGAGAACTTTGACCGGTGGCACCAGGGAGGGGAGCTGTTTAACCTCGTTAACAAAGAGCTTGGGTACGCAGGGAGTTAGTGTCTTGGAGCCTTTGTCTGGCACCGGAGCGGCTAACTGGTAGGGCTTTTCAAAACACGCTCCTTCGGCACATCCATGTGACGCTTGAGCTCCGCCATCCATGGCTCCGCACAGTTTTGAAAAGCCCTACCAGTCATCCGCTCCTAAGAGTTTGCCGCCTTATTTCTTAAACCGAACTGCGGTTTGCTGCAGAGAACTGCGTCTGCAAAGGCAGCAGATCAAACACCCGCCTCTCATCATTCGGATCCACCAATTCTGTCGGGGATTTGTAGACCCTCGGGGTGGTATACAGCATCCTGAGCGCGGTGCCATGAGGCATGGCCATGTAACGTTCCGGCTCGTTTTCCTCCAGCCATTTGCGAACCCTTGGCGCCATGTTGTGGGCCATTTTCGGGAAGAAATGGTGTTCGATGTGGTGGCTGAAGCGGAAGTGCAGCCGGTCCAGTATCGGATTGCAGCGCAGGCTCATGGAGTTGTCGAGAGGGTTATTCGTGGGCGTCTGCGGGCGCAGGAAGTGGTTGGTGAGGATGTATCCCTGCCCCAGGGCGTTGGCGGTCATGAACGGGATCAGCACCGTGAACACGGCGAGCGGGCCGGAAACCAGTGCCAGGGCTGCCCACAAGGCCAGGCAGACGAATACCTGGGCGATGGCCTGCTTGCGGTTGAAGCCTTTGAACTGTTTTCGGTGCCTGGCCTGGATCCACAGCACCAGTTGGGCGTGGAAGGTGAAGGAGTAGGTCAGGAACAGGTAGCTGTACCAGGTGCCGGAACCCGGGGCCAGTTTGTGGAACTTCTTCTGGCCGGGGTTGGTTTTGTAGCGGCGCAGGGTGCCGAAGCTGTCCGGGTCGGTGTCGCCGGTGTTGGTATTGGCGTGGTGCACTACGTTGTGCCACTTCCGCCAGAACTCCGGCGGTACCAGCAATGGGCCGAACCCCAGCCAGCCAAAGAAATTCTGCCACCGCCGGCTCATCCCCAGCGCACCATGCAGCACCTCATGGGCCAGCAACGCCTGGCAACCAATGGTATGCCCCACCAGCAGCCCCAGCCCGAGATTGGCATACCAAGGCAAACCCGCCATCAAAATAACCGCCAGCCCGGCCCAGATCACCGCCTGCAACGGCAAAAACCAGATCACCCGCCAGGTTTGAGCTTTAAACGTATCAGCGGGAAGTTCTTGCTTCATCCTGTCCCGGAGTTCCCGTTCATCCGGCTTCCCAAACACGGCCGTCGCCGCCGCCGTTCCCTGTTTCACTGCTGCGTTCATCGGTTACCTGTCCACGTTTGCTGTTGATTTAAGTCACCATGCGCCAAGATTTCAGCGCACACTTGTTAGCTGAAAAATACAACAACAAACAAAATGAAACAATGGCAGAAGGCTTAACAAGTGACAAACACACAAAAATAAAGAACAGATGTGTTCTGAAAAGCAATCACTGATGTCCGGCGCTGCGGGTGATGAGCCCCTCCCAGGAATCTCTTTGGCCATGGATGGCCAAAGTGAAGCGCACAGGGATGTGCTTGTAGCGTTTCCTGGGAGGGGCTCGTCACCTGCAGCACAACACCTGAACTCAAGGGCCCCAAAACAAAACGGGAGCCCAAAGGCTCCCGTTCTGAAACAAACTTAAAAGCTAAAACCTCAGCCCCCCGAAAGCGACTGCTCCGAAGGATCCAGCTCCATCTGCTGAATAGCAATCACCGCCTGGGTCCGGTTACGAACCCCAAGCTTGCGGAACACCGCTGTGATATGCGCCTTGATGGTCGCCTCAGAAACATCCAGATCATAGGCAATCTGCTTGTTCAGAAGCCCCTCGGCCAGCATACCCAGCACCCGGAACTGCTGCGGCGTCAGTGACGCAAGGCGCTCCGAGAAGTCTGTGGTTTCAGCCTGCATGCGTTCGATCTTGTCCGCTACGCCTTCCGGCAGCCAGACATCACCTTCCAGAACTGCCTGAATGGCCTCGGTAATGGTTGGCAGCGGTGCACTCTTGGGAATGAACCCGGAGGCACCGTAGTCCACCGAACGGCGCATAACCTGCAAGTCTTCCGATCCTGACACAACCACCACCGGCAAGCCCGGGTACTGGCCACGCATGAACACCAGACCCGAGAAGCCGTGGGCACCCGGCATATTCAGATCCAGCAGGATCAGATCGGCATCCGGGTGCGACTCTACCGCCGCCTGCAGGGCCTTGATGCTGTCGACCTCTACGGTCTCGGCATCCGGCACCGCCTGATTGACCGCCTGTTTCAATGCTGCCCGAAACAACGGGTGATCATCAGCGACGATAATTGTTTGTGTCATTCAACAGATTCCTCTCAGGTTAAGGGCTGTCGAGGGCCGGGTTATTTGAACTCGCGGCTGTCGATCAGCTCATCCACTACGCCCGGATCAGCCAGGGTAGAAGTATCACCCAACTGATCGTGCTCGTTAGCGGCAATCTTACGCAAAATCCGGCGCATAATCTTGCCCGATCTTGTCTTGGGCAGTCCAGGCGCCCACTGGATCACGTCCGGAGAGGCAATCGGGCCGATTTCCTTGCGCACCCACTGCACCAATTCTTTCTTCAGTTCATCAGACGGCTCTTCGCCCTGAACCAGGGTTACGTACACGTAGATGCCCTGACCCTTGATCTCGTGCGGATAGCCTACCACAGCGGCCTCGGCCACTTTTTCGTGGGCAACCAGCGCGCTTTCGACTTCGGCAGTACCCAGGCGGTGACCGGATACGTTCAGTACGTCGTCCACACGGCCGGTAATCCAGTAGTAACCGTCTTCGTCGCGACGGGCACCGTCACCGGTGAAGTACATGCCCTTGTAGGTGCTGAAGTAAGTCTGGATGAAGCGCTCATGGTCACCGTAGATGGTGCGCATCTGGCCCGGCCAGCTGTCCATGATGACCAGGTTGCCCTCGGTCTTGCCTTCCAGGATGTTACCTTCGTTATCCACCAGCGCCGGCTGTACGCCAAAGAACGGCAGGGTAGCGGAGCCCGGCTTCAGGTCTACTGCGCCCGGCAGCGGGGAAATCAGGATGCCGCCGGTCTCGGTCTGCCACCAGGTGTCCACAATCGGGCACTTGCTGTTACCGATCACCCGGTGATACCACTCCCAGGCTTCCGGGTTGATCGGCTCACCCACAGAACCCAGCAGCTTCAGGCTGTCACGCTTGGTGCCGCTCATGCAGGACTCGCCTTCGGCCATCAGGGCACGGATAGCGGTCGGTGCGGTATACAGGATGTTAACCTGGTGCTTGTCCACCACCTGCCCCATGCGGGAGCTGTCCGGATAGTTGGGCACACCTTCAAACAGCAGGGTGATGGCGCCATTGGCCAGCGGGCCGTACAGGATGTAGCTGTGGCCGGTTACCCAACCGAAGTCAGCGGTACACCAGTACACGTCACCATCGTGATAATCGAACACGTACTGATGGGTCATGGAGGCATACACCATGTAACCACCGGTGGTGTGCAGAACGCCTTTCGGGGCGCCGGTAGAACCGGAGGTGTACAGCATGAACAGCGGGTCTTCCGCGTTCATCGGCTCCGGCTCGCACTCGGCCGAGGCGTTTTTCATCAGGTCTTCGTAGCGGGCATCGCGGCCTTCGGTCCAGGGCACCTGGTCGTTGCCGGTGCGGGTGACCACAATCACGCGTTCAACCTTGGCGTCTTCCTCATGCTTGAGGGCGGCATCCACGTTTTTCTTCAGCGGTATGGCACGGCCGCCACGCAGGCCTTCGTCGGCAGTGATCACAAAGCGGGATTTGCCGTTAACAACGCGGGCTCCCAGTGCTTCCGGAGAGAAACCACCAAACACCACCGAGTGGATGGCACCGATACGGGCACAGGCCAGCATGGCAACGGCAGTTTCAACAATCATCGGCATGTAGATGGTGACGACATCACCCTTCTTGACGCCCTGATCTTTCAGTACGTTGGCAAACTTACAGGTTTCTTCGTGCAGTTCGCGGTAGGTGACGTTGCGGGAAACCGAGGGATCATCGCCTTCGAAAATAATGGCGGTCTGGTCTGCGCGGTCTTTCAGGTGACGGTCCAGGCAGTTGGCAGAGGCGTTCAGCACGCCGTCTTCAAACCACTTGATGGACAGGTTGTTGTAGTCGTAGGTGCTGTTCTTGACCTTGCTGTAGGGCTTGATCCAGTCCAGGCGCTTGCCGTGCTCGCCCCAGAAGGTGTCCGGGTCTTCTACCGACTGGCGATACATGGCTTCGTACTGTTCGCGGGTAACCAGTGCGCGATCGGCCACTTCCGGACTCACCGGATATACCTGTTTATCAGTCATTGTGCTCCCCCTATTAAGAGTCTGTTGTCATTATGGGTTTTCAAAATTCAGGGTGGTGGGACTTTATCAGTCCTTCTTAAGACAGATACCCGTAGTTCAACATGTGTGCCACTACACAATGAATTAGACTAACGTCCAAATGGCATTCTCATAAGGCAGTAATCCGGGCCAGGACAGGTGCCTGGCCGGGCCCGGTGAGGTAGCGGCTCAGGCCGCTTTTTTACGCTGGCGGGAAGATTTCAGGCTGTAGACCTTGCGCTCTTTCAGCGCATAGCGGTTCAGGCCGGCAAGGTGGATCTTGCGCAGGTAGTGCTGCCAGTCAATCGCCTTGGGATCAACCGGAAACAGGGCTTTGTCGGTCTGCCCCATCCGCTCGGCAAGGTCCTGCAGACGGTCGTTGCGGAACACATAATCCGGGGCGGTATAGAAACCGAAGATAGTCGCCAGGGACTGGGTAGTATCCAGGTTGCGCAGCCATTTCAGGTCCCGGGAGTTGCCCAGCAGTTTCAGCACCCGGTCTGTGATGCTCAGAGGCAGGCGAACGCCGCTCACCACCAGGTCAAACAGGCCCCGGTTTACGGCGACAAAGGGTTTGCTCGGCTGGCGGTAGAACAGGTGGTCATAGGCGGCATAGTTGGTTTTCGACTCTTCCATCAGGTGATCGATAAACTGGCCCAGGGTAACCGGGTTGGAACCGCCACTGCAGCACTGGTAGATGTGCTGTTCACCCGGCTCGGCCAGGGCTTCTGCCAGCCCCATAATGATGGCGTTGGCCACCAGGTCGACCGGTATAACATCAATAATGCCGGAGCGCTTGCCGGGGAACAGGGTGACCTTTTCGCGGGCGTAGGCCAGGATGATGGCATCAGCCACCTTGACCCCTTCAATCCAGCCGGGCGCCGGTTCCTCCAGCGCACTTTCGATAATCGAAGGCCGCACGATGGTCAGGCTCCGCCCCTGCAGTGCTTTCATCAACAGCTGCTCGCCCAGCCACTTGGTGAAGGTATAGGTGTCGCTCCAGCCATAGCGGTTGGCCTCGCGAATGCCCAGCTCCACCAGTTTCTTTTCCAACGCTTTACCGGTGTAACGGGAGCGGACATCCTCGATCTTGTCGTGCAGCAGTCGCACCAGGTCTTCAATCTCGTAATAACCTTCGGGCGATTGCGGGATAGCCTCGCCTGCCGGCTTGATCACCGCCTCGGCCACCTGCCCGGAGTTCATGCCATTCACATAGCAGGTGGATACCTGCAACACCGCCAGGGCAGGATTCATGCGGGCCAGCTGTGCGATGTTTTCCAGGCACAGGGTGTTGATGGTCAGCGCCTTGTCGAGTTCTTCCCGGAAATTCACACTGGCTGCGGAGTTGATGACCGCATCCAGCTCCATGGCCAGTTTGCGGCAGGCCGGCTCTCCCAGACCAAAGCCGGGCTCGGTGACCTCACCGGTTACACAGTGAATTCGATCTTCAAGGAAAGCATCGAATGCTTCGGTATCTGCCTCGCGGAGGCGATCGAATACCGAGGATGTGGCGATTTCGTTCAGAAAGCGGCTGCGGGCATCCGGATGACGCTTGTTGCCGCGGATAAGCAGATAGATACCACCGATATCCGGAACCGCCCGGATCAGCTTTTCCAGTACCACCTTGCCGAGAAAACCGGTTGTTCCGGTAATCAGCACTTTTTTGCCGCGTAACTGCTCCAGCACCCTTGACGATGCTTCACCGCCGCTGACCTGCCGTTTTGTCATGGTAGAACTCCTTCTCTGATCTTCACGTAGCCGGCAACGATGCCAGCAAACCGGTACCCGCATAATGCGGGCCACGAAAACGATATCGCTCAATTCTTGCACACCACAGGTGACAGGGTGGTGACAGACTGCAAACTTACACAACCCGGACCGACAATAAAATGACGAACCAAACTGCACATTATCAGGGCAGCTGCACCCTGCCGGCACACGGCTCTATTCCCGAATTCACACTTCAATTATTGATTGTCTGACACTCTTATTATAAATATTGACGCAGTTTGCAAAGCGTTGCAGAGCGTTACTTTGTGCATCCGGAAATGCGGCCTACTGCACATATTTCGACCACAGCCTTCTCTAAGCTCGATCCATCACAACCGATCACCGCACCGGCTTACGCCGGATCAAAAACCATAAAAACGGTGACGGCCCCAGGGAACAAGAACGAAGGCTGCAGTGATATGCGCGACAAATATAAATACATCGGCCCTGTTTACGACTTTCTGAGCAACCTCTACAGCGGCAAGAACATCCACCGCTGCAAAACCGCCATGCTGGACGTGGAAACCGTGAAACCCGGCGACCGCATCCTGTTTGCCGGCGTTGGCCATGGCCGCGATGCCATTCGCGCCGCCGAGCTGGGCGCCGACGTGACCGTGGTCGACCTGTCCGAAACCATGCTGCGCAAGTTTGCCGAAGCCCAGCACAGCGAGGCACCAAACCTGACCATTCGCCGCATCCACAGTGACATCATGAAGGTGGATGAATTCGAGCAATACGACATGGTGGTGGCCAACTTTTTCCTGAACGTTTTCGACGAAGACATGATGGTAAAAGTACTGGAACACCTGATCCGGCTGGGCAAGGCCGATGCCAAGGTGGTTGTCGGTGACTTCTGCTACCCCACCGGAAACCTGCTGTCCCGCCTGTTCAAGAAGATGTACTGGTACATGGCAGTGTTCACCTTCTGGCTGTTTGCCAACAACGCTTTTCACAAAATCTACAACTATCCCGAACACATGCAGCGCCTTGGCCTGCAGGTAACGGAAAAGAAAAAGTTCAAGCTTCTCAACATGGACTGTTACTGGTCGATTCTCGGGCAAAAGCAGGCCTGACCCCTGCCCGCCGACCAACACAATAACAACCGGATAACGGGAGCTTCACCATGACCGATCAGATTCTCGCACTCGACAGCGTCAGGGACCTGGCCGATGGCCAGTTCTCCTTCTCCGAGCGGGTTAACTACCTGAAAAGGTACGGAGCCCACACCCAGTCGTTCTCTACCCTGCAACCGGGCATGCAATACTTTGACGTGCCCGGCATGGGCTACATTGCCTACATGCGCAAATGGGGCGGCACCTTTGTTTTGTCTGACCCGGTCAGCGCGCCCGAACACTTCCCTGCCATCCTGGAACGCTTTCACCAGAAATTCCCAAATGCCTGCTACATCCAGGTATCCAAGCCGGTGGTGGATTTCCTGCACCTGCGCTTTGGCCTCTACGGCACCCAGTTTGGCAGCGAATCCCGGATCGACCTCCGTAAATGGAGCCTGAGCGGCAAGAAGAAGCAGATTCTGCGTACCGCTCTCAACCAGGCCGAGAAGAGCGGCATTACCGTTAAAGAGCGGTTCAGTGACGACCACACTCGGGAAATTTCCGAGGCCTGGATTCGTACCCGCAAGTGCAAAAGTAATGAAATCCGTTTCCTGATCCGGCCGATGGAAATGGAGTACCGGGAGAACGAGCGCCACTTCTACGCCTACCAGGACGACAAGGCGGTGGGCTTTATCTACTTTGACCCGGTGTATCGCAACAACGAAATCATCAGCTATGTGCCCAATATTTCCCGGGCCAACGCCGATTTCCGCCAGGGCATTTTTTACACCCTGATGGCCCATGCCATGGAGGTGTTCAAAGAAGAAGGCGTGCCTTACCTGGATCTGGGCCTGATTCCGCTATCGCTGGATAAAACCACCGAGCACCAGGAAAGCCGGCTGCTGAAATCGCTACTGCACGGCGTCTACGAGAAAGGAAACTTCCTTTATAACTTCAAGGGGCTGGAGTTCACCAAGTCACGCTTCCGCGGTGATGACTTCAAAACCTACTGCTGCCACAAGCGGGCAATTCCGGCACTGGAATTCCTGGCCATGTTCAAACTGACCCGGCTGCTGTAACGCCGGGCCAGTGGCCAGTCACCTGCCCCACCGGAATTCCCATCTCAGCCAGGAACAGGTCCATCTGTGGCGCTACCTCGCCGGTAAAGCAGGCTTCCCGGACAACCGGCAGCCCTGCCTCCCTCGGTGTTTCCGCCTCTGGCAAACGCCCGGCTTCCTCCAGCCAGTAGGCCACCCTTCGGGCAATCGCTTCACCAGACTCTACCCAATAGCGTACGTCCGGCAGGCTTTTGCGTAACCAGGCCAGCAGCAGCGGGTAATGGGTACAGCCCAGCACTACGGTATCAACCCCCGCTTCCCGCAGCGGTTGCATAGCCTGGTCCAACTCTTGTTGAGGCGGCTCGGCACCAGACACCAGGGCTTCGGCCCAGAGCACCAGGCCCGGATGCCCCAACCGAACCACCTGGCAATCCGCCGCAAACTCGCGCACCAGGTCGTCCAGGTAAGCTCGCCGCACCGTAGCCGGGGTAGCCAGCAAGCCGATGCGCCGGTTTTCACTGCAGGCGGCGGCGGGCTTCACCGCCGGCACCACTCCCACCACCGGAATGTCCGTTCTGGACCGCAGGCTGGGCAAGGCCACGGTACTGGCGGTGTTACAGGCAATCACAATGACATCGCAGCACCACCGGGCCAGGCACTCCATGATCAGGCCACAGCTGCGCTCGATCACCACCTGCTCCGGTTTATCGCCATAAGGGAAGCCGGCGTTGTCAGCCAGGTAAACAAGCTCGGCCCCCGGCAAGGCCTGATGAATGCAGGACGCCACACTCAGGCCACCCACGCCGGAATCGAACACCAATACCCTGGGACGTGCATCAGCCATGATCAGTTACCCGACCCACCGGCGATTTCCTTTTTCATGGCACTGATCAGGCGGCCGGCAATGGTGGTTTCCGGCGGGATCGGCGGATGCTCCTCCGGCGTGAACCAGCCGGCTTCGGCCAGCTCGTCTTCCTGCAGCTTCAGCTCGCCACTTTTATAGTCTGCCAGGAAGCCCACCATCAGCTGATGGGGAAATGGCCAGTGCTGGGAAGCCTGGTAGCGGATATTGGTCACTTCCAGGCCGGTTTCTTCCATCACTTCCCGAGCCACGGCCTGCTCCAGGCTCTCGCCCGGCTCCACAAAACCGGCAATCAGGCTGAAGAAATTTCGGGTTACCCGGGCCGACCGGGCCAGCAGAAAACGATCATCCCGGCGAATCACAGTAATGATGCAAGGGGCAATCCTGGGGTACCAGGGAATGTTACACCGGCCACACCAACGGGCGCGCTCCCGGGGATGCGGCCCCGTGCGCTCGCCACAGCGTCCGCAATAGCGATGGTCCTGCCACCACTGCCACACCTGGAAACCGGTACTGAGCAGTTCGGAGGGGGCATCAGGCGTATGCAACATGGCCTCGCGCAGGCTCAGGGTTTCCAGCCCGGGCAGGCCGGTGTCGGGCAATGCCGTCACATATAGCCTTCGGCCGCCGACGGTGCCAAGCATCAGGGCTTCCGGCCGGCTGTCACCCATTTCGGGGCCGCCCCAGGTCAGAAACCAGCCGTCACCGGGTTTGAGAATGCTGTTACCGGCAAACGCCAGTAACAGGTCACCCGGCTCCGGCCCCTGTTCAGACCAACCCGGTACCCATTGCATGTTTTGATCGACCATACCCTTGCCTTGTACCTGCAGCGATTACGTTCCGTGGCAATGTACCACATCACATTCACCGGCCAGAATCGGCATAGCGCTTTCCGGCCCCGCTCCAACCCGTTAAACTTGGCGCCTGTTTCCAGCACCGGAGTAGCACCTTATGCGACTTTATCAGGGTATTCGCAGCCTGATCCTGTCTCTTTTCCGCAAGATCCTGTTCCTTTGGGTCAGGACGGATGTCAGCGGCAACACCCTTGAAGCCCTCGGCCTCGATCCGCAGAAGCCGGTGTGTTACGTGCTGCAATACAGTTCGCTTTCCAGCCGACTGGTGCTGGAGCAGGAGGTCATCCAGGCCCGGCTGCCCGGTGCCACGCCGGTCCTGCCCGTCAAGAACGGGCCATCCCATTCGTTTTTCTTTCTGTACAAGCGGATTGGCGGCCTGTTCCGCGGCGGCCGGCACAAGCCCGTTCCCACCAGGGAATTCGGTGACCTGGTCCGTTTCGGGCTGGAACACCCCGAGCAGGACGTACAGATTGTTCCGGTTTCCCTGTTCTGGGGTCGTTCTCCGGACAAGGAAAAATCCCTGGTGAAGTTGCTGCTGTCTGACACCTGGTCTGTCGCCGGCCGTTTACAGAAGTTCCTGATTATCCTGGTGCACGGGCGCAACACCTACGTGCAGTTCAACCAGCCGCTGTCACTCAACCAGGTGGTTGAGGAATACCGGGATAACGAGCAGAAAGCCAACCGCAAACTGGCGCGCCTGCTGCGCACCCATTTCCGTCGGGTACGCCAGGCGGTACTGGGGCCAGACCTGTCCCACCGCCGCACATTGGTGGAAGGCCTGGTACGCACCCAGGCGGTAAAAGAAGCCATTCGCGAAACCGCCGCCAAGGACGATATTCCCCCGGAGAAAGTCCGGGCCAAGGCCTACAAGTACGCCGATGAAATCGCCGCCAGCATGTCCATTGTCACCATACGCTTCCTGGAACTGGTGCTGGCCTGGCTGTGGAACCGGATCTACAACGGTATTGCCATCAACAACATCAAGGTGGCCAAGGAAACAGCACAGGACAATGCCGTGGTCTATGTGCCCTGCCACCGCTCCCACATCGACTACCTGCTGCTGTCCTACGTGCTGTACAAGAACGGCCTGATGCCGCCGCACATTGCTGCCGGCATCAACCTGAACATGCCCGTTGTCGGGCCGATCCTGCGCCGTGGCGGTGCCTTCTTCATGCGCCGCAGTTTCCGTGACAACCCCCTGTACGCCACCGTGTTCAACGAATACATGCACGTGATGTTCACCCGGGGTTACTCGGTGGAATACTTCGTGGAGGGCGGCCGCTCCCGCACCGGCCGCATGCTGGCCCCACGGCCCGGCATGCTGTCGATGACGGTGCGCAGCTTCCTGCGGGATCACCGCAAGCCGATTGTCTTTGTACCGGTGTATATCGGTTACGAGAAAGTGATGGAAGGCCGGTCTTACCTGGGCGAACTCCGGGGCAAGAAAAAGCAGAAGGAAAGCGTATTCGGGCTCGCCAAGACCGCCCGCAAGCTCACCAACTCCTTTGGCCGGGTAGCGGTCAACTTCGGCGACCCGATTCCGCTAGCCGAGGTTCTGGACAACGTACACGACAGCTGGCGCGAAGAGGCCTACGATGCGGAATTCCGGCCGTCCTGGCTGCCGGATGCCGTTGACGCCCTGGCCCAGCGGGTTGCCAGCAACATCAACGCCTCGGTTGCGGTGAACCCCATTGGCATGACCGCCACCGTGCTGCTGGGCACCGAGCGCCTGGCCATGGACGAAGGCCAGCTGATCCGGCTGCTGGACCAGTACGCCAGCCTGCTGAAAGCCCGGCCCTACGCCGGCACCGTTACCCTGCCCGAGGGCAGTGGCAAGGACTGGGTGGCCTACTGTGAAGGCATGGGGCTGGTGTCCCGCCAGCCACAGAAGCTGGGAGACATCATCGGCCTGGAAGGCTCCAACGCCACCCTGATGACCTACTACCGCAATAACATCCAGCACCTGTTTGCCCTGCCGGCCCTGGTTGTCAGCCTGTTCGAAAACAAGTCCAGCCTGCGCCGGGACAAAATCGTCTTCCTGGCCAGCGTGGCCTACCCCTACCTGCAATCAGAACTGTTCCTGAAATACTCGCAGGACGAGATCGAATCCGTCATTAACGACTGGATTGATGTGCTGGTTGACCAGGGCCTGCTGGTGACCCTGGATGACGAACGCCTGAGCCGGCCGGAAGAAGGCACAGAAGCCATGCTGCGAGCGCGTATTTTGTCCCGGTTCATTATCCAGACCCTGGAGCGTTACCACATTGCCCTGGGCATTCTCCGGAAATACGGTTCCGGCAAGCTGACCGCCGCCGAACTGGAGGAGCAGAGCACCCTGCTGGCCGAGCGGATGTCTATCCTGTTCGGGCTGAATGCCCCGGAATTCTTCGACAAGACCCTGTTCCGGAACTTCATTGCCAACATGCAGAAGGAAGGAGTTCTGACCACCGACGACAACGGCCTGCTGTGTTATGGCGAAGGCCTGGATGAGGTGGCCGAGGATGCTCGTCTGGTGTTGAGTGTAGAGAAACGCCAGGCCATCCAGCAGGTCACCATGCTGGACGCCTGAAGCCGGTTGCCGGTTTGGGTCAGCCTCAGGCCGGCAGGGCTTTCAGGGAATAGATATCGTAGCGGCTGCTCTTGCCTTCGATGCGGGTAGCCGGTTCCGGACCTTCTACGGCCGGGGCCTTGCGGGGGCGTTTGACCACCACCCGGTAACGGGCAGCCTTGAGTGCCGCTTGCAGCAATTGAGCTGAATCATCGTCGTCGCCCACCACCTGCCGGAACACCTGCATTTCTTTTTTCACCAGGGCCGACTTGTCCCGATGCGGGAACATCGGGTCCAGGTACACCACATCCACCGATTCCGGGTCAGCCTTCACCAGCCAGTCAATGGAGCTGCCGGCTTCCAGGGTCATCCTGGCCACCACTGGCGCGCAATCCGGGTTCAGTGCAGCCCGGGCCAGCCCATCGGCCAGCAAGGCATGGATCACCGGGTTTCGCTCCAGCAAGGTGACGCGGCAGCCAAGGCCAGCCAGTACAAAGGCGTCCTGCCCCAACCCGGCCGTGGCATCCAGAACGTGTAAACCTGCGCGGGTCTTCTGCAAGCCCACTGCCCTGGCGACCAGCTGGCCCGTACCGCCACCGTGTTCCCGGCGATAACCCATCTTACCGGTAACAAACTCGGCCCGTACCGGGCCAGGCGCACCTTTACCGGTGATCTGCAGGGCCAGGCCCTGGTCGTCGGAATACAGAAGAATGGAGTAATCACGAACCTGTTGCGGCTTGACGACGCCCAACCAGGGCAGTGCCAGCTCCTCAGCCAGCGCTCGGGCCTGGTGCTGGTCGCCCAGCGGGCTGCAGGCCACCGCAAGGGTGCCTGGCACGGAAGGCTCAGTCACGGCCTGGCAGCTTTTTCCAGGCGACTTCATCGCGGATATAAACCGGCTGGGCCTGCTCCGCCGGCACTGCTTCACCCTGGCGATAGCCCTGTTCCGCCAGCCGGACAACTTCGCCGGCCCGGGGTACCAGGGTGTCATCAACCACAGCGACGGTTTCCGCTACATCCGCAGGCATATCACCGGCGAAGGCCCAGCCGGAACCAACACCGATCCAGCGATCTGCACTGACATCCGGCAGGCTGACTGCCGATGGCGGGCATACCCGCTCGTCTGCCAGCAACACCGGCAAGCCGTCACGGCACTGGAAAGTGCCCAAGTAGACTTCACCCATGCGGGCGTCGAAAGCTACGGCTACGCAGGCCCCTTCGGGCAAGTGATGCTTGTCGATGGCTTGCAGCGCAACAGCAGCCAGGGAAGATACCGGCACCACAGGGATATCCAGCCCCCAGGCCAGGCCCTGAACCACGCCGGTGGCAATGCGTAAGCCGGTGAAAGAGCCCGGCCCCCGGGCAAACGCCAGGGCATCCAGGCCGGAAGGAGTGAGGCCCTGCTCCGCGAGCAACTCGCGCACCATGGGCATCAGAAGACGGGTGTGGCCCCGGGGGGCCACTTCAAAGCGCCCGGTAATATGGCCATCCAGCCAGAGCGCGGCGGAGCAGCCTTCGGAAGACGTATCCAGTGCCAGTAACTTCACAGAATCAGTGCCTCCGGGGCCGCTCCGGCCTTGATATTACTTGAGTTGGGACAGGATCTGGTCGCGGATGCTGTCCAGGCTGCCAACACCTTCTACGCGCACGTACTTGGGTGCTTCAGACGGCGCCTTACCGGCCCAGTCCTGATAGAAACCGATCAGCGGAGCGGTCTGGTCGTGGTAGATACCCAGGCGCTTGCGTACAGTTTCTTCCTTGTCGTCTTCACGCTGAACCAGCGGCTCGCCGGTTTCGTCGTCTTTGCCTTCTACCTTGGGCGGATCGTATTTCACGTGATAGATGCGACCACTGCCTTCGTGCACACGACGGCCAGACAGGCGGCTGACAATTTCTTCGTCTGCTACGGCAATCTCGACCACGTAATCAATGGCAATGCCCTGTTCCTTGAGCGCTTCGGCCTGGGGAATAGTGCGCGGGAAACCGTCCAGCAGGAAGCCGTTCTTGCAGTCCGGCTGCTGGATGCGCTCTTCGATCAGCGCGATGATGATGTCGTCAGATACCAGGCCGCCGGAAGCCATGACTTCCTTTACCTGCTTGCCCAGCTCGGACTCGGCTTTGACCGCGGCCCGCAGCATGTCACCGGTGGAGATCTGGGGGATCTCGAAACGCTCGGTAATAAACTGGGCCTGGGTACCCTTACCCGCGCCTGGCGCGCCTAACATAATGATTCGCATAACGTTGTGCTCCCGTTGTCTTATATTATCGTTTGAAAAACTGCGGCAAAGACCCCTGCCTTTGCGGCAACCTCTCAACAGGATTCCAGTGGGTTAACGGCACACCTGCCCAGAATCGAGGCCGCATTATACGAAGTCAGACCCCGCATAGAAAGTCGACCTCCGTATCATTGAATGAGTAACTGACTGAACTCAAGGTTCGAGGGGGGTTATCAGGGCGTCCAGGTCCGCCGACAGACTGCTGATTTCCTGCTGCACTTCTTCCAGTGCCACCGACCCCAGGCCAAGGGCATCGGTCAGTGCCGGTATATCATCCGGGCTGAGCTCGTCGCCGATCCCGCGCTTTTTCAGCAGGCCATTGGCCAGTAAAACCATTCGCACGTAGTCTTCATCAGCGCCCTGATAGTCCGGGCTCTGGTGCAGGCCTGCGGCCTTGATGACCGGCTCCGGCAACTGCCATAAGCGGTACAGCAATCCGCCCAGGGTCGCATGCCCCATCGGTACGGTATCGCCGCCCTCGCCGGAGCCAAACACTTCACGCTCCAGCGAACGCATGTCGCTTTCCGGATTGATTTCCCGCAGCGCCTGCAATTCACGGAATTCGGACGGATACAGCCAGGCAATCAGCAGCAAACCGAAGTTGTGGAGCAGGCCGCACAGGTAGGCCATATCCTGGTCAAGCTCCAGCCGCTCCGCCAGTGCACGGCACATAAACGCGCAGTACAGGGAGTGGCGCCACAGGCTGTTGATGCCCAGCGCTCCGTCCCGGGCAACCCTGAACGAACGCACACCGACTGCACCGCGGGCCACATGGGCCAGACGGTCCGCCCCCAGCAATTCTATCGCCTCTGCCAGGGATCCGTTCTGGCGGGTCTGCCCGAACAATCCGGAACGGGCGTACCTCAGTACCTGGGCTGCCAGGCCCGGGTCGATCCCGACCAGGTTCGCCAGTTCATCACCGTGCTGCTCCGGGTCTTGTGCCAGTTCCGCCATCCGGCCGGCCAGTGCTGGCATGGGCGGCAACCGGGTAAGGCCTTTCAGGCGGTCTGCCACCTTGTTCAGGGTCGGGGTGACATCGGCTTCATCATCCCCGCCGTTACACGCTTCATTACCGGTGAAATCCATTCTCCGGGCGTTGTCCAGGGCACGCTGGAATTCCTCGCCAGCCATCTGTATCAGAACCTGCTCACTGCCCGAGGTAAAACACACTTGCCGGGCACTGTAGATGTCTTCATCCACCAGCACATCCAGGTCCCAGGCCGCGCCCACCGGCGGAATAAAGCCGGGATGGCAATCGTCAAAGAAGCTGGCGGCCTGCAAAGGCTCCAGCTGCTGCAAGGGCCGGCCCATGACTTTGCGCAGCTGCGCAAGCGATGGCGGATTTCCGGCACGGTGCACCACCATCAACAGGCCGCTTACATCGATCAGTACCGTGGCCACGGCAAAGTCAGCCGCCTGCCCGGACGCCTTGATCGCCTCATCCAGGCTGGTAACCGGCGCAATATCCACCGGTGTCCAGGCCAGCCCACGGCGGGCGAGGTATTGTTCCAGTCGCTCGGATACGTTCAAACGCATTGTCTCCCCGGCATCAGCCCGTGTTACGCATGCCGGCAGCAATACCGGCCATGGTAACTTTCAGGGCCCGCTCGACCATCTCCGGCACCTCGCCTTTGTCTTCGCTTTCCCGGTCACGGCGCAGCAGTTCCGCCTGCAGGTAGTGCAGCGGATCTGTGTAGGGGTTGCGAACTTTCATGGAGTGGGCGAACACCGGTTCGCCTTCCAGCAGATCCTGCTGCTCCTTGAGCTCCAGCAAGCGCGCAATGCATCCGGTCAGCCGATCCCGAAGGCTGGCGCCCAATGCCTTGAGCTTGTCGTCTTCCACCAGGGTCTGTTCGTAATAGCTGGCAATGCGCAGGTCGGCCTTGGCCAGTACCATCTCGAGCATATCCACGTAGGTGCGGAAGAACGGCCAGCCACGCATCATTTCCCGAAGTTCCGGCAGGCGATCCGCCTGTGCTGCCTCTTCAAGGGCCACATCGCTGCCCAGCCAGCTCGGCAGCATCAGGCGCATCTGGGTCCAGGCAAAGATCCATGGAATTGCCCGCAGGCTTTCCACGCCACCCGTGGGCTTGCGCCGGGCCGGGCGACTGCCCAGGGCCAGTTTGCCCAGGGCGGTTTCCGGCGTTACCTGGCGGAAATAAGGCACAAAATCCGGATTCTCCCGAACCACATCCCGATAGGCCTTCAGGGACCTTTCAGTCAGCCAGTCCATGGTTTCGCGCCAGCTGTCTTCCGGCTCCGGTGGCGGCGCCAGGGTGGCCTCGATAACCGCCGTGGTGTACAGGGTCAGGCTCTGCACCGCCAGCCGAGGCAGGCCGAACTTGAAGCGGATCATCTCGCCCTGCTCGGTAATCCGGAAACTGCCGTTTACTGACCCCGGGGGCTGGGACAGGATCGCCCGGTTGGCAGGGCCACCGCCCCGGCCTACCGTACCGCCGCGGCCGTGGAACAGGGTCAGGTGTACGCCATACTGGCTGGCCACCCGGGTCAACTTTTCCTGGGCCTGGTACTGGGCCCAGGCGGCCATCAGCTGGCCTGCGTCCTTGGACGAATCCGAGTAGCCGATCATCACTTCCTGCCGGCCCTGACAGTATTCGCGGTACCAGCCCACCTCGTACAGGGCGGCCATGCTGTCCGGCGCGCCCTGCAGATCGCTCAGGGTTTCGAACAGCGGCACAACCCGCATCGGGAACTTCATGCCGGCTTCCCGCAGCAGCAGGATCACACTCAGCACATCCGACGGCGTGCTGGCCATGGAAATCACATAAGAGCCCAGCGCTTCCGGGGTTTGTTGTGCCACGACTTCACAGGTGGCCAGCACTTCCCTTACCGGCTCGGAGGGTTCCCAGTTTCTGGGCACCAGCGGCCGGCGGCCCTGCAGTTCCCGTACCAGAAAGGCCTGGCGCTCCTGTTCTGGCCACGATAAATAGTCACCCAGGCCGGCGTAATCCACCATCTCGGCCACCGCCTCGGCGTGACGTGTGGCTTCCTGGCGGATATCCAGCCGGATCAGCGGCAGCCCGAAGGTGTGGGCCCTGCGAATGGTGTCCAGCAGCGGCCCGTTGGCGATGTGTTCAAGGCCGCATTGCACCAGCGAGCGGTAACACAGCTCCAGCGGTGCGGTCAGGTCTTCGTTTTCAAACAGGATATCGGTGCTGTCGGCCGGTTCGCCTTTGACGCTGGCCTCGGCCCAGTCCCGGGTGCGGATCAGCCGGTCCCGTAACTGTGCCAGCACCTGGCGGTACGGCTCCCGGGAGTCACCGGTGACTGCCTGCAATTCATCACTGGCCTGCCACATCGAAAGTTCCGCCCGCAGGGCCTGGATATCACGCAGGTACAGGTCGGCCGCCATCCAGCGGCCAAGCAGAAATACCTGCCGGGTCACATCGTGGGTGACGTTGGGGTTGCCATCCCGGTCGCCGCCCATCCAGGAGGCAATCTGTACCGGTGTCGCCTGCAACGGCAGCCCCTTGCCGGTGGCATCTTCCAGGGAAGTATCCAGGCTACGCAGAAACTTCGGCAGCGCCTGCCACAGGCTGTTTTCGATCACCGCAAACCCCCACTTGGCCTCGTCTACCGCGGTGGGCCGCTCGTGGCGGATTTCGTCGGTATGCCAGGCTTCGGCGATCAGCTGCGACAGGCGGTCGGTGACTTCACCCCGCTCCGCCGGCATCAGGTCGTCATGGTCCAGCCGGGCCAGGCAGTCTGACATTTCATCGTATTTCAGGATGAGGGTACGGCGGGCCACTTCGGTGGGGTGTGCGGTAAGCACAAATTCAATACGCAGGTCGGCCACACGGCGATGCAGTTCTTCCGGGTCAACGCCGCCGGATTTCAGCCGGTCGAAAACTTCGCTCAGGGATTCCACCATCAGGTCAGACGGGTGCCCCTGCTTGCGCCGAATACCGTGATACTGTTCGGCCAGGTTGGCCAGGTTGAGAAACTGGTTGAAAGCCCGGGTAACCGGCAGCAATTCGTTATCGCTGAGCTGGCGCAGCAGGGTTTCAAGCCGCTGGCCGGAACCGCTCTCCTGGCGGCGATCGGCTTTCGCCGCCGCCCGGATTTCCTCGATCAGGTCGAAGCACTCCTGCCCCGGATGCTGCAGAATGCTCTGGCCGAGCAATTCACCCAGTAAACGTACGTTCTCTCGCAGATCGGGATGCAGTTCTGTCACAGCGGGTTCCTTCTGTAGGGCGTAATCAGGAGAGAGTTACGATACTAAGGATTACCCGGGAAAGTCTATCAGGCCTTGGGGTTACCCTTTTTCCACGCCCTTGACCCGCTGCCAGATGGCATCCAGCGCCTCCAGGCTTTCTTCGTCCATGTCACGCCCTTCGGCGGCCAGGATCTCCTCAATGGCCCGGAAGCGCATTTCGAATTTGCGATTGGTGCGCTTGAGTGCCTGCTCCGGATTCACTTTCATGAACCGGGCCAGGTTCACGCATACAAACAGCAAATCCCCCAGTTCGTCTTCCACCGCATCCCGCTCGCCGGTGCCGTCTTCGGCGGCCTGCCAGGCTTCCTTCAGCTCATCGATTTCTTCGTGCAGCTTGTCGAACACCGGGCCGATATCCGGCCAGTCAAAGCCGTGGCGGGCCGCGCGGCGCTGCAACTTCTCGGCCCGGGCCATGGCTGGCAGTGTGCGGGCTATACCGTCCAGGCGGCTGACCGCTGTATCGGCATCCGGCGCAGGTTTCTGCGCCCGCTCTTCCGCCTTGATGCGCTCCCAGCTTTCCTTGATCCAGGCTTCCGTGGGCCGGTTGTCCGGGTCTATCCGGCTTTCCAGGGTACCTTCCGGAAACACATGGGGATGCCGGCGGATCAGTTTGCGCACCAGGTTGTCGACAATACCATCGAAATCAAAGTGACCTTCTTCCTGCCCCATCCGGGCGTAGAAGATCACCTGGAACAACAGATCCCCCAGCTCGTCTTTCACATGGGGGTAATCGCCCTGCTCGATGGCATCGGCCACCTCGTAGGCTTCCTCGATGGTATGGGGCACGATGCTGGCGAAGGTCTGCTTCGTATCCCACGGGCAACCGGTGTCCGGCTCCCGTAGGCGCGCCATCAGTGTTTTCAGGTCGTCGATGGAATAGCTCATCCGCGCTTTCGCCTTACGTCGATGATGTTCGGCAGGTTGCGGATCTGCGCCAGCAACCGCGCCAACTGTTCCAGGCTGGAGATTTCCACCGTCACCAGCATGGTCGCGGTGTTCTCGTCTTTATTGGTCTGGGTATGCAGCGACATGACATCACTCTTGGACGCCGACAGCACCTGGGTGATATCCCGCAGCAATCCTGACCGGTCGTAGGCCTCGATCTCGATATCCACCGGATACACCGCTGCCGGCTGGCCACCCCAGTTTACTTCGATGATCCGGTTGGGCTCGAATTCCTTCAGGTTCAGGAAAGTCATGCAGTCCTGACGGTGCACGGTAACGCCCCGGCCCACCGTAATGTAGCCACCAATCGGGTCGCCCGGCAGCGGCTTGCAGCACTTGGCCACCTGGGTTTTCAGCTTGCCCACACCCAGAATCTGGATGTCCGACTCGGTGTCGTAGGCTTTCTTCCGATTGCCGGTGAGTTTGAGATCCAGCTGCTCGGTTCTCGGCTCCAGCATCTGCTGGGCCACGTTGGCTACATGGGTGGGGCGCAAATCACCGGCGCCAACCGCTGCAAACATGTCTTCCGTGGAGTGGTAGTTAACCTTCTTCGCCAGTTCTGTCAGGTCAACATCGTAGATGGACAGCCTCTTGAATTCGTCTTCCAGGATGGCGCGACCATCGACCACGTTGCGGTCCCGGTCCTGCTGCTTGAACCAATGGGTCACCTTGGCCCGGGCCCGGGAGGTCTGGATGTAGCCCAGGCTCGGGTTCAGCCAGTCCCGGCTGGGCGCCGGATTGTTGGAAGTCAGGATGAACACTTGGTCGCCGGTTTTCAGCGGGTAGGTCAGCGGCACAATGCGGCTGTTCACCCGGGCACCCCGGCAGGCATGGCCAATTTCGGTGTGCACCCGGTATGCGAAGTCCACCGGCGTGGCCCCCTGAGGCAGGTCCACCACGTGGCCTTCCGGGGTAAACACATAGACCCGGTCTGAGGCCACATCGGATTTCAGGTGGTCCGCCAGCCCTGAGATATCCCCCAGCTCTTCCTGCCACTCCAGCACCTGGCGCAGCCAGTTGATCTTGGCATCGTAGCCGGAGGACTTGTTGTTCTTGTCGGTACCCTTGTACAGCCAGTGGGCACAAACACCCAGTTCGGCATCTTCATGCATGGCATGGGTACGGATCTGTACTTCCATCACCTTGCCCTCGGGGCCGATCACCGCCGTATGCAGGGACTGGTAACCGTTTTCCTTGGGGTTGGCGATGTAGTCATCAAACTCGTTGGGGATGTGCCGCCACAGGGTATGCACGATACCCAGTGCGGCGTAGCAATCCCGCACTTCCGGCACCAGAATCCGCACCGCCCGGACATCGTATACCTGGGAGAAATCAATGCCCTTGCGGCGCATTTTGCGCCAGATGCTGTAGATGTGCTTGGCCCGGCCACTGAGGTCGCCCTTGATGCCGGAAGCCTTCAGCTCGGTCTGCAGGGTATCGATCACCCGGCGGATATAGCCTTCACGGTCGAGCCGCTTTTCATCCAGCAGCTTGGCGATTTTCTTGTAGGCGGAAGCATGCAGGTAGCGGAAAGACAGGTCTTCCAGTTCCCACTTGATATGGCCGATACCCAGCCGGTGGGCCAGCGGCGCGTAGATGTCGAACACCTCCCGGGCCACCCGCATACGTTTTTCTTCCGGAGCGTCTTTCACCGCCCGGATGGCGCAGGTTCGCTCCGCCAGCTTGATCAGGGCCACCCGCACGTCGTCGATCATGGTGACCAGCATCTTGCGCACGTTGTCCAGCTGGCCTTCACTCTGGCCCAGCACGTTGCCCTTGAGCGGATGGTGAACCGACGAGATCGCCGCCATCTGCTGGACACCGTTGATCAGCCCGGCGACTTCGTCGCCGAATTCCTTTCGGATTTCTTCCAGGGCGACCCGCTCTTCCCGAACGGCCCGATAGAGTACGGCAGCCACCAGGCTGGCCTGGTCCAGGTGCAGTTCCGCCAGCACCTGGGCCATTTCCAGCCCGGTGCGGAAGCTGCTGGAGCCGGGCGTCCACAGGCGGTCCTCGCGGAACGCCTGCAGTGCAATCAGGGCCGCTTTCTCGCAGGCCAGTCGCAGCTGGTCCGGCTTATCCAGATGCGTCAGCTCGGCAATGTGCTGAACCCAACGGTCAATATCCACTTCACCGTCGCCGGTTACCCCGTACTCTTCCCTAACTTTAACCATAGCAATAACTTACCTGATAAATTTCCGGCGTTGCCCGGGCCCGTCCGGAGCAGGGGCAAGGCCGGCTCCCCGAACCGGTCAGCGCGGGTCGCGCTCGAACAGGGCGATGGACTCAACATGGGTGGTGTGCGGGAACATATCCATCACACCGGCGCGCAGCAGCCGATAGCCGTTACGCACCAGGACACCGGCATCCCGGGCCAGGGTGGCCGGGTTGCAGGACACATAGACAATCCGGTTGGCGCCAAAGGCGGTCAGGTACTTGCAGATATCCTCGGCACCGGAGCGGGGCGGGTCGATCAGGATCTTGTCGAAACCTTCCTTCGCCCAGCCCTGGCCGGTGAAGTCGCCGTGCAGGTCAGCCCCGAAAAACTCCACATTATCCAGGCCGTTCAACCGTGCATTTTCCCGGCCACGAACCACCATGGCATCGTCGCCTTCCACCCCCACAACCTGGCCACCCTTACGGGCCAGCGGCAGCGTAAAATTACCCAGGCCACAGAACAGGTCCAGCACCCGCTCGCCAGGCTGGATATCCAGCCACTCAACCGCCCGGTGCACCATGTCCCGGTTGATACCGGCATTCACCTGGGTGAAGTCCATGGGGTGGAACTGCATGGTCAGGTCGAATTCATCCATACGGTAGGCCAGGCGTTCGTCGTTCCGGCCCGCCGATTCCGGCCAGATCCGGTGCACGGTGTCCGGGCCCTTCGGCTGCAGGTAGATATGCAAGTCATGGGCCTGGCCAAAGGCAATCAGCTTTTCCCGGTCTTCCGGCACCAGGTCGTCCATGTTACGGAACACCATGGCGGCAACGTCGTCACCACAGGCCACTTCCACCTGGGCGATGCGGTCAAACGCAACCATGCCGTGCAGTAGCTCCCGCAGCGGTGTGATGCGTTTGCCGATACGCGGGTCCAGCACCACACACTCGCTAATGTCAGTCAGGAAACTGTTGCGCTTTTCCCGGAATCCCACCAGCACCGATTCCCGGGCCTTTACGTAACGTACCCCGAGCCGGGCCTTGCGGCGGTATCCCAGGGTATCCGGTGAACGCATGGGCTCGATCCACTGCTCCGGCTCTATGCCCCCGAAATGGGCAAAGTGCTCCCGCAGGGTGTCTTCCTTGAACCGGATCTGGGCATCGGCGCTCATATGCTGCAGGCTGCAGCCGCCGCAAAGGTCGGCAAATTTGCACGGGGGCTGCTGGCGGTCAGGGGCAGCTTCCAGCACTTCCAGGGTGCGCAGCTCGTCGAACTTGCTGCGGGTGCTGACCATCTTTGCCATCACCGTTTCCCCGGGCAGGGCGCCGTCCACAAACTGGACTTTGCCTTCGGTTCGGGCGATGCCACGGCCATCATGGCCGAGGGATTCAATTTCACAACGCACGGGTTCTTGCGGCAGAACCTTGCGGCGGCGCTTACTCATATTGGCTGGTCTCTTGAAGATTAACGATTCAGGCGCCCGGGAATACACCGGTAGACAGGTAACGGTCTCCGCGGTCACAGATAATGGCCACGATCACCGAGTTTTCAACCTGGCCAGACAGCTTGAGCGCAGCCGCAATGGCCCCGCCCGAAGACACACCACAGAAGATACCTTCTTCACGGGCCAGGGCCCGCATGGTGTCTTCTGCTTCCTGCTGGCCGATGTCCAGCACCTGGTCTACCCGGGCGGCATCGTAGATTTTTGGCAGATAGGCTTCCGGCCAGCGCCGGATACCGGGAATGGAGGCGCCGTCTTCCGGCTGCAGCCCGATAATACGGACATCCGGGTTGCGCTCTTTCAGGTAACGGGACACGCCCATGATGGTGCCGGTGGTGCCCATGGAGCTGACAAAGTGAGTCACCTTGCCCTGGGTCTGTTCCCAGATTTCCGGACCGGTGCTGCGATAGTGGGCCAGGGGGTTATCAGGGTTGCTGAACTGGTCCAGCACCTTGCCCTTGCCTTCGGCTTCCATACGGATCGCCAGATCCCTGGCGCCTTCCATGCCCTGTTCGCGGGTAACATTCACCACTTCCGCACCATAGGCTCGCATGGAGGCCCGGCGCTCTTCGCTCAGGTTATCGGGCATGATCAGCACCATCCGGTAGCCCTTGATAGCGGCGGCCATGGCCAGGGCGATACCGGTGTTGCCAGAGGTGGCTTCAATCAGGGTATCACCCGGCTGGATTTCACCCCGGCGCTCGGCTTCCTGGATCATGCTGATGGCGGGCCGGTCTTTTACCGAACCGGCCGGGTTATTACCCTCCAGCTTGGCCAGGATGACATTGGAGGTATTGCCCGGTATCCGCTGCAAACGAACCAGTGGCGTGTGGCCGACATAATCTTCAATGGTGGGGAAAATCATACGCAAACCCTGTGATACACTTTCGGCTTTGAATCATACGCGGGATGGCGGCCACAGTCATTCCGATCCGGATCATCTATGCTGACAGGGAAGTACCCGGTATTGGCTGCCAACACAGCACCGGGCTCGTAAGACTGACGGGAACACAGTATGCGGCGTTGGGGCATTCGAAAAAAAGTTCTGGTGGTGACCCTCGTTCCCACCCTTCTGACCACCCTGTTGCTGGGCCTGTTCTTTACCTACAGCTGGGTGAAGAACATCGAAAACCTGCTGAACGACCGGGGCGAATCCCTGTCCCGCCAACTGTCGGCCGGTGCCGAGTATGGCCTGTTTACCGCCAACCGCAGCCTTCTGAGCAGCCTGTCCACGGCACTGCTGGAAGAGCAGGATGTCCGCTCCATCACCTTCTTCGACCGGGACGGCCAACGCCTGCTGCACAGCGGCCCCGGCAGCACGGAAACCATCCCGGCCTCGGCCCTGGGCTCGGAAAGACCGGTCAAGCTGAGCTCAGACAGCAGCACCCGCTTCGTCACCCCGGTGTACCTGCAAGACCTGATGATCGAAACCATGCTCGACCCGGACGCCCGGGAATCCGCCACCGAGCTGGCCGAGCCGCTCGGTTGGGTGGCCGTAGAGATGTCCCATATCCGCACCGAAAAAGAAACCTACCAGGCGCTGCTGATCTCCCTGATGCTGGTGGTTGGCGGCGTGCTGCTGAGCCTGCTGGTTTCCCTGCGCCTGAGCCGGGCCTTTACCGACCCTGTGTTCCAGCTGAATGAAGCGGTGGCCAAGCTCAAGGAAGGCAAGCTGGATACCCGGGTATACACCCGGGCCGGGCCGGAGTTTGAACAGCTGGAATCCGGCCTGAACGAGATGGCGTCGGAGCTGAGCCAGGCCCAGGCAGAAATGCAGCAGAACATCGACCAGGCCACCGGGGATCTTCGGGAAACCCTGGAGACCATCGAAATCCAGAACATCGAACTGGACTTTGCCCGCAAAGAGGCCCTGGAAGCCAGCCGGATCAAATCGGAATTCCTGGCCAACATGTCCCACGAAATCCGCACGCCGCTGAACGGCATTATCGGCTTCACCGAATTACTGCTGAAAAGCCCCCTGCCACGCCAACAGCGGGACCACCTGAACACCATCCGCAAGTCGTCGGAAATCCTGCTGACCATCATCAACGACATCCTGGACTTCTCGAAAATCGAAGCCGGCAAACTGATCCTGGACCGCGTGCCCTTCCAGCTGCGGGATATCGTGGAAGAAGTGATGGTGATGCTGGCACCGGCGGCCCACGCCAAGAACCTGGACCTGGTTCCGCTGGTCTATAACGACGTACCGGACAACATCATGGGTGACCCGCTCCGGGTCAAGCAGGTGATCACCAACCTGGTTAACAACGCCATCAAGTTCACCCAGACCGGCGAAGTCGTACTGCGCGCCAGCCTGGAAGACGAGGACAAGGAGGCCAACCGGGTCACCCTGCGCCTGAGCGTAACCGACTCCGGGGTGGGGCTGTCCCGGGCCCAGCAGCAATCCCTGTTCAACGCCTTCAGCCAGGCTGATGCTTCCACCGCCCGGCAGTATGGCGGTACCGGGCTTGGGCTGGCGATTTCCAAGCGCCTGGTCGAAGAAATGGGCGGCGAAATCGGCCTGGAGAGCGAACTGGGCCGGGGCTCGACTTTCTGGTTCACGCTGACACCGGAACTGTCCGTCACCGGCGAGGGCTCCTTCTCCAGGGAGGCTCTGAAAGGCGAGCGGATTATCTATCTGGAGCACCAGAAAACCACCGGGCTTGCGGTGGAACACCTGCTGCGGGAATGGGGCGTGGCGGTTGACCGGGTGGCCTCGCCCGGCGCCCTGATGGAACAGGTAGAAGAAGCCCAGCGCCGCCAGGAAGGCTATGCCGTTGTCCTGCTCGGCATTACCCGGCACCTGCTAAACTCCAGCCAGTATTGCAGCCTGGTGCGCAGCCTGGAGGTGGAGCGGGACTGCCGCACCCTGCTGCTGACACCCACCCTGGAGACCCACGACCTGCCGCTGTCCGGGCTGGCCAGCGGTCACCTGACCAAGCCGGTGTGCCGTGATCCCCTGTATGACGAATTACTGCTGCTGATTCACGGAATCCATACCGGCAGGGGCACCCTGCCCCAGCCCGTGCCCGGCACAAGAACCTCCGGCGCCGGCCGGGTGCCGCGCATCCTGGCGGTGGATGATAACGAGGCTAACCTGAAGCTGGTAATGACCCTGCTGAAAGATTGCCGCCTGGATGCCGAGAGCGCCTCCAGCGGCTTCGAAGCCCTGACCAAGGCCCGGCAGAAGCCCTTTGACCTGGTGTTCATGGACCTGCAAATGCCTGGCATGGACGGGGTGGAAACCACCGCCCGTATCCGGGCCCTGGATTCCGGCTCCCATCAAACGCCGATCATTGCCCTGACCGCCCATACCCTGGCCGACGAACAGGAAAAACTGGCCAAGCAGGGCTTTGACGGCTACATGCCCAAGCCCATCAGCAGCGCCCAGCTGATTGAACTGGTAAGAGAATTCACGGGCTACGAGTGCTCCGGCAGCCAGCCCCGGTTCAAGATTTCCGAGGTGCGGGATACCCGGCGCGGTCTGCGGCCGTCTAACCGCCGGACGCACCAGGATTGCGTAAGTATTGACGAGAGTATTCAGCTGGCCGCCGGCAAGGCTGACCTGGCGGAGGAGCTGTTCAGCATGCTGCTGGAACAGTTGCATACCGACAGCAAGGCCATCCCCGAGCTATGGGAAAAGCAGCAACTGGATGTTCTGCTGGAGTGTGTGCACAAGCTCCACGGCGCCACCCGCTATTGTGGCGTTCCGGAGTTGCGCACGGCCACCAACCGGTTTGAAACCGCCCTGAAGTGCCAGGCCCAGGACCTGGAAATCCAGAAAGACCAGCTGCTGACCGCGATGGCCCGACTGCAGGACTGGAGCGAGCAGACCGACTGGCAGCAACTGTTCCGGGAACAGCACCAGCCGGCCACCAGCCCGCAAGCCTAGCGGCGTACGCTATCCAGAATCGCCCGCATATCACGCACGGCCTCTTTCAGGCCGGTAAACACGGCGCGGGCAATAATGGCATGGCCGATATTCAGTTCATTGATGCCCTGAATGGCCGCCACCCGCTCGGTGTTATGGTAATGCAGGCCATGGCCGGCGTTGACGATCAGTCCCTTCTTGCGGGCATAGGCCACGGCATCCGCCAGAATCCGGAAAGAGGCATCGGCCTGCTCCGGGGTTTCTGCCTCGGCATATTCGCCGGTGTGCAGTTCCACCACCGGCGCACCACAGCGCACCGCAGCGTCAATTTGGACCGGGTCCGGATCAATAAACAGTGACACTTCTGCGCCGATTTTCGCCAGCCGTTCACAGGCCCGGGCTACCCGGTCTTCCTGGCCATCCACATCCAGCCCGCCTTCGGTGGTCAGCTCTTCCCGCTTTTCCGGTACCAGGCACACACACTCCGGCCGTACCTGTTCGGCAAAGGCCAGCATGGCGTCGGTCACCGCCATTTCCAGGTTCATCTTGGTCTGCAGCACTTCTTTGAGCAGCAATACGTCCCGGTCCTGGATATGCCGGCGGTCTTCCCGGGGGTGAATGGTGATGCCGTCCGCGCCGGCTTCCTCCGCCACCAGTGCGGCCTGCACCGGGTCCGGATAACGGGTACCCCGGGCCTGGCGAAGGGTGGCCACGTGGTCGATATTCACTCCGAGCAACACTCTGGGGTTCATTACGTTCTCCCTGAAGACGAAACCGTCTGGCTGAAAAGATTGCGGCTGTGCAGGGGCTTTCCCTGCAGAAGGTAGTCTACCAGTACACGCATCACCCGCTTGGCGGTTTTGCGGCTGGCTTCACTGGTGTAGTCACCGGCAGCGAGGGCTATCAGCACATCCCCGGGCAACTGATTCAGGCGGGCATCACGGCTGGCCGCCGACACAATTCCCTGGGCCGGGTCGTATCCGTATACCTGGCCGGCGCTGACCGGCAAGCCGGTATCGGTGGCCTGGTCCCAGGCAAAGTCATAGCCCAGCGCGGAACAGAACTCCCGCTCGAAGCGACGCAGCAAGGGCTCCAGCTCACCCCGGCCGGCCAGGCCGGCCAGGCCGGTCAAGGCTTGCAGGGTATCGATATAGCTGGCGAACAGGGTGGGATAAGGATCGGCAACCGGCAAGACCCGTTGCAGCAACTCGTTGATGTAAAGGCCACTGTAGAGCGACAGGGTCTGCCTGAGCAACGGTGCAGAGCGCACTTCCAGCTGCACCAGGGTTTTCAGGTCACTGCGGCCGGTCCAGTCGACCAGCAAGGGCTGAAACGGCTGCAGCTGGGCCTTGAGGGGGCTTTTTGCACTGTTGGCACCCCGGGCAACCAGGCTCATGCGGCCATGGTTGAGGGTAAACAGGTCTACCAGCAGGGCGGTTTCCCGCCAGGGCCGGCGGTGGATCACATACGCCGGCTCCTGCTGCACAGCTCCCTTCGAGGCCACCATGGCGGCCTCAGAAGTCGCTCATGCCCAGACTTTTCAGGGCCCGGTCGCTGTCTGCCCAGCCCCGCTTGACCTTGACCCACAGCCGCAACATCACCTTACAGCCGAACATCTTCTCCATATCCATACGGGCATCCTGGCCAATCTGGCGCAGGCGCTCGCCCTTATCACCGATGATGATTTTCCTCTGGCCTTCACGCTCGACCAGGATCAGGGCTGAAATATGCAGGGTTTTGCCCTGATGCTTGAACTCTTCAATTTCGACCGCTACGGAATACGGCAATTCCGCGCCCAGTTGCCGGGTGATTTTCTCACGCACCATTTCCGAAGCCATGAAACGCTCGCTGCGATCCGTAATCTGGTCATCCGGGTAGAAATGCACACTCTCCGGCAGATACCGGCCCACCGCTTCTTCCAGTGGTTTCAGGTTGGTCTCTTTCAGGGCCGACAGCGGAATAATCTCGGCGAATTCCCGCTTCTTCGACAGCGTTTCCAGGTGTGGCAGCAGCAAATCCCGTTTCTCGATCTTGTCGACCTTGTTAACCGCAAGGATGACCGGACACTTCAGGCGCTTCAGTTTTTCCAGCACCATCTCGTCGGCGCTGGTCCAGGCCAGCTGGTCAACCACAAACACCACAACGTCCACATCGATCAGGGCCGATGTCGCAGCCTTGTTCATGTAGCGGTTCAGGGCCCGGGGCTCTTCTTCGTGCATGCCCGGGGTGTCTACATAGATGGCCTGCACCGGACCCACGGTCTTGATGCCCAGCACCTGGTGGCGCGTGGTCTGGGGTTTGCGGGAGGTAATACTCAGCTTCTGGCCCAGGATGTGGTTCAGCAGCGTGGACTTGCCCACGTTCGGGCGCCCCACAATGGCCACAAAGCCACAGCGGCTGTCCGGATTCTCCGGGCGGGTAATATCATTCATCAGTCGTTCTCCACGCCCAGTTGTTTCAGGGCACTGCGGGCGGCCTGCTGTTCAGCAATACGGCGACTGCTGCCGGTGCCGGAGGTTTTCCGATCCAGTGACGGCAAGGCGCAGGACACATGGAAGGTCTGGTTGTGGGCTTCGCCGTCCACGGAAATCACTTCATACCGGGGTAACGGGAACTGCCGGGACTGCAGGTATTCCTGCAACCGGGTTTTCGGATCTTTTTGGGTATCCTGGATATCCAGTTTCGCCAGCCGCTCCTTGAACCAGCGCAGCACCTGCTCGCGGCAGGTGTGAAAATCACTGTCCAGGTAAATGGCCCCGATGATGGATTCCACGGCATCCGCCAGGATGGATTCCCGGCGATAACCACCGCTTTTGAGTTCACCGGAACCCAGGCGAAGATACTGGCCCAGCTGGAACTCCCGGCCGATTTCCGCCAGGGTCACGCCTTTGACCATGCGTGCCCGGAGGCGACTCAGCTGGCCTTCCCGGGCTTTTTCGAAGTGGAGGAACAGATGTTCGGCGATCACCATATTCACGATGGAATCGCCCAGAAACTCCAGCCGCTCATTGTTCTGGTTGCCGTAGCTTCGGTGGGTCAGCGCCAGCAGCAACCTTTCAGGTTCCCTGAACTGGTAGCCGATCCGGCGCTGTAACTGATCAAGATCTGGTTGTGAACTCACTTGCCCTCTAACTCATACTCGTGCTGGAAATGAACAATGCTGTCCACATTCCCGATGATATTGTTGCGAACCTCATAGTCCACCTTGATCACCACAAACTCACCGTTCTTTTCCACAGTGATGTTCTTGGCATCGAAGCCCCGGACGTTATTGACGCTCAAGCGTTTGTTGATCAGTGTGCGTACCTGTGCCGGCCCCATCTGCCCGAGGCCTTCGGTACCTTCCAGGCTTTCCAGTGCTTCCTGGATGGTAATGTCATCAATGTAGGCCGGCCCGATCTTGATCGCCAGGGTGAGCAGCGCACCGAAGAACAGCGCGATGATCATCATGGCCAGTGCGCCACCTTGTTGCTTTTTCAGGCCTGCAGGAGTTTTGTTATTCATTCTTTTCTGTCTCCGGAACAATGGATTACTCAATAGAGCCTACTCGATCAAAAGATGGCAGACTTGTCAGCGATTGCCAGTGCATCCAGATTGCAAACGCCTTGCCCACCACCAGGTCGTCCGGCACGGTACCCCAGAATCGGCTGTCGTTACTGTTGTCGCGATTGTCGCCCATAACAAAGTAATGCCCTTCCGGCACCACCCATTCGCCCTCACCGGTACCGCTGACGCGGCCCATGGTCAGGTACACGTCATGCTCTACCGGCCCCAGCTGCTCGCGCCAGCGCTCCATCGGCGGCAGACGCGCCACAAAGTCCCGGGCCACCGGCTCGTTATTGATGAACAGCTGCTTGTTACGGTAGCGGATATGGTCACCCGGAAGGCCGATCACCCGCTTGATGTAGTTGGTGGAACCGTCTTCCGGGTAACGGAAGACCATCACATCGCCCCGCTCCGGATCGCCGATTTCAACAACCTTGGTACCGGCAACCGGCAGGCGCAGGCCGTAGGCATACTTGTTGACCAGGATGAAGTCGCCCACTTCCAGCGTGGGCAACATGGAACCCGAGGGAATCTGGAACGGCTCAACCAGGAATGACCGCAGCACCAGCACCACGGCCAGCACCGGAAAGAACGACCGGCTGATATCTACCAGCCAGGGTTCGGCCGGTGCTTCCTCGGCGGGGGCATCCTCTGCTCCCGCCGCGGCCAGGCGCCGCTTCTTCAAAACCAGTTTGTCGGCAAGCCAGATCACACCGGTTACCAATGTCAGAACTACCAGTACCAGTGGAAAATCAATGTCCATCCGGGCGCCTTAGTTTTAGTTATCGACTTTCAACACGGCAAGAAACGCTTCCTGAGGCACCTCGACATTGCCCAGCTGCTTCATACGTTTTTTACCTTCCTTCTGCTTCTGAAGCAGTTTCTTCTTACGGCTGACGTCACCACCGTAACACTTGGCCGTTACGTTCTTGCGCAGGGCCTTAACGGTTACCCGGGACACCACCTGGGTGCCAATCGCAGCCTGGATGGCGATATCGAACATCTGCCGCGGAATCAGCTCTTTCATCTTTTCGATAAGCTGCCGGCCCTTGCGATGGGCCAGGTCTTTGTGAACGATCAGGGCCAGGGCGTCTACCCGCTCGCCGTTGATCAGCACATCCAGTCGCACCAGGTTGGCCGTCTGGAAACGCACAAAGTGGTAATCCAGTGAGGCAAAGCCCCGGCTGGCCGACTTAATGCGATCGAAGAAATCCATCACCACTTCCGCCATGGGCAACTCATAGCTGACCTGCACCTGGGTGGACATAAAGTGCATATTCTTCTGAACGCCGCGCTTTTCCTCGCACAGGGCAATCACGTTACCCAGGTGTTCCTGGGGCACCAGGATATTGGCTTCTACGATCGGCTCGCGCATTTCCTCGATGGAGCCAATATCCGGCAGCCGGGAAGGGTTGTCCACCGACAGGGTCTCACCCTGCTTGGTGACCACTTCGTAGATAACCGTGGGCGCGGTGGTAATGAGGTCAATGTCATACTCCCGCTCCAGTCGCTCCTGGATAATCTCCATGTGCAACATGCCCAGGAAGCCACAGCGGAAGCCGAAGCCCAGGGCATCGGAGTTTTCCGGCTCGAAAAACAGCGAAGCATCGTTCAGGGTCAGCTTTTCCAGGGCATCCCGGAAATCGTCGTAATCATCGGCGCTGACCGGGAACAAACCGGCATACACCTGCGGCTTCACTTTCTGGAAGCCCGGCAGCATCGGGGTTTCTTCAGCAAACTTCTGGTGCACGATGGTGTCGCCCACCGGTGCCCCGTGAATGTCCTTGATACCCGCCACCACGAAGCCCACATCGCCGGCTTCCAGGACATTGGTATCGGTAGGCTTCGGGTTGAAAATACCGACCTTGTCCGCGTTCCACGCTTTCTTGGTGGACTTGATGACAATCTTGTCGCCCTTGCGCAGCACCCCTTCGGTGACCCGCACCAGCGACACAACCCCCAGGTAGTTATCAAACCAGGAGTCGATGATCAGCGCCTGCAGCGGTGCGCTTCGATCTCCTTTGGGGGGCGGAATCTTCTTGATCAGGTCTTCCAGCACATCCTCGACACCCAGACCGCTCTTAGCGCTGCAGCGCACGGCGTCAGTGGCGTCGATTCCGATAATGTCCTCGATTTCTGCGGCTACCCGGTCGGGCTCGGCCTGCGGCAGGTCCATCTTGTTCAGGACAGGAACAACTTCCAGCCCCTGCTCGATGGCGGTGTAACAGTTGGCCACAGACTGGGCCTCGACCCCCTGCCCGGCATCCACCACCAGCAGCGCGCCTTCGCACGCATACAATGAGCGGGATACCTCGTAGGAAAAATCCACGTGGCCAGGGGTGTCGATAAAATTCAGCTTGTAGGTTTCACCATCTTTGGCGGTGTAGTTGAGCGTTACGCTCTGGGCCTTGATGGTGATGCCCCGTTCCCGTTCGAGGTCCATGGAGTCCAGGACCTGTTCGGCCATTTCACGGTCCGTCAGGCCACCGCAAATCTGGATAAAGCGGTCCGCCAGCGTGGATTTACCGTGGTCGATGTGGGCAATAATGGAAAAGTTACGGATTCGGCTCAGTTCAGTCACAGACAATGATTACTCATATAAGACGTAGGATTGAGCCCGGAGGGGCCGCTACCGGGATCCGGGAACGGCGTGATTTTACCGGTTACCGGCCGTCATTGCCATGATCAGGAAATCAGCGGCTTCTCGTACTGGCGAATCAGGAACCCGATCAGGGCATCTTCGTCCAGCGGATAGCTGAACAGGTTACCCTGCCCCTGGGCACAACCGGCGGATTTCAGGAAGTTAAGCTGCTGCATGGTTTCCACCCCTTCCGCCACAACGGTCAGGTGCAGCTGGTGCGCCAGGGCGATAACGGCCGAGGCTACGTCGGTAGCGCTGACATTGTAGGGAATGTCCCGGATAAACCGGTGATCAATCTTGATCACGTTCAGCGGTAACTGCTGCAGGGCAGCCAGAGAGCAGGAACCGGTGCCGAAGTCGTCCAGGATCAGGCACACACCAAGATCACTCAACGACAACAGCAACTCCCGCACCAGTCTCGGGTCTTCATTGAGCAGCTCGGCGGGCATTTCCAGCTCCAGCCGGTCCGGTGATACCCCGGTTTCAGTAATCACCCGGCGCATCAGATCCGGGAAACCGGAATCTGTGAGCTGCCGTACCGAGAGGTTCACCGCCATTTTCAGGGATTCAAAGCCCGCCCGCTCCAGCGCCTGTACCTGGATGCAGGCCTGGCGCAGGGCGAGCTCACCGAGGCGGATGATCAGGCCGGTTTCCTCTGCCAGGCTGATAAACTGCTGCGCCGATACCAATCCCTTTTCCGGATGATGCCAGCGCAGGAAGGCCTCTACCCCGATTACCCGCTGGCTGGCCAGGTCCAGTTTCGGCTGGTAATGCAGTACAAACCGGTCGCCTTCCAGGGCGGTTGCCAGCTCTTCCTGCTGCAACAGCCGCCTGGCCGCCTTGATATTCATCGCCGGGGTAAAGAACTGATAGGTGTTGCGGCCGACCTCCTTGGCCCGGTACATGGCGAGGTCTGCGTATTTCATCAGGGTGCCGGCATCTTCGCTGTCGTCGGGAATCATGGTGATCCCGATACTGACAGTTACCCCTACCTCGTGCTCGTTCAGGCGGATACGCTGGCAAAGCCGGCGCAGAATCGACTCGGCGACCCGCCCTGCAGCGTCGGAATCGCTGATACGCGAAAGCAGTACCACAAATTCGTCACCACCGAGCCGCGCCACCGAATCTTCTTCCCGGACACAGCCCTGCAGCCATTGAGCCACCTGGCACAGCAGTTCATCACCGGCGTCATGGCCGAGGGTATCGTTGATTCGCTTGAACCCGTCCAGGTCCAGGAACATCAGCGCGGCCGGTTCACCACTGCGCCGGCACCGGCGCACCACGTGGTCCAGCCGGTCCCGGAACAGCTGCCGGTTTGCCAGCCCGGTCAGCGGATCGTAGAAGGCCAGGCGATGCAATTCCGACTGGGCCGCCTTCAGCTGGGTAAGGTCCCGCAGGCTGAGCACAACGCCATTCACCCCGGGAACCGTCAGCATGGCGGTGTAGGTACCTTCCATATCGCGCCAGCGGCTTTGGGCATCCCGTATCCTGGCCCGCACCACCGGCATCTGCTTGCCCGGCTCTGCCATCGCATCCTTGAAGCCGCGCTTCAGGGCCGACCAGTCGTCCGCATGCACCAGCTGGTCAAACTCCAGTTCATCAACGGCGTCCGGATCAAAGCCCAGAATATCCTTGCTGGAGGGGCTGGCGTACAGGGCATGGCCCTCTTCATCCAGGACCAGCGTTACGTTGGCGGCCCCCTCGGTAATGGCCCGGTAACGGCCGGCGCTGGCCTGGGCAATCATCCGCGAACGGATCAGGGCGAGGGCAAACAGCCAGAGCAACAGGCTGATGGCCAAGCCGGAGCCCAGCACAATCGGCGGGCGCGCGTCAGAGGCCAGGTAATCAAAGGCTGGAGTGGAGCGGGTTTGGAGCAACCAGTCCCGGCCACCGAGCGACACGGTCTGGCTCATTTCAAAACTGAAATCGTTTTCCAGGGAACCGAGGTTGGAGCCGTACATCAGGGTGTCGCGGGACACTACGCCGTTATCGTAGATGCGAACGTCCAGGAACGGGGAGATCAGCCCGACAATGCCGTCAAACAGACTGTTCATACGAAAGGCACTGAACACATAGCCCGCCAGCATCATGCGTCGCTCGGCCCGGATTTCCGGCACCTCACCGCCCTGAAAAACCGGGTAATACATGAGAAAGCCGGCCTGGTCTTCATCAACCGATTCCTGCACCAGCACCACCTTGCCGGTAACCATAGGCACTGCGGCATCCCGAGCCCGCTCCATGGCACTCCGGTGCACCGGGTCGCTGAACGCATCGTACCCCAGTGCCCGCCGGTTCCTGTCGGTACCCGGCTCCAGATACACCATGGGGTAATAGTAGGGCCCCTTGCCCAGCGGCCGGACCAGGTAATCGTATATCCCCTGGGCCCGCACCGAAGAGATGTGATCCGCCATCTGTCGCACGCCAATGCGCTCGACAAACCCGATACCCTCAATGCCCGGGTAGTAGCGGTTGATGTCCACTTTATTGACGTACTCGCTCCACTGCTCTCGGGTAACGCGGCCACTGACAGCGAACAGCCCGGCGCTGCCGGCCAGCACCTGCTCGTAATTGAGCAAACGCTCTTCAATGGCAGTTCTCAGCTGAAGGGACTGGGTACGGAAGCGGGCCTCGGTGCGATCTTCCACCAGGCGGATGGACAATTGCCAGAGCAGAATGGTGGCAATGACTGAAACCAGGAACACGCCCCAGGCAACCCAAGCGTTCCGGAATTTCAGCAACTTACGGAGGGGGAGTTCCTTTTTTGTCATCATTTCCGGCGATCCGTGCCATAGCCATCGTTATTATCGGTCGAAAAAGTATAGCAAAAGCCCCTGAGCGTGTCGTGAACTACGTCAGGGGCTTTGTGAGCTGTCGAACGCGGGCGTTCAGGTCAGGGCTTCATCACCAGATAGATAGCCCGGCCCTGGCGCACGATGCGTACCGAAACGGCCCGGTTATCCGGCAGGCCCGCGACCACCTTGCGGAACTCGTCAACCGAACGCACCTGCTTGCGGTTGATTTCGGTGATGATATCCCGGGGACGAATTCCGGCCTCGTAGGCTGCGCCCTGACCAACTCCGGACACCAGCACCCCACCGTCGACGCCTGCTGCCCGGGCCATTTCATCATTCAGCGACTCGACCGCCAGCCCCAGGGGGTTGGCGCCGCTGTTCTCGTTGCTGCCCACTTCCGGGCTGGCTGCGGTTTCACCGTCCTCCGGCAAGCGACCGATCTCGACATCCAGGTCCATCTCCCGGCCTTCACGCAACACGGTCAACCGGGCCGACTCGCCCACCGCAGTGCGACCCACCATGGGCGGCAGGTCTGAGGAACGCTGGATAGCTTCGCCATTGAACTCGAGGACAATATCGCCGGACTGCAGGCCACCGCTTTCAGCCGGAGAGCCTTCCATCACTTCAGCGATCAGGGCACCACGGGGGCGCTTCAGACCAAAACTCTCGGCCAGGTCCCGGTTTACTTCCTGGATCAACACACCCAGCCAGCCCCGGGCCACACTGCCTTCATCACGGATCTGGCGGAATACGCTCATGGCATCATCAATGGGAATGGCAAACGACACCCCCATGAAGCCACCGGAGCGGGTGTAAATCTGGGAGTTGATGCCGACAACCTCACCATCCAGGTTGAACAGCGGCCCGCCGGAGTTGCCGGGGTTGATGGCCACATCGGTCTGGATAAACGGCACATAGTTTTCCGATGGCAGGGAGCGGCCAAGCGCGCTGACAATGCCCGCAGTTACCGTGTAGTCGAACCCGAACGGCGATCCGATGGCAAACACCCACTCACCGACCTTGAGATCCTGAGAACGACCAACACTGACCACCGGCAGGTCATCACCGTTGTCGATTTTCAGCACCGCCATGTCAGAGCGTGGATCTGTGCCTACGATAACCGCCTTGAACTCCCGGCGATCATTCAGGCGCACGATCACTTCGTCTGCACCCTCCACCACGTGGTTGTTGGTCAACACGTAGCCGTCTTTGGAAACAATGAAGCCGGAGCCCATGGAACGGCTGGGCTGCTGGGAATGGGGAGACCCGCCAAACGGCGACTGGGGGCCACGGAAGAAATCCTGCAGGAACGGGGGCAGCTGCTCGAACTGGCGCTCGTCGAAGGGCATACCCTGGAAGCGGGAGCCGCTGCTTTGCGGATCCGTTGTGGTGCTTATGTTGACCACGGCACTGGAATTTTCCTCCACCAGCTCGGTGAAGTCCGGCAAGCCGCGGGCCGCCAGGTCCTGACTCCAGAATACCGACACCAGTGCTGACAACATCAGCAGTGCGCCCAGCACCGGCCAGGGCTTCAGGGCCGGGGACAACCGGGCAGCTTTTGTGTTTGTTCTCGACATCTACAACCCCCTGTTATGACTGTGATACAGCGTTAATTCTGGGGTCAGGCCTCTGATTTTCAACTTAAAAAACGGTAGGACTCAGAGACAGTTCACCGTTGCGATACGGTTGACCCTCACAAGGCGCGGTTCAAACCGGTCACCGGAGCCGGACTGCCAGTGTCTGACTGCGACAAAGCCCGCAGCCAGGCCCGCCAGCGCGCCGGTAATCGCGACAAGGTCCGTCGCCCCCAGCCACCGATAGGCCCCGATACTGCCCAGCACCATCAGTACAAGGGGCAGCCCGTATACCGCCAGCGACGCGGTCAGCACCGATTGCTCATCCACTCCGATCACCACTTCATCGCCCACCCGGGCATCCACGGTGTTGGCCACCAGTATCTGGTTCGCACGCCCACCGGATACAGACGCCAGTGCCCGCTGGCCGCAACCGGAGCGGGCCGAACAACTCTGGCAGGCGCTGGTGCGGATAGTCTGCACCCAGGCCCGGTCGCCCTTGAGGGCAACCACTTTGCCGGTTTCAGTGATCATCGTTCAGACACCAGGCCAAGGGCGCCGTCAATTTTCACACCATCGGCCACCTTTCGTGCCGTGGCTGGCGGGATCTCTCCCACCACCGCGATCAGGAACGCGCGTTCATTTACCGCCACCTCACGCATATATACGGTGGTAGCACCGATTCTGGACGCCCCGGCGGGCATTTTCAGCCGGCCCATGGGTTCAACAAATACCGAAAACGCCGCCAGGCCATCAGAGAAAGCAACTGCCTTGCCCTTGCCGGAACGAGGCGCTGCTGCGGGTTCAAAACCCTCGGGGCGCCAGTTCAGGGTCCAGCCGTTCATGCGCGCTATCATCGATTGCCGGGGTTGGCCGGCGTCGTCGAGCGTACGGGTAATTTCCCGGCCCCGGGTCTGCACTTCGAACTCTTCGTCGGGAATATCGCCGGTTATCTCCAGGTTGGTGAACTGGAAATGCTCCAGCACCTCACCGTCAGCGTTGCGCACATGGCTTTTCACCAGCAGAGCCGTTTCTTTCTCCAGCCACAGCCGGTGGCTGTAACGATCGCTGTCTCGGGCGGTCAGGGCCACGGTAACCACATCGTATCCCGCCACCCGGTCTTCACCGATCAGTTCCGGCTGATACCACTGCCCGAATGGCATCAGCTGGCTGGTAAAGGCCTCGGCAAACGGGCCGGAGGGAATGACTTCTTCCAGGCTGATCCGGCCACGATCCGGCAACACGCACACTACATTCATGCCCTTGCGGACAATCTCCCCGCTGCCACCGTCCTGCATCACCAGGCGTTCTTCCACCCGGCCGTTGCGGTAGCGGTGGGCGATGCGCATGGAGTGAACCCGGTCGCCCCGGGCATAAACAAACACACCGCGATAAGACGTCATATTCAGGGCCGGGCCCATGCGCTCCAGCCAGGCCATGGCCGGGTCCGGCTCAACAGGCGACTCGTCGGCCTTTACCGGCTGCATGGCAAAAAGCCATACCAGAACTGTCACCAGCGCAGTACCCACCAACCTGACATTCATGCCAACCGGAACCATCATTGAAACTGCTCCAAACTCAATAACCGCCGCTGGCACTGACCAGGCGGGCATAGCCTACCGAACCGCGCCCGGCGCCCACGCTGTTGTGCTGCGCATGCTCAAGCAGATACTGGCGCATCTGCTGCAGTTGTTCTTCATCCAGGCGTTGCAGGGCCACCTCTTCCACTGCCGATGGCAAGGCAACCGCTGCAACCGCACCCTGCCCGGCGAGGGCTGCGGGAACGTCACCCGGTCGGGAATCCCAGCCGGCCCCGGCACCAAAGCCGACCACCAGCGCCATCACTACCATGGCAGCGACCGGCATGTGCCAGCGCCGGCGCGGCGACCGGGCAACCTCACTGGCCGCTACCTCGCGGCGGCTCCGGCCATCAAGCTGCTCACGCACAGCAGAGGCGATATCCAGGCCTTCCGCCGGGCCGTGGTTTTCGTGCATCAGATCCCGGACCTGCTGCCAGCGCTGCCATTGATCCCGGACTTCGCCCTGGCTGGCATGGGACAACAAGCGCCGAACCGACAGTTCATCCGCTTCGTCGTCCATCATCGCTGACAGGGTCTCTCTGAGACGATCATCCATCAGGTGCAACCTCGTTTATATCTCTGAATGATTCAGCAGCGGCGCCAACTGGCGATCCACTGCATCCCGCGCCCTGAATATCCGGGAACGAACGGTTCCTATCGGACACTCCAGAATCCGGGCAATGTCTTCGTAGCTCAGGCCGTCATACTCTCTGAGCAGAAACGCAGACCGAAGTTCCTCCGGCAAACCGGCGATGGCTTCGGTCAGGGCTTTCTGTAATTGCTCCCGCTGCAGCAGCCGCTCTGGCGAGGCGACGTCGCGCAGGCGGCTGCCATCATCAAAGTTTTCGGCTTCGGCGGCATCGGCCGAGCCCTGAGGTCTGCGCCCCCGGGCTTCAAGGTAGTTTTTGGCGGTATTAACAGCGATCCGGTACAACCAGGTATAGAACGCACTGTCGCCCCGGAAACGGTCAATCGCCCGGTAGGCTTTGACAAAGGTTTCCTGGGCCAGATCCATGACTTCCTGGCTGTCGTAGACATAGCGGCTGATAATAGAGGCCACGCGCGACTGGTATTTCACCACCAGCAGGTCGAAGGCCGCACGGTCGCCATTACGAACCTTGCGTACCAGTTGCAGGTCCGTCTGGCTGTCGGACTGCTCTCCGGGATTCCAGTCTTTATCAGGTGTCATGGACGAAACAGCAGTGTGTCCCCTGTTGCTGGCCACTGGCTTTCTGGCCTTGGCAAGATTTGCTTGAGTCATTGGGCATTTTCCTGCGTTCGTTCAGGCCAAATAGACAGCAAGCGCAAAGTTTAGTTCAATACACGTCCACATTATGGCCCGCGACATCGACTCAATGCCACAGTCCTACGAATACGACGTTCTCATTATCGGCAGCGGCGCTGCCGGCCTGACCGTAGCGCTCAACCTGCCGGAACACCTCAGGGTGTGCGTGGTCAGCAAGGCCGACATCAGTTCGGGCGCCACACTCTGGGCCCAGGGCGGCATTGCGGCGGTGCTCGACGATACCGACTCGGTGGAAAACCACATACAGGACACCCTTAACGCCGGCGGTGGCCTGTGCCACGAAGACGCCGTGCGCTTTACCGTGGAGCACAGCAAGGAAAGCATCGAGTGGCTGATTGAATCCGGTGTGGAGTTCACCCGCCAGGACGATGGCGCTGACTACCACCTGACCCGTGAAGGCGGGCACAGCCACCGGCGTATCATCCATGCCGCCGATGCCACCGGCCATGCGGTATCCACCACCCTGGCCAGCCAGGCTGCGGCGCGCCCGAATATCGACCTGAAATCCGGCCGGGTGGCGGTAGACCTAATCACCAACCGTAAACTGGCCTTGCCGGGCAACCGCTGCGTGGGCGCCTACATCCTGAACCTGGAAGACAACCACGTGGAACTGTTCCGGGCCCGGTTTACCGTGATTGCCACCGGCGGCTCTTCCAAGGCTTACCGGTACACCACCAACCCGGATGGTGCTTCCGGCGATGGTATTGCCATGGCCTGGCGGGCCGGTTGCCGGGTCGCCAACATGGAATTCAACCAGTTCCACCCTACGTGCCTGTACCACCCGCACGCCAAGTCATTCCTGATTACCGAAGCCGTTCGCGGTGAAGGTGGTGTACTGAAGCTGCCAGACGGCAGCCGGTTTATGGACCGTTTCGACAAACGCGCCGAGCTGGCGCCCCGGGACATCGTCGCCCGGGCCATCGACCATGAAATGAAGCGCCTGGGTGCAGACCACCTGTACCTGGACATCAGCCACAAACCGGCAGACTTCATCAAGCACCACTTCCCGACCATTTACGAGAAGTGCCTGGGCTTTGGCATCGACATCACCAGGGAGCCTATTCCGGTGGTGCCTGCGGCCCACTACACCTGTGGTGGCATTGTCAGCGACGAACGCGCCCGCACCGACATCAACCAGCTCTATGTGGTGGGGGAAGCAGCCTTCACCGGCCTGCACGGCGCCAACCGCATGGCCAGCAACTCCCTGCTGGAATGCCTGGTGTACGGCCGCGCCGCCGCTGCCGATATCACCCGCCGGGAATCGGATATTCCGGCACCGCCCGCAGCACCGGACTGGGATGAAAGCCAGGTACGGGATTCCGATGAAGACGTTGTGATCTCCCACAACTGGGACGAACTTCGCCACTTCATGTGGGACTACGTGGGCATTGTGCGCACCACCAAGCGATTGCAGCGGGCCAAGCACCGGGTCGATCTGCTGTCCCGGGAAATCGGCGAGTTCTACAGCAATTACCGGGTAACCAATGACCTGATAGAGCTGCGTAACCTGGTTACCGTAGCAGACCTGATCATCTGCTCGGCCCTCCAACGCAAGGAAAGCCGGGGCCTGCACTACACACTGGACTACCCGGGCATGCTGAACGATCCGCAAGACACGGTCCTGGTACCCACCACCTATCGCACGCTGTCTCCCTGACCGGGAGATTCCATTCTGTTTTCAAGGCAATCGACTATGTCTGACACCAACGCATCCAACGACCATACCGACTTTCACCGCCTGTGGTGGCACAGCCGCCGGGGCATGCTCGAGCTGGATGTACTGCTGCTGCCGTTTCTGGAAGAAGCCTACCGGGATCTCGATCCGGAAGACCAGGAGCGCTATCGCAAGCTGCTGAGCTGCGAAGACACCGACATGTTCGAGTGGTTCATGCAGCGCAGCAAGCCGCAGGACCCGGATCTGCAGCGGATCGTGGAGATCATCCTGAACCGTGTCCAGCCGGATTGAACTGAGACTTTCCCCTTCACGGGCGGCCGGCATACTGGCTGCCCTGCCCTGGCTGGTACTGATGGTGTTCAGCCTCGTCGCAGCCCCGGCCAGCAGTCTTTGGCTGCTGTTGCTGCTGGCGCCTGCAGGGATCATGGCTATTCGCCAGTTCCGGCGTTGCGGGCTGTTAAAGGGCCCTGACGCCATTGTTGCCCTGCAATCTGACGCCGACACCCTCACCTGCCAGCTGGCAAACGGGGAAACCCGCACTGTAAGAATCTGCGGTTCGAGCAGCCTCGGCGCCTCCTTCCTGGCCTTGAAACTTCGCCCTGCAGACACCACATCCAGAACTATGTTTGTACTGGTTCTCGGTGCCAGCTCCCTGTTTGGCGCCAACGCCCCGGAGACCGATTTTCGCCGGTTACGGATGTGGCTGAGAGCCGGCCGGCCAACAACGGCTTAACGAATTTTCCACCCCATTGCGGAGAGCTTTATGAACAACCGCCCCACCACCGCCAACCAACATGGCTACGCGGTGCTTGAGCACAGGGTCATGGTCCGCATCAGCGGCCCGGGCACCGACAAGTTTGTTCAGGGCCAGTTTTCCCAGCACGTGGACGACGTTACCCCCCAACAATCACGCCGGGCCGCAGCCAGCACGCCAAAAGGCCGCGCCTACTGCCTGACCCGCCTGGTGCGGGACCAGCAGGACCTGCTGATGGACCTGGACCGGGAACTGTCAGACGCCACCCTGGGCCAGCTGAAGAAATACCTGATGCTGTTCCGCGGTACCCGCATGGATGTCGTAGAGCAGGCCCGGATTATCGGCCTGCTGGGCCAGGAGGCCGCCGTAACGGTTGCCGGAGACAACGCCGCCAAACTGGCCAGCCCGGGCGATGTAGTGGCCACAGAGAACGGCTACCTGATCCGCATTGAGGACAGCGCCGGGGCTTTACCCCGATACGAATGGTGGCTACCGGAAGGTGGTGCCGAATTACCCGAAGGGCTTCCCGAGCTGACCATAAACGACTGGAACGCCGCCAGCATTGCCGCCGGCGTACCCTGGCTGACACCGGCTACCGCAGAGGCTTACGTACCGCAAATGCTGAACCTTCAGCACCTGCAGGGCGTGCATTTCAAGAAAGGCTGCTATACCGGGCAGGAAGTGATCGCCCGCATGCACTTCCTCGGCCAGCTGAAGAAGAGCCTGTACAGGCTAGCCTTTACCGGCTGCACCCAGGCGCCTGAAGCTGACAGCAACCTGCTGGCAGGCGACAAAAAGGCCGGGGATGTGGTCAATGCGGTGATGACCTCAGACAACGGGGGCGAGCTGCTGGCCGTTCTGCGCCATGATGCGGACAAGTCGGCACTGAGCCTGGAAGGTAACGACGCGTGCCAATTCGAAGTGCTCGACCTGCCCTACCCGGTACCGGAGCGGGAAGCTGATCCGGCAAGCTGATTATTGCTTGCCGTAACGCTGTAGCAATTCGGCCTTCGGTGGCAGGCTCCAGTCGATCGCAGGCCGGTTCCGGCTGAGCAGCCAGTCATTGGCCCGGGAGAAGTGACTGCAGCCGAAGAAGCCCCGGTAGGCACTCAGGGGCGACGGATGCGGCCCTTCCAGCACCAGGTGACGGTTGCGATCGATATGCCGGCCTTTCTTGCGAGCGTAGCTGCCCCAGAGCAGAAACACCACATCGTCGCGCTCGCGATTGATGGTTTCGATCACCTTGTCGGTAAAGGTTTCCCAGCCATTGCCCTGATGGGCGCCGGCATTGCCCTGCTCCACGGTCAGTACCGCATTCAGCAAAAGCACACCCTGCCCAGCCCAGGTTTGCAGGCAGCCGTGATCAGGCCGGGGATGGCCAAGATCCGTTTCAATTTCCTTGAAGATATTCACCAGGGACGGTGGCGGAGGCACATCCGGCCGGACCGAAAAACACAGGCCATGGGCCTGGCCGGGGCCGTGGTAGGGATCCTGCCCCAGAATCACCACGCTCACTTTATCCAGCGGCGTGCTGTTCAGGGCGTTGAAACACAGGTGTCTTGGAGGAAACAGCACCTTTCCGGCCTGTTCCTCGGCGGCCAGGAACTCGGCCAGTTGCCGCATGTAAGGCTGACGGAACTCGTCCGCCAGCCACTCATCCCAGCCGCGACTGGGCTTCAGTTGCTGAGCCAGCGCCTCGGCAGGGTGCATCGCTTTACTCGCCTTCCGGCTTCTGCTCGGCCTTGTGCTCCGGGCGCATGGCCGGGAACAGGATAACGTCGCGGATGGACGGCGAATCGGTCAGCAGCATGGCCAGGCGATCGATACCGATGCCTTCACCGGCGGTCGGCGGCAGGCCGTATTCCAGCGCCATCACGTAGTCGTCATCGTAGAACATGGCTTCGTCGTCGCCGGCGTCTTTCTCGGCCACCTGGGCCTGGAAACGCTCGGCCTGGTCTTCGGCGTCATTCAGCTCGGAGAAGCCGTTGGCAATCTCGCGGCTGCCCACGAAGAACTCGAAGCGCTCGGTTACGAACGGGTCGCTGTCCTTGCAGCGTGCCAGGGGCGACACTTCTTTCGGGTACTCGGTGATGAACGTCGGCTGCATCAGGCGATGCTCGGCGGTGGCCTCGAAGATTTCGATCTGCACCTTGCCCAGGCCCCAGATATCTTTCACGTGGATACCCAGGTTCTTCGCCACTTCGCGGGCCTGGGCGTCGTCTGCCAGCTGCTCGCGGGTGATGTCCGGGTTGTAGCGCAGGATGGCGTCTACCACGGTCAGGCGCTCGAACGGCTTGCCGAAATCGTATTCGATGGTTTCGTCACTGCCATCTTTCAGTACCCGGGTGTTCACCACGGTGGTGGTGCCCAGCACTTTCTGCGCGATGGTGCGCAGCATGTCTTCGGTCAGGTCCATCAGGTCGTTGTAATCGGCGTAGGCCTGGTAGAACTCGACCATGGTGAACTCGGGGTTGTGCCGGGTCGACAGCCCTTCGTTACGGAAGTTACGGTTGATCTCGAACACCCGCTCGAAACCGCCCACGACCAGGCGCTTGAGGAACAGCTCAGGGGCAATCCGCAGATACATGTCGATACCCAGGGCGTTGTGATGGGTCACAAACGGACGGGCCGTGGCGCCACCGGGGATCACCTGCAGCATGGGGGTTTCCACCTCCATGAAGTCACGGTCGGTGAAGTACTGGCGCATGGTGTTGATGATCTTCGACCGGGCATGGAACACGCGGCGGCTGTCTTCGTTCACCATCAGGTCCACATACCGGTGACGGTAGCGGGCTTCGGTGTCGGTCAGGCCCTTGTGCTTCTCCGGTAGCGGGCGCAGAGACTTGGTGAGCAGCACGTAGTCTTCCATGGTGACGTACAGGTCGCCCTTGCCAGACTTCGACAGGGTACCGCGCACGCCCACGATGTCGCCCATATCCCAGTGCTTGGTGTCCTTCTGGACATCCTTGGAGGCATAGATCTGGATGCGGCCGGTCATGTCCTGAACCACCTTGAACGCCTTGCGGTCGAGCATCATGCGGCCGGCAATGGCCACCTTGATGCCCAGGGACTCCAGCTCTTCCTTGGATTTGTCACCGTATTTTTCCTGCAGCTCGGCAGCGGTGGCATCGCGACGGAAGTCGTTCGGGAACGGATTGCCCTGCTCGCGCATGTTTGCCAGTTTGGCGCGGCGCTCGGCAATCAGCTTGTTGTCCTCGGGCTGTGCAGCGTTCTGGGTGTGTTCAGTCATGTTGGCTCACTAAGAAGTCGGGATTGTCCGGGTGTGGGTGAATGGCGCTGGTTACAGCGCCATCTTCAGACTGGCTTCAATAAACTTGTCGATGTCACCATCCAACACCGACTGGGTGTTGCTGGTTTCCACCTTGGTGCGCAGGTCCTTGATACGGCTGTCATCCAGCACGTAGGAGCGGATCTGGCTGCCCCAGCCGATGTCAGACTTGGAGTCTTCGGCTTTCTGTTTCTCTTCGTTGCGCTTCTGCATTTCCAGCTCAAAGAGCTTGGCCTTGAGCTGCTTCATGGCCTGGTCTTTGTTCTGGTGCTGGCTTCGGCCGGCCTGGCAGGCCACCACAATCCCGGTCGGGTTGTGGGTCAGTCGCACCGCGGATTCGGTCCGGTTAACGTGCTGGCCACCGGCACCGGAGGCACGGTAAACGTCCACCCGCAGATCCGCCGGGTTGATCTCGATTTCGAAGCTGTCGTCCACTTCCGGCGATACAAATACCGAAGAGAAAGAGGTGTGGCGACGGTTGCCGGAATCAAACGGGGATTTACGCACCAGGCGGTGTACGCCGGTTTCAGTGCGCAACCAACCGTAGGCGTAGTCGCCCTGGATGTGAATGGTGGCACTCTTGATGCCCGCCACTTCACCTTCCTGCAGTTCAACGATCTCGGATTTGAATCCGCGACGCTCGGCCCAGCGCAGGTACATGCGCAGCAGCATATTGCCCCAGTCCTGGGCTTCGGTGCCGCCGGAGCCGGCCTGGATGTCCAGGTAGGCGTTGTTGGCGTCCATTTCGCCGGAGAACATGCGGCGGAATTCGAGTTTCTCGAGTTCTTTATCGAGGCCTTCGAGATCGGCTTCGATTTCCTGGACGGTACCTTCGTCATCCTCTTCCACGGCCATATCCAGCAGGCTTTCTGCATCGGCCAGGCCGTTGGTGAGGTTGTCGATGGTTTTGACGATCAGTTCAAGATCAGAGCGCTCTTTACCCAGGTTCTGGGCACGCTCGGGATCGTCCCAGACGGTGGGTTGTTCGAGTTCGCGTTCGACTTCGGTCAGGCGTTCACTGCGCTGATCGTAGTCAAAGATACCCCCTCAGCGCTTCAGTGCGCTCGCGAAGCTCTTTGATCTTCGTCACTATGGGATTAATTTCCATGAAACCTTGTCTCGCTTTGGAAAAATGATGCGATAAAAACAGAGGGCGGATTCTACCGGAATTTGCGGGGTAAATCAGCAAGCGGAAAGTACGGAGTATCTGAGTTCCGAGCCCGGCCCTGAGGCTTCGGCTCTGGTGCAAGCACAGGGTGGGCGGGAACCTTTCCGGGAGACGCTGTGAATACGTCCATGTACGCTTAACGAAAACATCCATGTTTCGATACTCCCGGAAAGGTTCCCACCCACCCTGCGCCCAGACATGTTTCGGGGAGTCTGCGGCTACGTATTTGCCGTTTTATCTTTCCGTGTTTTTCCGTGTCTTCCGTGGCAAAAAATCCTTATCTTTTAACCCCTTATTTTTTCGTGTCCTTTCGCGGATTTAGTGGCCAAAAAAATCACCCCAAAGGCTCCAGATAATCCACCAAAAGCTGCAAATTAGTCCGCCCCCGAAACGTATTAGCATCCGGCTTATAAACCACCCGCGCGCCACTCCGGGTAAAGTCCGGCACTTCCGGCCCGGTGTTGAAGGCGATGCCATCGATAATGCCCCCGCCTTCAACCGGCTGCAGCACCAGCTTCAAATGGTTCTCGCCGACAATCCGCTGGCTCACCACCCGGAATTCGCCGTCAAATACCGGCTCCGGAAAATGCTGGCCCCAGGGGCCGGCGCGTTTCAGCAGGTAGGCGGTGTCCAGGTTCAGTTCTTCCGGGGCCAGGGGGCCGTCGGTGGTGATGGCCGCCTCAAGGTCTTCCGGTTTCAGGGTATCGCGCACGGCCTGGTCGAAGGCGTTGCTGAAACGTTCCAGGTCGTCCCGGGCGATGGTCATGCCGGCGGCCATGGCGTGGCCGCCGTATTTTTTCATCAGGCCCGGGTTCTTCGCGTCGACCACGGCCAGGGCGTCGCGGATGTGAAGGCCCGGGATGGAGCGGGCGGAGCCTTTGAGGTGTTCGCCGTCGTCGTCGGGCGCGAAGGCGATGGTCGGCCGATGGGTTTGTTCGCGGATTCGGGCGGCCAGGATGCCGATTACGCCCTGGTGCCAGTCCTGGTCGAACAGGGCCAGGCCCCAGGGCAGGCCTTCGATGTCGAGGGACATGGAGGCCAACAGGTCCTGGGCCTGGGCTTTCATGTCTTTTTCGATGCTGCGGCGTTCGCGGTTGAAGTTGTCCAGTTCCCGGGCCAGGCGCAGGGCTTCGTCGCGGCTGTCGGCGAGCAGGCAGCCGATGCCGATGCTCATATCGTCCAGCCGGCCGGCGGCGTTCAGGCGTGGGCCAACCACAAAGCCGAGGTCGGTAGCGCTGATTTCGGTGTAGTCGCGGCCAGCGACTTCCAGCAGGGCCAGGATGCCCGGTCTGGCTTCGCCCTTGCGGATGCGACGGATGCCCTGCTCCACGAAAATCCGGTTGTTGTGGTCCAGCGGCACGACGTCGGCCACGGTTCCCAGTGCGACCAGGTCCAGCAGGCTGCCCAGGTTGGGCTCCGGGTCCGGCAGCAGGTTGTTGTCTCGCAGGTGTTTGCGCAGGGCTGTCAGCACATAGAACATCACACCCACGCCGGCGGCATTCTTGCTCAGAAAAGGGCAGCCGGGCTGGTTGGGGTTCACGATGGCATCGGCGTCTGGCAGTTCGTCACCGGCCAGGTGGTGGTCGGTGATGACCACTTTGATACCCAGCTCCCGGGCGGCACGCACACCTTCGATGGCGGAGATGCCGTTATCCACGGTCACCAGCAAGTCGGGCAAATCGCCTTCTTCCTGCAAGCGATGGATGATGCCCGGCGTCAGGCCGTAACCATCAGAGAAGCGGCTGGGTACCCGGAAGTCGATGGCTGCCACGCCCAGCATAGACAGGCCGAGCATGGCTACAGAAGTACTGGTGGCGCCATCGGCATCGAAGTCCCCCAGCACCATCACCCGCTGTTTTTGCACAATAGCCTCGGCCAGCAGTTCAACCGCGCGATCAATGCCGCGAAGCTGCAGGGGTGAAGCCAGGTGTTTCAGGGTGTACTGGAGCTGGTCGTCGGAGTGCACACCGCGGGCGGCGTACAGGCGGCGAAGGATGGGGGGCAGGTTTTGCCCCCAGCCCGCCACATCGGACGGCTGGGGGCGACGCAGGATCTTTTTAGGAGTCATGCCGGATCAGGCGTTCTTCCAATGCTTGGCAATAAAGCCCTGCACCTCGGACACATTGTTGTCCAGAACGGTATAACGCTCTTCCCGCTCGAACAGGTCGGCCATGTGGGCCGGCAGCTCGGGCTTCACGCTCAGGCCGGATTCGGCGATGGCGTCCGGGAACTTGGCCGGGTGGGCGGTACCCAGGGTGATCATGGGCACGGCACTGTCACGACGGCAGTTGCGGGCGGCACGCACGCCAATGGCGGTGTGCGGGTCCAGCAGGTATTCGTTCTGCTCGTAGATTTCCCGGATGGTGTCGCAGGTGGTCTTGTCGTCTACCGCGTCGCTGTCGAACAGTTTGCGGGCGTGCTTCCAGCGATAGTCTTCGATACTGACCGGGCCCTTGGCGGCACGCTCCAGCAGGTCTTTCACGGCAGCGCCATCACGACCGTGCAGGTCAAACAACAGGCGCTCGAAGTTGCTGGACACCATGATATCCATGCTCGGCGACAGGGTATGCTCCAGCTGGTGCTGCTCATACTTGTTACCGCTCATGAAGCGATGCAGGATGTCGTTGCGGTTGGTGGCAATCACCAGCTGGCTGATGGGCAGGCCCATTTTTTTGGCCAGGTAGCCCGCAAAGATATCGCCGAAGTTACCGGTGGGCACCGAGAACGCCATGCTGCGGTCCGGGCCACCCAGGGCCAGGGATGCCTGGAAGTAGTACACGATCTGGGCCATGATCCGCGCCCAGTTGATGGAGTTCACCGCCGCCAGCTGGGTTTTGCCGCCCAGGAAGGACTGGTTGCCGAAGCTATCCTTCACCATGCGCTGGCAGTCGTCGAAGTTGCCTTTGACTGCGATATTGTGGATGTTATCACCCTGCACCGTGGTCATCTGGCGGCGCTGTACTTCAGACACCCGCTGGTGCGGATGCAGGATGAAGATATCCACGTGCTCGCAGCGACGGCAGCCTTCAATAGCAGCCGAGCCGGTATCACCGGAGGTAGCCCCCATGATCACCACGTGCTGGTTACGCTTTTCCAGAACATAGTCGAGCAGGCGACCCAGAAGCTGCAGGGCGAAGTCCTTGAACGCCAGCGTGGGGCCACGGAACAGTTCCATCACCCACTCGTTGGTATCCAGCTGTACCAGCGGCGCGACGGCCTGGTGCGTGAACACGCTGTAGGTTTCGTCCAGCATCTTGCGGAAGTCATCGGCCGGAATGGCATCTTCCACGAACGGATACATGACCTTGTAGGCCAGTTCGGCATACGGCAGGCCACGCCAGCTTCGGATTTCTTCCAGGCTGAAGTGCGGAAGGGATTCCGGCACATACAGGCCGCCATCGGTGGCCAGTCCGGTCAGAAGAACGTCTTCAAAGCCCAGAGCGGGAGCTTCACCCCGTGTACTGATGTATCTCACGTGCGTACCTGTCAGTTAAAGTTTTCAGCGCGGATGCGGACAACCTTGCCGTCAACGTCGGCCAGGGCTTCCATTTCCTCGATGGCCAGGTTCATCTGGCGCTCCTGAACCGTGTGGGTCAGGATGATGACCGGAATACGGCCATCCTTGAATTCGGATTCTTTCTGCATGATGGATTCGATGTTGATGCCATGCTCACTCAGAATCGACGCCACCTTGGCCAGCACGCCCGGGTGGTCAAAGGCCTGGATGCGCAGATAGTAGGCAGACTGAACATCTTCCATCGGCAATACCGGCAGGTCTTCCAGTGCATCCGGGCTGAAGCCCAGATAAGGCACTCGCTGCTGGCTGTTGCTGGCTACCGCACGGGCAACGTCGACCACATCGGCAATCACCGCAGAGGCCGTGGCTTCGTCACCGGCACCGGGGCCGTAATACATGGTCTGGCCGACCGCATCGCCATCCACCAGAACAGCGTTCAGAACACCGTCTACCTGGGCAATCAGGTGGCTCTTGGGCACAAGGGTCGGATGCACACGCAGCTCGATGCCGTCTTCACGGCGGCGGGCAATACCCAAGTGCTTTACCCGGTAACCCAGCAGTTCAGCGTGGGCAATATCGTTCGGGGTCAGCGCAGAAATGCCTTCGGTGAAAGCCTTGTCGAATTGCAGGGGCACACCAAAACCGGACGCGGCCAGGATGGTCAGTTTGTGGGCGGCGTCGATGCCTTCCACATCAAAGGTCGGATCAGCTTCCGCGTAACCCAGCGCCTGCGCTTCTTTCAGCACCTCTTCAAAGGGCCGTCCGGCGCGCATTTCGGTCAGGATGTAGTTACCGGTGCCATTGATAATGCCGGCAATGGTGTCGATGCGGTTGGCCGCCAGGCCTTCGCGCACGGCCTTGATGACAGGAATACCGCCGGCCACGCCAGCTTCGTAGGCAACAACCACACCGGCCTTTTCGGCGGCTTCGAAAATCTCGTTGCCATGAACGGCAATCAGCGCCTTGTTGGCGGTTACCACATGCTTGCCGTTGGCAATAGCGGCCAGTACCAGCTCCTTTGCGGCGTCATAGCCGCCAATCAGCTCAACCACAATATCAACGGCGGGATCATTCACCACATCAAAAATGTCGGTACTGAAGGGCACATCGCCCAGCGCCAGGTCATCCCGGCTGCGGCGACTGGCTACCCGGACAACACGGATGTTGCAGCCTGCACGGCCGGCAATAATCGCTGCATTGCGTTTCAGGACATTGAATGTACCGCCGCCAACGGTTCCCAATCCGCAGATTCCGACATTTACGTCTTTCAAGCTCTCACCTCTGATCCCGATGCGGGGTGCTGATGGATTGCAATAAGGCCGGATAGTATACCGGTTCAGGGCCCGCTGAATAAGCCCTGAATCGGTCACAAGTCACACAGGAAGTCCGGAGCCGCGCTGCGGCTCCGATAACGGGTCAGAGCAGACCCAGACCTTCGGCCAGGTTCCTGGCCGGCACATAGCCGCGAATCATGTTGCCATCTTCCAGCAGAATTGCCGGGGTACCGGTTACACCGACCTGGCCACCCAGGCGGTACTGGTCTGCAACCGGGTTATCGCAGCTCTGCTGAGGTACGTTTTTGCCACCCTTGGCAGCATCCATGGCCGCCTGCTGGTCGTCCGAACACCATACCGACTCATATTTGCGGAACGACGCTGTGCCGGGGCCGGATCGAGGGAAGGCGTAATAGTTGACGGTAATGCCATAGCTGTTGAGCTGGGGAACTTCGTCATGCAGCTTGCGGCAGTACGGACAGTCGATATCGGTAAAGACGTCGATAACCGCTTTTTCTTTGCCATCGGCAGGGTATGAGATCAACCCTTCCTTACCGAAGGCTGCCATCTGCTGCTGACGACTGGTCGCCCGGGACTCTTCGGTTACGTTGGCAATACCGGTATCGGTAATCTTGAGCAGGTCGCCGGTGAACAGGTAGGCGCCATCGGCCGTGGTATAAATGGTGTCGCCGTTGCTGCTCAGCACTTCGTACAGGCCTTCCGCTTCGGACTTCTGCACGGAACTGATCTTCAGGCCCGGCACCGCATCAGTCAGCCGCTTGGCGATGGCGTCTTCGGTTTCACCGGCCAACACGGCGGGCACTGCCACCAAGGACATCATCAGGCCGGTTACCGCGGCCGCAATTTTAAGATTCATGGGTCAGAAACTACCTTTTCCGGTTAATAGATTCAGGCATTTTGCTTGCCCGGGGCCTTCGTACGCAACTACCGGCATCATTCCCGAACCTTGCGACAGGGCGCCCCGGCAAAAGTTCACCCCGAGATCAGTCACCACCACGGGGATGGTGGGCCTGGTGCAAATCCTGCAGCCGTTGACGGGCCACATGGGTGTAGATCTGGGTGGTCGAAAGGTCAGAATGCCCGAGCAACATCTGCACTACCCGTAAATCTGCACCATGGTTGAGCAAATGGGTGGCAAAGGCGTGGCGCAGGGTGTGGGGCGACAGGTGCTTGCGGATACCGGCACGCACCGCGTAGTGCTTGATCCGGTACCAGAAGGTCTGGCGGGTCATGGCACTGGCCCGGTTCCCGGGGAACAAGGCATCACTGCTCTTACCCTTGAGCAATTCCGGCCGGGCTTCCTTCATATAGCTCAGCAGCCAGTCGATAGCCTCTTCCCCCAGCGGCACTAACCGGTCTTTCCCGCCTTTACCACTGATGCGCACTACGCCCTGGCGCAGGTTGACCCGGTCTACGGTCAGCCCGGTGAGCTCCGACACCCGCAGCCCACAACCATACAGGATTTCCAGCATGGCCCGGTCCCGCAACTCCAGCGGTATTTCCGGATCCGGCTCAGTCAGCAGCGCCTCGACATCGGCTTCAGTAAGGGTATCCGGCAAACGCCGGGGCAACTTCGGGCTGTCGATTCGCAAGGTAGGATCTTCGGCGATGAGACCTTCCCGCAGTAAATACCGGTAAAAACGCCGGATACCGGAAAGCCGCCGGGCTGCCGTACTGGTTTTTAGGCCCTCCGCCAGCCCACGGGACATCCAGGCCAGAAGATCGGTCCTTTTAGCGGACCGCAAGCTGGGCGCTCCGGGCTGTTGCTCCAGCCATCCGGAAAGCCGGGCCAGGTCACTGGCATAGGCCTGGCGGGTTTTCTCACCCAGACCATCCTCGAGCCATATGGCATCCGAGAATTGGCTGATCAGCTGCTCGTCATCCGGCCGCGGCAAGGTATTACCTCATTAATGTCTGTCTGGGCAGCATTAAAGCACAAAAAAAGCAGCCTCTTGAGGCTGCTTTTTTCAAACTGGCTGGCCGGAAGGCCAAACTCAGTTAAGCTTTTCCTTGATACGAGCTGCCTTACCAGACAGGTCGCGCAAGTAGTACAGCTTGGCCTGACGCACGTCACCACGACGCTTCACGCTTACGCTGTCAATCAGCTTGGAGAAAGTCTGGAAAGTACGCTCAACACCCACGCCGTAAGAGATCTTACGAACAGTGAAGGAAGAGTTCATGCCACGGTTGCGCTTGCCGATAACAACGCCTTCGAACGCCTGCAGACGCTCACGGTTACCTTCAGTTACGCGAACCTGTACAACCACGGTATCACCCGGCGCGAACGCAGGGATTTCCTTGGTCATCTGTTCTGCTTCAAGTTGACTGATGATGTTGTTCTTGCCGCTCATCGTAATGCTCCTGATACCCAATCTTTCAATGCCCTGATGATTCAGAGGCACCCGGTTCGTTCAAAATTTCATCCAGAAGCTGACGCTCTTCTTCCGTAAGCACCCGCTGTTCCAGCAGGTCGGGGCGTCGCTCCCGGGTTCGCCTCAACGATTCTTTCAATCGCCAACGCCGGATCTGTTCATGGTGACCGCCCAAAAGAACTTCCGGCACCGCCTGACCTTCGTATACCTCGGGCCGGGTGTAGTGCGGACAATCCAGCAAACCGTCAGCAAAGGAGTCCTGCTCTGCTGACTGCGCATGACCCAGCGCTCCGGGGATGAGGCGTGTTACCGCATCAATCACAGCCATCGCCGCCAGTTCGCCACCTGAGAGCACAAAATCACCCAGGGACACTTCCCGGTCGACTTCCGCCGATATCAGGCGTTCATCAACGCCCTCATAACGACCGGCAACGAGAATCAGCTGTTGTTCGGCAGCGAGAGACTCCACTACCGACTGATCCAGCCTTTCACCCTGGGGCGAAAGATAGACCACACAGGCCTTGCCGGGTGCCGATGTCCGGGCCGCATGGATAGCATCCCGCAGGGGCTGGATTTTCATCAGCATCCCGGGGCCGCCGCCATAAGGCCGGTCATCCACAGTACGGTGACGATCATGCGTGAAGTCCCGGGGGTTCCAGCTGTTAAAGGTCAAAAGACCTTCACGAACTGCCCTGCCGGTAATCCCGTAATCTGTCACCGCAGAAAACATGTCGGGAAACAGACTGACTGCGCCAATCCACACCCGTCAGAACTCCGGATCCCAGTCCACCACCATACGCGAGCTTTCAAGATCCACCCCCTGAACTACCTGATCCGGCAGATAGGGAATGAGCCGTTCGCGCTGGTCAATGGAGCCCGCTGTCGCGTGCACCACCAGGACATCGTTGGAGCCTGTTTCCAGCAGGTGATGCACCTTACCCAGGCACTCACCGTCAACCGTGAACACTTCCAGGCCTTCCAGCTGATGCCAGTAGAACTCCCCTTCGGGAAGCTCCGGCAGCAACTCGGTCGGAACCCGGATCTCGGCACCGCCATAACTGCGGGCCAGCTCACGATCATCAATACCTTTAAGCCTGACGACGATCCCCTGCCCTTGGCGGCGACCCTCCTCAAGCTTTGCAGGAATACGCTTGCCGTCCAGAACCAGGGTCCAGTCGCGGTAGTTCAGTATTCCTTCTTTGGGATCTGTATAAGAGAAGACCTTAAGCCAACCCTTGACCCCGAACACCGAGGTGATCCGGCCGATCACAGTTTCCTGTGGATGCTGTGCCATGCCTGTCAAACCCCGGTATCAGATTGCAATTACTCAGCAGTCTTGAGCAGCTGGGCAACGCGATCGCTGGTTTGAGCACCCTGGCCCAGCCAGAACTCAACGCGATCACGGTCAACGCGCAGACGCTCTTCCTGACCGCGGGCAACCGGGTTGAAGAAACCAACACGCTCAATGAAACGGCCGTCACGGGAGTTACGGCTGTCAGTGACTGTCAGATGGTAGAACGGGCGCTTCTTGGAGCCGCCACGAGCCAAACGGATTGTTACCATTTCGACCAATATCCTGTTCTGTTGTACGAACTTTGTACGATTCACGTCATGCCGAGAACGGCTGACGAGAAGACCCATACTCGAAAGGGGCGCTATTCTATGCCAAAAACGCGCCAATGAAAACAGGGAAACGCGTGGTTTCCCCATTTTATATGTAAGGCTTTTTACATACGGCCAAACGGGGGCATGCCACCACCGCCGCCGGGCGGCATCATACCACCAAGACCGCGCATCATGTTGGCCATTCCGCCTTTTTTGCCAAGTTTCTTCATCATCTTCGACATCTGCTTATGCTGCTTGAGCAGACGGTTCACATCCTGGATCTGCGTACCCGAACCGGCTGCAATGCGCCGCTTGCGGGAATTATTGATCACATCCGGGTAACGGCGCTCTTTCGGCGTCATGGAGCAGATGATCGCCTCCATCTGGCCTACAGACTTGTCATTGACCTGCTGCTGCGCCATCTGGGCCATCTGACCCATGCCCGGCAGCTTGTCCAGCAGGCCGCCGATACCACCCATACTCTTCATCTGCTGAAGCTGGTCCCGGAAGTCCTCCAGATCAAAGCCCTTACCTTTTTTGATCTTCTTGGTGAGCTTCTCGGCCTTCTTCTTGTCCAGCTTGCGCTCTGCTTCCTCTATAAGGGAGAGCACATCACCCATACCCAGGATGCGGGAAGCCACCCGATCCGGATAGAAAGGCTCGAGGGCATCGGACTTCTCGCCCACACCCAGGAACTTGATCGGCTTACCGGTAATGTGGCGAACAGACAAGGCCGCACCACCGCGGGCATCACCATCGGTCTTGGTAAGCACCACACCGGTGAGCGGCAACGCATCGTTAAAGGCCTTGGCAGTGTTGGCGGCGTCCTGACCGGTCATGGAATCGACCACGAACAGGGTTTCCACCGGATTCACCGCCTTATGCAGGCGGCCAATCTCACCCATCATGCCTTCATCAACGTGCAGGCGGCCCGCGGTATCCAGAATCACCACATCAATGTGCTTGCGGCGCGCCGCTTCGATGGCGCCGTTGGCGATGTCGACCGGGTCCTGGTCGGTGGTGCTGGGGAAAAACTCGACACCCACTTCACCCGCCAGGGTTTCCAGCTGACGAATGGCCGCCGGGCGGTAGATATCGGCACTGACCACCAGCACGGATTTCTTGTGCCGCTCTTTAAGGAAGCGGGACAGCTTGGCCACGGTGGTGGTTTTACCAGCACCCTGCAGACCCGCCATCATAATAACGGCAGGCGGCCGGGTAGACAGGTTAAGGGACTCGTTGCCCTCGCCCATCACCCGCTCCAGCTCTTGCTGGACGACTTTCACAAATACCTGGCCCGGCGTCAGGCTGCGCTGCACTTCCTGGCCGATGGCCCGCTCGCGCACTCCTTCGATAAACGCCTTGACCACCGGCAGCGCAACGTCTGCCTCCAGCAGGGCCATGCGCACTTCACGCAAGGTTTCCTTGATATTGTCTTCGGTAAGGCGCGCCTGACCAGAGATCTTGCGCAAGCTGCCGGATAGCCGGTCCTGGAGATTCTCAAACATGTTGCTCTTCCGTACCCCGGAGAAATTGTTCACACAAATCAAGAAGCCGGCGCCGGCCGCTTGATTCCTGTTGCATAATCGCGACATTATACCCAGACTACGGAGCCTCTGAACAACTCCACGCCGCTTTCACGTTAAAAGGCAAACATAAAGGACGTCATGGGAACGCTGATCCTCGCGGTTACCGCACTTTTCCTGTACAGCGTCGGCACTGCCCTGCAGGCCCTCCATTTTCGTGGCAAGGTGCAAAGCAACCTGGCACTGACCACCCTGATTGGCGTACTTGCACTGATAGGCCACGGCCTGCTCATTGCCCAGACGGTCCACCTGGATGGCGGCTTCGATTTCAGCTTCTTCAAAAGCTCGGTACTGATTGCCTGGCTGATCGTTTTCCTGCTCCTGGGCCTGAATCTCTCCAAGCCGGTGGGCAGCCTGTTCCTGGGCGCTTATCCGCTGGCGGCGGCCACCATAGTCATGGCGCTGATCACCCATACGCCGTCGCGACTGGTGCCGGATGAAAGCTACGGCATGCTGTCCCACATCGCCCTGTCGATCACCGCATACAGCCTGTTTACCCTGGCCGCCATCCAGGCCGCCCTGCTGTACTTCCAGAACCGCCAGCTGAAGCAGAACTACAACAGCCTGCTGGTGCGCAACCTGCCGCCACTGCAAACCATGGAATCGGTATTGTTCGAACTGGTCTGGGCGGGCGTAGTCCTGCTGACCCTCGCCATTATTACCGGCGCCATGTTTATTGAAGACCTGTTTGCCCAGGACCTGGCCCACAAAACCCTGTTTTCCATGCTCTCCCTGGCCGTATTTGTCGGCCTGCTGGTGGGCCGCTACACCAAGGGCTGGCGCGGCATGACTGCAAGCCGCTGGACCCTGGCCGGCTGCGCCCTGCTGATGATGGCCTTTTACGGCAGCAAATTCGTGCTGGAAGTACTGTTTCAGCGGGGCCTGTAATCCCGCAAACCGCTTGACACCGGCGCTTCACACCCCCTATTTTCGCAACTTGTCGTCAACGTAAGGGCTCCTCTTTTGAACGAAACATCGCTCACGGCGCTGTTCATCCTCCTCGTCGGCCTGATCATTCTGTCCGGCTTCTTTTCCAGCTCCGAAACCGGGATGATGTCCCTGAACCGCTATCGCCTGAAACACATGGTAAAAAGCGGACACAAGGGCGCACGCCGGGCGCAGAACCTGCTGAACCGGACCGACCAGCTGATCGGCGTTATCCTGATCGGCAACAACTTCGTCAACATCTTCGCCTCATCCATTGCCACGGTGATTGCCATTCGCGTGTGGGGCGATGCCGGCATCGCCATTGCCACCGTTCTGCTGACCATCGTTATCCTGATCTTCGCCGAGGTCACGCCGAAAACCCTGGCAGCCCTGTTCCCGGAAAAGATAGCCTTTCCGGCCAGCCACGTACTGGGGCCGCTGCTGAAAATCCTTTACCCGCTGGTATGGGCCGTCAACCTGTTTACCGGCATAATCCTGCGACTGCTCGGAGTGTCATCAGCCCAGGCTTCGGAGGATCACCTGAGCCGGGAAGAACTGCGTACCGTGGTGAATGAAGCGGGCGCCCTGATTCCTGCCAAGCACAAAGACATGCTGGTGAGCATCCTGGACCTGGACAACGTCACCGTGAACGACATCATGGTGCCCCGGAATGAAGTGGTCGGTGTCGACCTGGAAGACGACACCGATGTCATCCTTCGGCAACTCAAGACCAGCCAGCACACCCGGCTTCCGGTGTTCAGCGGCGACATCAACAACATCCAGGGCATTCTGCACCTGCGCAGCGTCGCTCGCCTGCTGCAGCAGGACGACATCGACAAAGACATGGTCCTGCAACTGTGCGCCGAACCCTACTTCATCCCGGAAAGCACACCGCTGAACACCCAGCTGCTGAATTTCCAGAAGGGCCGGCGCCGGTTTGGCATTGTCGTGGACGAGTACGGAGACGTACTGGGGCTGGCCACACTGGAAGACATCCTCGAGGAAATCGTCGGCGAATTCACCACTGACTTCGCAGCCACCTCCATGGACATCATTCCCCAGGACAACGGCACCTTTATTATCGATGGCAGCGCCGCCGTCCGGTCGATCAACAAGACCCTGGGCTGGAAACTGCCCACCGACGGCCCTAAAACCCTCAACGGCCTGATCACCGAAACCCTCGAGAACATCCCGGACACCAACGTCTGCCTGAAAGTAGACGGCCACCGGGTGGAGGTCCTGCAAATCAAGGACAACGTGGTGAAGGCCGCGATCGTCCACCCGCGAAAAAAGAAGAAGCGCGGCACCGGCTCATAACCGGAACCCGGAATGATGATTAATCATGTCATTCCGGCGTAAAATGCGCTAAATTTAACCAAAATCAGAACAGGCAAGAATCCAGCTCGGTCATGTATCCGGTTAAAGGCGTAAACAGGAGTCGGCCATGAAAAAGCAGTCCGGCATACATTACCTCCGAGAACACAGGGAAGCGGCAAGTACCCGCCCGGTTCCACCGGAGGTCGCCCGTATCCGTGACACCGTTGTCGCGGGGCTGGGTGATTTACTGCAGGGAGCGTTCGATGCTGTCGACGACTCCCTGTTCGAGCTGGCAAACAATTCCAGAAGTAACAATGAACAAAACCGTTACTTCGAGGCGATGCGGGAAATCCGTATCAAGCGTAAAGGCGTCGAACGCCACTTCCAGAATGCCGTTGCCCGGTTCTTTGCGACACCACCGGTAACCGGTCAAGTCCGCACCGAAGAGGCTTCCCGGCCAACAAATGCCGACAGCCTGTCCCTTGTGGGTGACGACGACCTGGAAGAACAGGTGGCACTGAACGCCATGGTCAGCAAGGCCAAGGCACACTTTCAAGGCCCCTTGCTACAGCTTCAGGCCAGGTTTACCGAAGTCTATCCGGACGCCAGCGAAACTGCCCCGGTTAACCCCATGGCTCCGGAACACCTTTGCAGCGCCTTTGTCGAAGCCATCCAGACCCTGGAAATCCAGATTCGTGAACGGTTGATTGTGCTCAAGCAATTTGACCGTTACGTGGTCTCCAACCTGGGCATGCTGCTGGATGAAGCCAACCGCATCCTGATTCAGGCGGGCATCATTCCCAATTTCCGCTACCACGGCAAAACCGGCCAGCAGAAAGCCGCGACCACCAAGGCCGGGGAACCGTCGGGTGCCACGCCGGAACAACAAAGCAGCTACCAGCCCAGCGCAGAAGATTCCGCACTGTTTGAGCAGATCCGTCAAATGCTCGCCCAGCAAAGGGCCAACTCGGGCATGCCGACCCGCCGTGCCGATCCATCAGTGCGGGTGATCGGTGGCCAGGAACTGATGAACCTGCTCGGCGCCCTGCCGGCACAGCAGATGTGGCCGGAGTCCGGTGATCTCAGCAGTGGCGAACCGGTGTCGGTAGACCTGCGCCAGGTTATTCAGGGCCTGATTACCCGAAATGCTGCCCAGGGCGAGAAAACCGCCGCCCTGAGCGAGGTGGATGAAGATCTCATCAACCTGGTGTCCATGCTGTTCGAATTCATTCTGGACGACTACAACCTGTCGTCGCCGGTGCAGGTGCTGATCAGCCGCCTGCAGATCCCGATTTTGAAAGTCGTCATCAAGGACAAGGGCTTCTTCAGCAAGGCCACCCATCCGGCCCGCAAGCTCCTGAACTCCCTGGCCCGCGCCGGTATCGGCTGGAGCAGCAGCGACGAGAAAAGCCGCGACAAGCTGTACGACCAGATCCACACCGTGGTGCAGCGTATCCTCAACGAGTTCGATGGCGACATCAGCCTGTTTGAAACCCTGAACCAGGAGTTCGAGCAGTTTCTGGAGCGGGAAAACCGCAAAGCCTCACTGGTTGAGCAGCGTACCCGGGAATCCGAACGCGGCCGCATCAAATCCCAGAAAGCCCAGGAAGCGGTCGACCGCCTGCTGAAGGAAAAGGTTGCCCGCTACGACCTGCCGGAATCCGTACACGATATCCTGGTACACGGCTGGAGCCGGGTAATGTTCCTGGCCTACCTGCGGGACGATGCCGAGCACCGCTGGCAGGAAACCGCCAAGGTGGTCGACGACCTGATCTGGTGCCTGCATCCCCACGAAGAAGACGAAGAGCGCGACCAGTGGGTACGGGTTGTACCTGGCCTGCTGAAAACCCTGCGCGCCGGGCTCGAAGAAGTGTCTTACAACGCCAACCGGCTCGACCAGATGATGGGCCAGCTCAAGCACGAACTGGCAGATGCCTTCCGCACCAACTCGTCCATCAAGGCCCGCAAGGAGCCGGAACCGGTGCAGGAAGACACCGTGTCACTGCACTCCAAGGCCGAGTACCAGCAGGAGCTGGACGACGCAGCCATCGCCGAGTTCGTTACCCAGCTCGACAAGCTGGAAATCGGCCACTGGGTAGAGTTCAGCCTGGTGAACGGCACCAGCTTCCGCTGCAAACTGTCCGCCATCATTGATGAAGCCGACTGTTTTGTGTTCGTGAACCGCATGGGCCTGAAAGTGATCGAGAAAACCCGGGTGGAGCTGGCACATGAAATGCGCAGAGGCCGGCTGACACTGCTGGAACAGGGTGCCCTCATCGATCGTGCGCTTAACGCAATGGTTGGCAGCCTGCGCTCCAAGACCGCCTGATCGTAATGCCGGAGAAAGCACCACCCGCCCCGGCAATTCCGGCACATTACCGGCTGGCCCTGGCACTCTCCCTGGCCTTTATGGCACACACCCTGTTGCTTGCCGGACTTCCTGCCCCCTTGCAGGAAGTCCGCGAGGTCAGCCACCGGGTTGTTTTCCGTCTGGCCAGCGCACCCTCTGAGGCCACCCGGGCCAGTACCCCGGCTAGCTCCCCGGCCCGGCCGCCGCGGCACCCCGAGTTCGAAGTACCGACCACACCGGAAGCCGTCACCACTACCGCGCCTTCCAGGCCAGCGCCGAAACCGGAGCCAGAGCCGGCCCTGGAAGCTCCCGAACCAACGCCCCAGCCCGCGCCAAGGCCGGAACCGGCACCAGCACCGGCCAGTACGCCAAGCATCGAGTCAGCCCCGCGCACCGGCGAGCCGGAGTCTGCCGACACCATTGCCCGGATCACCGACTCCCCCGCTGAGCGCGATCCCTACCTGATTTTGCTGGCCACCCACCTGGCCGAACAACTGGACCAGCAACGGGTACCCGCAATCTCCCAGCTTGGGGAACAGGTAAGTATGGAACTTGAGCTGACATTACTGCCCAACGGTGCCCTGACCCGGGCCCGGGTAATCAGATCAACGGGGATACAAAGAATAGACGAGGCCGCCTATCGGGCCGCGCTGGCCGCCAGCCCCTATCCGGAGCCGAAAGGAGAGGAATCGGACCGTTTCGAGGTAAAACTGGTGTTCACCCCGAAACGGACCTGAAGGGTCAGATCAGGCTTCGGCCTGCTTTACCGCATCTTTAACAACCTTGGCCAGCTCACCGCTTTCAGCCATTTCCAGGACGATATCGCAGCCACCCAGCAGTTCGCCGTTGATGTACAGCTGCGGGTAGGTCGGCCAGCTGGAGTAGATTTTCAGGGCTTCACGCAGTTCCTGGTTGTCCAGGATATTTACAAACGCAAAACGCTCGCCACACGCCATCAGGGCCTGGACGGTACGGGAAGAAAAGCCGCACTGCGGAGCCTGGGGAGTACCCTTCATGTACAGAATGACCGGGTTCTCTTCCAGCTGGCTTTTAATGGTTTCATTGATGTCCATGAACATACACCTCTGATTGAAAATAGGGGGCGCCGCATTCCGGCTCTGGTTGGCTATTGTACACACCTGCCGGAGCGCACACCAAGCGGCTCCGGTTGATCCGGAGCAAGCCCTGCCGGGCAGCGTTGTCATAGCGGTTGCGAAGGGCTAGACTTGATGCCCTTTTCAGAACCAATCCGTTCCGGAGTTTCCTTGAAGGGGCCTTCCATGGCAGTAAGACATTTCCTGACACTGAATGACATGTCCACCAGCGAACTTGAAGACCTGCTGGACCATGCCTCCCGCCTGCGCCGGGACTGGCGTGCGGGCAACGTCAGAGATTCCCTTAAAAACAAAGTCCTGGCGATGATCTTCGAAAAATCATCCACCCGCACCCGGGTGTCTTTCGAAGCGGGCATGGCCCAGCTGGGCGGTTCTGCCATGTTCCTGTCACCCCGTGATACACAGCTGGGCCGTGGCGAGCCGATCGAAGACTCTGCCATCGTGATCTCCAGCATGGTGGATGCGGTGATGATACGTACATTCGCTCATGAAACCGTGGAGCGTTTTTCCGCTGCCTCCAGCAAGCCGGTCATCAATGCCCTGACAGACGATTTCCATCCCTGCCAGTTGCTGGCCGACATGCAGACCTACCGGGAACACCGGGGCAGCATCAAGGGTGCTACCGTGGCCTGGATTGGCGATGGCAACAATATGTGCCATTCCTACATCAACGCGGCAGCACAGTTTGATTTCCACCTGAACGTAGCCTGCCCTGAAGGCTACGAGCCGGACGCGAAACTGCTGGCCGACCACGCCGACCGGGTGACGGTATACCGCACACCGGGCGAAGCGGCCACCGGCGCCGACCTGCTGGTAACCGACGTCTGGGCCTCCATGGGCCAGGAAGACGAACAGAAGGCCCGGGAACGGGCATTCCGGGACTACCAGATCAACCCTGCACTGATGAGCCAGGCCAACAAGGATGCGCTGTTCATGCACTGCCTGCCGGCCCACCGGGGTGAAGAGATTTCCGCCGACATGATGGAGCATCCCGGCTCTGTGGTATGGGACGAGGCCGAAAACCGCCTGCATGCCCAGAAAGCCCTGCTCGAATTCCTCATTCTGAACCGTCTGGACTGATCCATGGTCAATACACCGGCACCGGCTTCCGGCTGGTTACTGGAAGTGAACAACCTGTCCTGTGGTTACGGCGGCGATTCCGTGGTGCGGGACGTCAGCTTTGCCCTTAGCCATGGTGACATCGGCTGCCTGCTTGGCCCCAGCGGTTGCGGCAAAAGCACCATTCTCCGGGCCCTGGCCGGTTTTCTGCCCATCAGCCATGGCGAGATCCAGCTGCAGGGCCAGGCCATCAGCCTGCCCGGCCGCACGCTGGCGCCGGAAAAGCGCAAGATCGGCATGGTCTTCCAGGACTATGCCCTGTTCCCGCACCTGACCATTGCCGATAACGTCGGCTTTGGCCTGAAAGACCTGAAAAAGCCCGAGCGCCGCGAGAAGGTCATGGAACTGTTGAACCTGGTGCACCTGCAGGACCTTGCCGACAGCTATCCGCACCAGTTGTCAGGCGGCCAGCAGCAGCGGGTGGCCCTGGCCCGGGCCCTGGCTCCGGAACCTACCCTGATCCTGCTGGATGAGCCGTTCTCCAACCTGGACACCGACCTGCGCCGCAGGCTAAGCCTGGACGTGCGGGAAATTCTGAAAACACTGGGCATCAGCGCCATCCTGGTCACCCACGACCAGCAGGAAGCCTTTGCCATGTGTGACCAGATTGCCGTGCTGCAAAGCGGACAGATCCAGCAGTGGGACGTGCCCTACAACCTGTACCATGAACCCTCCAACCGCTTTGTGGCCAGCTTTGTCGGCCAGGGCGGCTTCATCCCCGGCAAGGCCCTGGGGCCGGATATCATCGAATCCGAGCTGGGCATTATTCATGGTAACCGTGCCTACAAGTGGCAAGAGGGAACCCTGGTAGACGTGCTGATCCGGCCCGACGACATCGTTTACGATGAACACTCCGACCTCAAGCCCAAAGTGGTGGAAAAGACCTTTGCCGGCACCTCTACCCTGTACCGTTTCCGGTGCTCGGAAGACTCCGAATTTGAAGCTCTGTTCCGCAGCCACCTAGATTTCCACATTGGCGAGCAGGTGCCGGTGCGGGTCGAGGCCGACCACCTGATCGCTTTCGAGCGCACCGCCTGAGTCGGTCGCGCTCAGTTATTACACACCCGCTCCACAGCATCCAGCCAGCCGGCGTAGAGGGATTCCCTCAAAGCCGGTTTCATATCCGGCCGGAACTGGCGCTCGCATTCCCACATTCCGGTAATCTGCTCCAGGTTCTCGAACACACCGGTTTGCAATCCGGCCAGGTAAGCCGCCCCCAGTGCCGTGGTTTCGGTCACCCTGGGCCGGTCTACCGGTACATTCAGGATGTCGGCCAGGAACTGCATAACCCAGTCGTTCACCGCCATGCCACCGTCCACCCGCAAGGACTCCAGCCGGGCACCGTCGTTACGGATAGCCCGCACAAGGTCCTTGGTCTGGTAACAGACGGATTGCAGGCCAGCGGTTACGATTTCGGCAATGCCGGTATCCCGGGTCAGTCCCAGAATGGCACCGCGGGCATTCGGATCCCAATGAGGCGCACCCAGCCCGGTGAAGGCTGGCACCAGGTACACCGCATTGTCGGCGCCCACAGCCTCGGCGTGGCTGGTCGATTCGCTGGCGTGGGCAATCAGCTGTAAGCCGTCCCGCAGCCACTGCATGGCAGCACCAGCCACAAAGATACTGCCTTCAATGGCGTAGCAGGGCTTGCCGTTGAGCCGGTAAGCCATGGTCGTCAGCAGGCGGTTCTCCGAGCGCAGGGCCTTGTCGCCGGTATTGAGCATCAGGAAGCAGCCGGTGCCGTAGGTGCTCTTGGCCATGCCCGGCTCAAAACAGGCCTGGCCAATCAGGGCGGCATGCTGATCACCGGCAATACCGGCAACCGGTACCGCTGCCCCCAGCCATTCCTCGGCGGTCTGGCCATACTCATCCGCGCTGTCGAGCACCTCGGGCATCAGCGCGGCAGGCACCCGGAACAGCTTCAGGAGCTCGTCATCCCAATCCTGGGTGTGGATATTGAACAGGGCCGTTCGGGAAGCGTTGGTGGCATCTGTGCGGTGGGCTTCGCCCCGGGTCAGGTTCCATAAAAGCCAGCTGTCGACCGTACCGAACGCCAGCTCGCCTGCCTCTGCCTTTTGCCGGGCACCTTCCACGTTGTCCAGCAACCAGGCAATCTTGGTGGCAGAGAAGTAAGGGTCTATCAGCAATCCGGTGCGGTCCACCACCAGCGATTCGTAGCCATCGGCCCGCAACTTGGTGCACAGAGAGGCCGTGCGACGGTCCTGCCAGACAATGGCGTGATGGATTGGCTCTCCGGTCGCCCGGTCCCAGATAATGGTGGTTTCCCGCTGATTGGTAATGCCGATTCCCGCCAGGTCTGACGCCTGCAGGCCTGCTTTGTCCAGCGCACCGCGGCAAACCGTCAGCGTGCTGTCCCAGATTTCCCGGGCATCGTGTTCTACCCAGCCATCTTTCGGAAAGTATTGATGGAATTCCTGCTGGGCCACGGCAACCTGGTTACCGGTTTCGTTAAAGACAATCGCTCTGGAACTGGTGGTGCCCTGATCAATGGCTAAGAGATAACGGGACATCTAACTCTCCTGTTGTTTTCAGGAGATTCTACCAGCCGGGGCTGTGTGGAGGGGAACAGATACAAGGGACAAAAACCGGAAGCAAAAAAAAGGGCCGGAAAAGACCGGCCCTCAAATGACGAATGAAACAAGGAAAGTTCGTAAGAACTACAACCTCAAAAGTCATCCCTTACGTTTTCGATTATTGACCAGCCGCCCCACGGGTTCAGTAGCGGTTCTGTAGAGGTTTGTTACATCTGGTGAGGCCGCGAGCACTGGTTCACAAAACTGAGTCCACCGGCTTACGACGGGGCCAGACCAGGCTGAACCGGGCTCCGCCCAGCTCGTCGCTACGGCCCAGAAACGCCTGCCCGCCATGCCAGTAAAGTATGCGGCGAACAATCGACAAGCCCAGGCCATAACCGCCGGAAGTTCGGGTACGGCTGTCATCCAGGCGGGCAAAGGCGGTGAAGACTTTCTCCCAATCCTGTTCGGGAATGCCGGGGCCATCGTCTTCTACATCGATGCGGCAGGTATTTTCATCCAGCTGGCAGTTCACCACCACGCGGCTGTCGGCGTAGCGGGCAGCGTTGCCAACCAGGTTCTGGATGGCCCGGTGAATATAGCGGGGCTCCATGTCCGCCAGCGCCCAACGTTCAGAAGCCTTATCAATACGGCACTCAATGTTGATGCCTTCGCGGATCTGTCGTTGCTCCTCCACCACCTGCCGGGCAATATCGGTAACCGAGCCTTCCCGCAGGCTGAACACCGGCCCGCCCTGCTCGAGCCGGGCATAGGTGAGAATCTCGTCAATCAGCTCGTCCAGCTCCTGGATATCACCATCGATACCGGACAACTGCTTTTCCATGGTCTCCGGGGAACTGGCCGATTCGATCATCTGCACACCGAAGCGGATACGTGCTACCGGCGTTCTCAGCTCGTGGGACACCGCGTGGATCATTTCTCGCTGCACCTGCACCAGGCGCTCGATATGTTCTGCCATGCCGTTAAACGAAGAGGCCAGGCGGGACACCAGCGTACCGGCCTCGGATTCCACCCGGGCGCCCATCTCCCCCCGGGCAATACGCACGGCCACCGCCTCGACCTTGCGCAGGCGACCATCCACAAAACGTAATCCCAGATACAGGCCCAGAGCCAGCACACCACCAATCACCGCAGCCAGCAGCACCAGCATTGGCCAGCCCCAGGGATTGAACGGCGCCGGCATGGTCATTCGCACCAGGTCGCCCTCCGACAACCGGAGCAGCACACTGGCACGGCGCCCCTCATGGAACACCGAAAAGCCGCGGTCGCCCAGGTCCTGCAACACCGCCTGGTCCGGTAACTGATCCGCTGACTGCAATGGCCCAATAGACACATTCAGCGATTGCCCCAGTTCTTCGGATACATGGTTCAGCTGCTGCGGATTAGCCGTATCCAGGTGCCAGCGCACCAGCAGGGCCAGCGCACGGGTAAGTTCCGGGTAGGTTTGCTCCAGCGCCAGGCCGAGAATGCTGCCGTCGCCGGCACGCACAAAAAACCGGTAGCCGGTGCCCGCCGGCTCCGCGACCACCTGGCCATAGGCCAGGCGTTCAGCCAGTACCGGGGCATCTTGCAACTGTTCTGGCAGCAGCGTGTGCAGGCCGAACAGCGAAGGCATCCAGTGGTATTGCCGGGCCGGGTCAGGAACCGCCGCCAGCCAGCGCATCAGCGGCTCGGCGGCCTGTTCATGCCAGTACTGGCCCCGCACGGAATTGATGCCGTTGAACAACAGCACACACAGCACCAGCACTGCAGCGGTAATGGCCAGCAGTCGGGCGTAGATTTTCAGGAAGAACTTCAGGGACATGGAAACAAACCCTGGTAACCGGCACCGCCCCGAACGGGCGGCGCCTGGGGCGATCAGGCTTCTTTGACGAACAGATAGCCTTTGCTGCGCACAGTCTTGATACGGCGCGGGTGTATCGGGTCATCACCGATCTTCGGGCGAATGCGGGACACGCGAACGTCAATGGAGCGGTCCTGGCCGTCGTATTCAATGCCGCGCAATGCGGTGAAAATCTCTTCCCGGCTCAGTACCCGGCCGGCATTGCTGGCCAGCAGCCACAGCAGGTCGAACTCGGCACTGGTCAGGTCAATGCTCTGTTCATTGAGCCAGGCTTCGCGCATGGAGCGGTCCACCACCAGGTCATTGAACTGCAAACGCACAGGTTCTTCGCCGGAGTTTTCCTCAGCCGCCATCGGGGTGTTCTCTACCCGGCGCAGCATGGCGCGGATCCGGGCCAGCAGAACCCGGGGCTGAACGGGCTTGCCGATGTAGTCATCAGCGCCCATTTCAAGGCCCAGAACCTGGTCGAGGTCGTCAGTGCGGGCAGTCAGCATGATGATCGGGCCGGAATAGTAAGGCCGAACCCGCCGGCAGATCGACAGGCCATCTTCTCCGGGCAGCATCAGGTCCAGAACCACAAGATCCGGCTGCTCATTGCGGATACGTTCAACGGCGGCGCCACCGTGGGTTTCCAGAGAGACCGTCAGGCCATTGCTCTCAAGGTACTCGCGGGTAAGATCCGCCAGCCGCTCGTCATCCTCTACGATCAGGATTCGCCAACTCTCGTTTGTCTGCTCCACGCCATCCATCTCTGTTGTTATGTGACCGTTGTTCGGGGTTACAGCCCCTGACAATACAGGCAACGTTCAGTTACAGCAATTATACATGCTATTCAGAAATATACATGGAACCGGCAAGGGGTTACAGCTTGTGACACAGTTCCTCTTTTTGCCACACCCCTGCGGCTGTCACAGACACGTCACCGGTAAGTCACCGGCCTGTCATACGCGGTTCATAGCCTTGACCTGAACAAGAAACAACGAGGCAACGCCATGACCGCACAAACTGCACGCACGCAACCACGCCGCGGCCGTAACCTGAAAATCAGCCTGACCCGCAGCCCGGACCAGGTAGAGGCCGCCCAGCGCCTGCGTTACCGGGTGTTTTCCGAGGAATACGGCAGCGACCTGGGCGCCACGGTTCCGGGGCTGGATGCCGATGCCTACGACGCTGTGTGTGATCACCTGATCGTCACGGACGAAGACACCGGCGAACCCGTTGCCACCACCCGAATCCTGCACCAGCAGAACGCCGCTGCCATCGGCGGATTCTACTCGGCCGGAGAGTTTGACCTGGCCGCCCTGGGCCAGTTGCCCGGCACCATGGCCGAGCTGGGCCGCACCTGTGTGCACCCGGATTACCGCAATGGCGGCACCATAACCTTGTTGTGGGCGGCCATTGCCGAGTACCTCACCGAAAGACAGGTCGACTACCTGATCGGCTGTGCCAGCATCAGCATGGCGGACGGTGGCGGCCGGGCCTGGCGCATTGCCCAACACCTGCAGCAGCAGTATTTATCTGCGCAGGAGTGCCGGGTTACTCCGCTGCGCCCCCTGCCCCACCTGACCCATCCGGAAACCCATAAAGCCGAAGACATCCCCGCGCTCATCCGGGCCTATATGCGCCTGGGCGCCAAGGTCTGCGGCGAGCCTTGCTGGGACCCGGAGTTCCGTTGTGCGGATGTGCTGGTACTGCTGGAAGTCAGCAACCTGGCCGGCCGCTACAGCCGGCACTTCCTGCGCAAACCGGCCTGAGCCGCGATGAGCGGGATTCGACTGGTCACCCGGTTGCTGGCCTTTGCCGTGTTCCTGTGTGGCACCTGTGTGCTGACCCTGGCTTTGTTAGCGGCCGACCGGGTCAGAAAGCAGCCCACAGACAAGAATGCCTGGGCCACCTTCTGTTTCCGGCAGGCTTGCCGGTGCCTGGGCTGGCAGGTACAGGTGCATGGCCAGCCCGCCTCCGGCAATGCCCTGTACGTAGCCAATCACATCAGCTGGTCAGACATTCCGGCACTCGGCAGCCTCACCCCGTTGCGGTTTCTGTCGAAGGCTGAAGTTGGCAACTGGCCGGTGATCGGCTGGCTGGCCCGGCAGGCCGGCACCCTGTTTATCAAACGCGGTGGCGGCCAGGCACGGAGAATAAAGAAAACAATGGTGGAGCACCTGCAGGCGGGGGAATCGGTCCTGGTGTTCCCGGAAGGCACCACCAGTTCCGGGCTTGCGGTATTGCCGATGCACGGGTTACTGCTGACTGCGGCGCGGGACGCCGGGGTTCCTGTTCAGCCGGTCACCATCGGTTACCGGCGTAACCAGCGGCCAGACCCGGTTGCGCCCTTCGTGGGTGACGACAGCTTCCAGCGGCACCTGGTGCGCTTGCTCAGCCTGCCGCCAACCTGCATCGAGATCGTGTTTCACCCGCCGGTCACGGCAGACCAGCCGGTGAACGAACTTAGCCGTCATATCCACCAGGAGATCAGCGCCGGCCTGAAGCGGATTCATTCCGGCGAATTCGATACCTGCGAACCGCTGCCGGTCAGAACAGCGGCAGGCCCTGGGCTATCTCGTCTTCCGTAGCCTCGCGGCGACCGACGATTTCCAGGTCAAAATACAGGGTGAATCCTGCCAACGGGTGGTTGGCGTCAACCTTCACCAGGTTGCCGTCAATCGCGACCACCTGGACCACCTGGGCTTCGTCACCGGAATTGGTCTGGAAGCGCATACCCACATCCAGGTTTTCCACCCCTTCGAACAGCGAGCGGGGCACCTTGCGTACCAGTTCGTCCCGGTATTCACCGTAGGCCATCTCCGGCGGAATCGTCACTTCCAGGCAGTCTCCCACCTTGCGGTCTTTCACCGCTTCCTGGATACCTTCGATAATCTCTGGCGAACCATAAAGAAAGTGCAGCGGCTCGCTGCCTTCCGAGGTATCCACCAGTTCGCCAATGCGGTTTTTCAGCACATAGTGGACGGTAAAGACTTCCGGCTTTTCTTGCGGGGTTTGTGCTTGCATCAGTTTTTCGGCTTTCCTGTCGGTGTCGGAGTTTCCAGGCGTTCAAGGCCGTGGATGACCAGCTTGCGATCCAGCTTTTCCCGCAACCCGGAGGGCCGCTGCAGCCCCATGCGCTCAAGCAGCGCCTGGTAGCGACCTTCCTCATCCTCGGCCCGCAGGGCCTGCCAGAGGGTGGCGAGTTTACCACGACGGGAGCCGGTTGCGGCCTTCAGCCCCTTAAGGGCTTTCCCCAGTGTCAGTTCTTCGTCGGTGAAATCCCGGCCGAACGGGAAGGCCGGGAACCAGTCGCCCTCACCCGCCGCATTCATGGCGTTACGCACGGCCGCCGGCGTGTTGTCTTTCCAGTGTGCCGGTATCTTGAAGTCAGCCCGCACCTTGCCGGCCTGCTTGGCCTGTTTCAGCAGCCCTTCCTGGAAACGGGCATCTGCAATGCGGATCAGCCGCAGCATCACCTGCTCGTCGCTCTGGCCCCTCAGGTCAGCAATGCCGTATTCGGTGATCACAATGTCCCGGAGGTGCCGGGGAATGGTGCAGTGGGCGTAGTTATAGACGATGTTGGAAACGGTTTCGCCGCGGGATACACGGGTTGCCCGCAGGGCCAGGATAGACCGGGCACCCGGCAGCTCATGGGCCATGGAGACAAAGTTGTACTGGCCACCCACACCGCTGACCACGCGGCCATCGGCCAGGCCGTCAGACACCGCCGCGCCGTTCAGTGTGTACATCATCGCAGAATTGATAAACCGGCTGTGAACCCGCTGGGCGGCTTTCAGCCGCTGGTTACCGAAGCGGTGGTCATACAGGTGGTTAATATAGTTCACGCTGGTCATGCATACGCGGTCCCGCTGCTCCGGGGGCAATTCCCTCAGGGCCTGGTAGAACTTCTCGGGGCCCACATAGAAACCGCCGTGCATGACAATGCCGCCCGCCAGTTTGTCCCCAAGGGCATGCTCTGCCAGTGCCTGACGGGTTTCCGCATCGGCCAGGTCGGCCTGAACCGATAGCTGTTCATCCAGGACCAGGCGCCCGCCGCGCAACTCGACACCGGCTCGGATCACCCCGTAGCGGATCAGCCACTGCAGGTCCCGGGCCCGAAGGGGTGACTCGATCAGCCCTTCCTTGAGCAGTGCATCCAGCATATCCAGCGAAGGCTGCCCGCTGATATCGCCCTGATTGATCAGCTCTTGCAGGCGGGCGTCGTCGAACACCTCCCGCTCCAGGATGCCTTCCTGCATCAGGTACAGAAAGCCGTCCACCATCATTTCGCTGCAGCCGTACAGTCCCTCGTCAAAGCGGCCGGTACCGCCAGACTCGCTGGCCACCGGAAACTCATCTGCCACGTTCAGGTGTTTGTACACCGCCTGCCAGGCGTCATTGCTGTGGTGGCGCAGAATGGCATTGTGCACCAGCGCGGCCCCCAGGGAACCGATGCCCACCTGAAGCGTGCCACCATCTTTAAGCAATGTGCTGGCGTAAAAGCCGATCATATGGTCGGCGGGGCTGACCGCCATCTGGGGTGCTGAAAACAGGGGATAATCGGTTCTGGAATCTGCCAGCACCACATCGAACTGGTTCTCGGGCACCGCCGCGTCGTGGCCGAACCAGGGCAGGTTGCTGTTTACTTCGCCCACGATGGCCACCGGGGTGCCCTGCGCTTCCCGCTCCCGCATCAAAGGCAGGATATCCAGCGTCAGGTCCGGGTTGCAGCTGAAGCTCAAATCGCCGGGCCGGTCGTGTTCGGCGCCCGGCGACATCAACTGGCCGATCACGTTGATGCCCTGGGCCATCAGGTCACGCACCGCATGGGTGTAGTTGGTGCATACGTAATTGCGCTGCTGGTCCCGGTTATTCAGGTAACTGCCGGCTTTGAAGAAGAATTCAGACACGGTCACGTTTGCCGGCAACCGGTTGTTGGTCACATCCCGGGCGTAGGCCAGCTCGGGAATGTTGCCGTAAAGCCGCCGTGCAAACGGGCCCATAAAGCGTTTTTCAAGGGAGGAGCTGCCTTCCGGGGCAAGCAGGGACAAAGCGGTGACAATGTGCAGCTGAATTTCCGGGTCGTCCTTGGCGCGCTGGTAGAGGGCGTTCACAAAGCGCACCGGTTTGCCCAGCCCGAGCGGCAACCCGAGGGTAATCCGCTTGCCTACCCGCTCGATCACGCGGTCTACACAGTCATTTGCGTTATCGGAATAGATTCCGTTCTGCTCGGCCATTTCCGGCTCCTCGTTCGATGAGAATCTCAACAGTCGTGATGATCACACGAGCAAACGAGGCTGACAATGCGTCAGATCAGGAGAAACGGCAGAAAGCGGAGGTAAAAAAGGGGATCAGAAATTCCAGCGCAGGTTCAGGCACGCACCTTCATTGAGCAGGGCGATACCGTGGTCAGCCTGGGCACCGTCAGATGCGTAGGATTTACCGGAATTGCGGGAGCGCACAAGGCCGAGGCTCAGAAGCCTGGAGCCAATGGCTGCAAAGGCATCACTGCGGTCTTCTTCAACATCCCCAGACATCCATTCCTGGAATTCGTAGATATCTTCGGGCGACATGGCACCATCACGCTCGGCCATCATGCGTTCCGACAGCATGGGCTCGGATAAAACCGGTTCTGCCGCCTCTGCGCGTACCGCGAAGGCAACCAGGTTGAGCACCAGAAGAATCAGAAACAGGCGGATAATCATGACAACACAACAGACCTGGGTTCGTTAAATTGGCCGAAAGGCTACTGTACGAAAGTCTAGTGATTATCCACGAAATTGATGTGAATTTGCACACAAATGCGCCAGCAATCTGGCGCATTTGCGGCACTTTTTTGTCAAGAAATGATCAGTTATTTTGCATTCTGTAACATTTGCCCGGTTACCCGGGCAACACCGATCACGGGCAGGGGTAGGTGAACTCGGCGTGGATCGCCTCGATCGCAGCGACCAGGTCCTGGCTCAGGTTAATCTCGGCAGAACCGATGTTCTCCTTCAGCTGCTCCATGCTGGTGGCGCCGATGATATTACTGGTAACAAACTCCCGGCTGTTTACCCAGGCCAGCGCCATCTGGGCCGGCGACAATCCATTCTGGTGCGCCAGTTCGCAATAGGCCCGGGTGGCGTCGGCAGCATGCTCTCCGGTGTACCGGCTGAAACGCTCATACAGGGTCAGCCGCGCCTTTTCCGGCCACTTGCCACCCAGGTACTTGCCGGTAAGCATGCCAAAGGCCAGCGGCGAATACGCCAGCAGCCCGGTGCCTTCACGGTGGGCAAACTCGGCCAGTCCGGATTCGAACGAACGGTTCAGCAGGCTGTACGGGTTCTGGATGGACACCACCCGGGGCCAGCCATTCTCGCGTGACAGCCGCAGGTACTCCATGGTGCCCCAGGGCGTCTCGTTCGACAGGCCCACGTGGCGTATTTTGCCCTCTTTGACCAGCTCGTCCAGGGCACCCAGGGTTTCCTCGATCGGCGTCATGGTTTCACCGGGGTTGCGCACATAACCCAGCTTGCCGAAGAAATTGGCGCTGCGGTCCGGCCAGTGCACCTGGTACAGGTCGATATAATCCGTTTGCAGGCGCTTCAGGCTGCTTTCACAGGCTTCACGGATGTGATCCCGGGTCAGCCTGGGGCCGCCACGCAGGTAACCCAGGCCATTGCCGGGCCCTGCCACCTTGCTGGCAATCACCAGGTCATCTCGCTTGCCCCGGCTGGCCAGCCAGTTGCCCAGGTAGGTTTCGGTCAGGCCCTGGGTTTCAGCCCGGGGCGGCACCGGGTACATCTCGGCGGCGTCGATAAAGTTGATGCCGGCGCCGGTGGCGTAGTCCAGCTGCTCAAACGCTTCCTGCTCGGTATTCTGTTCGCCCCAGGTCATGGTGCCCAGGCAAATCAGACTGACATCAATGTCGGTGTTTCCAAGTTTTCGCGTTTGCATGAATTCTCCTCGTTTTAATGAGAGATCAGTAACCACAATACGTAAAGGGATTGTCACAGGGCTGTCGCATTACTGTCATGGTCGGTTTCCATAGTGGAGGCATGACAGAAAAACCTTCAGGACAAGCCGTGACAGAACTCCCGCCAACTGACCGGCGCGCGCACCACATTACCATTGTTTCCGAGACGTTTCCGCCGGAAATCAATGGCGTGGCCAACACCATGAAGCACCTGTGCCAGGGGCTGGTGCAGCGTGGGCATGTGGTTACGGTGGTTCGCCCTGGCCAGCGCCGGGAAGGCAACGGCCTGTTCGACTGTAACGGCGACGGCCTGTGTTCCCGGCAGCTGATTGTTTCCGGCCTGCCCCTGCCCGGCTACAAAGACCTGCAGTTCGGCCTGTGCCGCCCCGCCACCCTGAAGAATTTGTGGCAGAACCACCGGCCGGATGCCGTTTACGTGGCAACCCAGGGGCCCCTCGGGATTGCCGCTGTGTCTGCTGCACGAAAACTGCAGATCCCGGTCATCTCCGGCTTCCACACCAACTTTCACAGCTACTCCCGCTACTACGGCGTGGGCGCACTGGAACGCCTGCTGTGCGCCTACGGCCGCTGGTTCCATAACCGCACGGCCCTCACCCTGGTGCCAACCCGGAAAATGCAGGCGGTTACCCGCAGCATGGGTATCACCAACGCCGGCCTGTGGGCCCGGGGGGTGGATTGTCAGCGCTTTGCTCCCCACAAGCGTGATACAGGCCTGCGCAAGGGCTGGGGCTTGGGCGAAAACGACAAGGCCGTGCTCTATGTGGGGCGCCTGGCACTGGAAAAAAACATCCGTAAAGCCGTGGCCTGCTTCGAGCGCATCAAAGGCCTGCATGCCAACGCCCGGTTTATCCTAGTGGGCGATGGGCCACTGCGGCGTCAGCTGGAAGAGCGACACCCGGACTACATTTTCTGTGGTACCCGGCAAGGCGACGACCTGGCCCGGCACTATGCCTCCGGCGACCTGTTCCTGTTCCCCAGCAAAACCGACACCTTCGGCAACGTGGTGCTGGAAGCCATGGCCAGCGGCCTGGCGGTAGTGGCGTTTGACGATGCCGCTGCGGCGGAACACATCCGGCACGAGGAGAACGGCCTGAAAGCGCCGCTCACCGAAGACGAAAGCTTTATCAACAACGCCCTGCGACTGGCAGACCAACCCAGCCTGCTGCAACGGATTCGGGCCCAGGCCCGGCTGGACGCACTGGAGCTGAGCTGGCACAGCCAGATAGAACAATTCGAACAACTGGTACTCAACCAACCTGCACAGGCCCGATACCATGGCGTCAACAAGCAAAGCATCCAGACTCTTTGAACTGGCAGACCAGCGTGAATACGCCCTGTGCCAGTCTATCAACCGCACCATTCGTTTCCGGCCGGTAAAAGGCTACTTCCAGCTGGTCAGCCGGCTGGGTGATGGCTGGTTCTGGTACGCACTGATTCTCTCTATTCCCTTTATGGCACCGGCCCACGGCCAGAACATCGCTGTACTGATGGCGTTTACCGGGCTGACCTGCACCATTAGCTATAAAGGCCTCAAGCACTGGCTGATCCGCGAGCGGCCATTTATTTCTTTCCCGGCCATCAACTGCACTACACCCCCACTGGATCGCTACAGCTTCCCGTCGGGCCACACCCTGCACGCGGTGTGTTTCCAGGCCATGCTGTTTGCCACCCTGCCGGCGCTGGCCTGGGCCATCCTGCCATTTACCCTGTCTGTAGCCGCCTCCCGGGTGGTACTGGGGCTGCACTATCCGAGTGACGTGGCGGCCGGCGCCCTGATTGGCGGCCTGATGGGCTGGACTTCGGTACAGCTGTTCGGCGATCTGCTGCAGCTCAGTCAAACAGTCGCAGCTGGGTAACCGGCGCTTCATCGTTCCGAAAACGCACCCCTACCCCCATTAACCGCACCGGCCGATCCCTGTTGCTGACCAGCTCATCCAGTAACGGCTGGTAATCCTCCGGAGCCGGTTCCGCCACCGTATCCCGCACCCGCTCCAGGGTGTGAGTCGAAAAATCGCTGTAACGGATTTTCACGAACAGTTTGTGGATGGGCTTGTCCCGGCCCTTGCGGGACAGGCGCAGGTTGAGATCGGCCACCAGCGCCGGCATCACCGATTCACAGGCCTCCTTGCCCGGCAAATCCTGGGAGAAGGTGCGCTCTACGCTGACCGATTTCGCTACCCGCGACACCACCACCGGGCGCTCATCCCGGCCATGGGCCATCTCGAACAGCCGGTAGCCCTGCTTACCGAATTTCTCGATCAGCACATCGGCGCCTAAAGCCTGCATGTCAACACAGGTTTCGACCCCCAGCGCGTGCAACTTGCCTGCCGTTACCTGGCCCACACCAAACAGTTTTTCCACCGGCAGCGCCTTTACAAACGCCTGCACCTCCTCCGGTGTGATCACAAACAGGCCGTCGGGCTTGCGCCAGTCGCTGGCAATCTTGGCCAGGAACTTGTTTGGTGCCACACCGGCGGAAACGGTGATGCCCACCTCCCGCTTCACCCGCTCCCGCAGGTGCCGGGCCATCAGGGTGGCACTGCCTTTATGGTCGGTAATGTCGGAGACATCCAGGAAGGCTTCATCCAGCGACAGCGGCTCCACCAGGTCGGTCATATCACGAAGAATGGCCATCACCTGCTGGGAAACCGCCCGGTACTTGCCCAGGTCCGGTGGCACCATCACCAGCCCGGGGCACAGGCGCCGGGCTTCGCTGCCCGGCATGGCCGAGCGCACGCCAAAAGCCCGGGCCTTATAGTTGCAGGTGGTCACCACACCACGGCCGCCGGCGCCGCCCACAGCCAGCGGAACGTCCCGCAAAGACGGGTCGTCACGCATCTCGACTGCGGCGTAAAAACAGTCGCAATCTACATGGATGATCTTGCGCTGGGCCATACAGGCAGGCTCACGTTAACAATCTGTACGTTTATACAGCCTTGTATCTTACGGTAACATGCCGAGAATGTCAGGAAACCCAGAACATAACCCGGTACATCACTGTGAGGCTCCATGACTAATCCCATCCCCGAGAACGATCGCACTGAAATCGAAGCGGCCGCCTTCCGCCGCCTGGTTGCGCACCTGCGCGAGCGCACCGACGTACAGAACATCGACCTGATGAACCTGTCCGGCTTCTGCCGCAACTGTCTGTCCAAGTGGTACCGCGCCGAAGCCGCCGAACGCGGGTTCGAGATCACAGACCCGGCCGCCCGCGAAGAAATCTACGGCATGCCGTACGAAGACTGGAAAGCGAAGTACCAGACCGGCCCGAAACAGGACCACAAATAATGAACGCAGCTGAAGCCGTTCGCATTCACCTGGCCTCACTGCAGGGCGGCCACGCCAGTTTTGACGACACCCTGGCGCTGATCGACCAGCACTTCGAGTTCCAGCCCACCGGTTTCAACAACGGTCCGCTGCGTAACGAGGCCGGCGAGAACGCCGGTTCCTGCCGGGTGTTTGCCCTGGGCCAGTACTGCAACCTGAACGAAGCCGATACCCTCCAGCTGTTTGCCCAGCACTACCAGCAGGTACTGGGCGACCCGGCCGGCGACAGCCACGGTAACATCCGCCAGTTCATCAGTACCGGCTGGTCCGGAATCCGCTTTGACGGCCAGCCATTGCGCCCGAGAAACGAAACCAACTCGTAAAACACCAGGGAAGACTGCTATTCATGAGCGATACCGCCACCTCCGGGGTAAAACAGAGTTTCCAGCTGAAAAGCGCAAACGTCTCACTGACGGCCCTGGAGCTTTACTACTTCGACAACGATGAGTTCGAAGCCAACCTGCGGGACAAGATCAGCCAGGCACCGGGTTTCTTCAAAGACATCCCGCTGATCATCAGCCTGGAAAAATACGAAGGCCTGGACAGCGAACTGGATTTCTTCAAGATCATCGGTACCTGTCGCCGTCACAACATCCACGTGATTGGTGTTCGTGCCGGCAATGAAGACCAGCGCCGACTGGCCCGGGGCGCTTCCCTGGCCCTGCTGCCAGGCGGTACGGTACGCGAAAAGCCACAAACGGCAGCCCCGGAACCGGAAGCCGCGGCCGAAGAGGCCCCGGTGGCTGAAGTGCCGGCCGCTGCGGCGTCAACCGCAGAACCGGCCCCGGCCCGCATCATCAGCCAGCCGGTGCGTTCCGGCCAGCAGGTGTATGCCCCGGAGGGAGACCTGATTATCCTGGCGCCGGTGCAGGCAGGTGCCGAAGTACTGGCCGCAGGCAATATTCACGTGTACGGCCCCCTGCGCGGGCGGGCACTGGCCGGTATCCACGGTGCCGAGAGCGCCCGGGTATTCTGCCAGTCACTTGAAGCGGAGCTTGTGTCCATCGCCGGACACTATAAAATCTCCGAAGATCTTCAGGACAATGGCTGGAAAAGCGCTGTGCAGATCCAGCTCAGGGACGACCTGCTGGTGGTAACGCCACTGGACAAGGCCTGATGTTGTGACAGCCAAAAACAACATATGAAGACATGACGAATCCACTGCGAAACAGGAATTGAACCTTGGCTAGAATCATTGTCGTTACCTCAGGAAAAGGCGGCGTTGGTAAAACCACCACCAGCGCTTCAATCAGCACCGGCCTTGCCAAGCGCGGCCACAAGACCGTCGTAATCGACTTCGATGTGGGCCTGCGTAACCTCGACCTGATCATGAATTGCGAGCGTCGGGTGGTTTACGACTTCGTAAACGTGATCCAGGGCGAAGCCTCCCTGAACCAGGCGCTGATCAAGGACAAGCGGGTGGAAACCCTGTACATCCTGCCGGCTTCCCAGACCCGTGAAAAAGAAGCCCTCACCCGGGAAGGCGTAGAGAAAGTCATCAACGAGCTGTCGCAGACCTTCGATTACATCGTGTGCGACTCCCCGGCCGGCATCGAGCACGGCGCCCAGATGGCCCTGTACTATGCCGACGAAGCCATCGTGGTGACCAACCCGGAAGTGTCCTCGGTGCGGGATTCTGATCGCATCCTGGGCATTCTGCAGAGCAAGTCCCGCCGCGCCGAAATGGGCCAGGACCCGGTGAAAGAACACCTGCTGCTGACCCGCTACAACCCGGACCGGGTAGACCGTGGCGAAATGCTGTCTGTAAAAGACGTTGAAGAAATCCTGGCCATCCCCCTGCTGGGCGTTATCCCGGAAAGCCAGGTGGTACTGAACGCCTCCAACCAGGGCCTTCCGGTGATCCTGGAAGAAAACAGCGATGCCGGCCAGGCCTATGACGACGCGGTAGCGCGGCTGCTGGGTGAAGACCGGGAGCACCGCTTCATGACGGCCCAGAAAAAGGGTTTCTTCTCACGGATGTTCAAGGGGGGCTAAGGGATGAGTTTTCTGGATTACTTCAGAAGCAAGAAGAACAACACCGCGAGCGTGGCCAAGGAACGCCTGCAGATCATCGTGGCCCACGAACGGGGCCAGCGCGACATGCCGGATTACCTGCCACAGCTGCAGCAGGAACTGCTGGATGTGATTCGCAAATACGTGCAGATCAGCGACGACATGGTCCAGGTAGATGTAGACCGTAACGAAAGCTGCTCGGTACTGGAACTGAACGTCACCCTGCCGGAAAAATAACGGCAGCGCCCGCGTTACCAGCGGGCGAAGTGATCTTCCACCAATCCCCGTAGCCCGGCTACGGGGATTTTTTTGCCCGTCTCATCCGTCACCGTACCGCGAAAGGTGCCGGCAAACTGCCGGAAGTTGGATGCCAGCACCCAGGCATTCAGCCGCTCCTTGCGCACGCCAGCCGGCTCAAAGGCCAGGTCTACCCGGCCGTCCCCGGTGGTTACCCGCCATTCACTGCCGGTCCGGTACCGGTCGAACACAAAGCGGGCTGCCCCCAGCTTGATACACTGGCCATCCAGCCACAGGGCGTTTTCTGTCATACCGGTTTCGTTTACCCCGGCAGCCAGGTTCAGGCCGATGGATGTGCCATCTTCGGCCACACCGGCCAGGCAGGCCCAGTTCCAGGCGGTTTCCCGGCGCATAAAGCCACAACTCCAGTCGATGGACGCCCGGGTTTGCTCGTCACAACGCCACGCCTGCCCGCCCCAGCGTACCTCCCCTTCCACCGCCAGCCCGGCGGATTTCCGGGTAAACACCCAGCCGTTGTAACCAGCCGGGCACACCAGCCGCAGGGGCTGGTCGGTATCCTGCAACGTCAGGTCTACCCGGATTGTTCCCGGTGCTGTCACCTGTACCTTGCGGCCACCCTCCGTCGGCTCGATGGACAGGCTCACCTCGCCCTTGCGAAAGCGGGACGCGCCATGTTCCGGGAATGGCTCGATCACGGTGTGCCGGGCCAACGGCTGCATGAACGATTGTTCGAACATCTGCCCGCTCTCGAAATCGAACAGGTAGAAAAACCCGCTGCCCAGCAGCTTCAGGTCCACAATCGCCATGCCGAACACCCAGCCCGGCGCCATGGCACTGACAAACTGGAACTGGTTGAACCGCCAGCGCTTTGCCAGCCGGGACCGCGGCTTGTCCATCACCGTACGCAGGTCGTAATCCAGGTAATTGATGGTTTCCACCGGCTGGTCCAGAACCCCGGGGGTAAACCGCCCTTTTGCATCGATCAGTGTTTGTTTTGTCATATTTTCCGTCAGATCAGGCCAATTGCGCCCTCGGGCGATTCAGTAAGTTACCTGGTTCACAAACCCTTGTTCCGGCAGCAAAGGCCGCCAGGGCTCCGTGCTAGACTGCCGCCAACTTCCTCATCAAAGTGTAGCTTATGCTGTTTACCAGAGCCCTTGGCTTCAGGGCCTCCTTGATCAGTCTGGCCGGCCTTGTTACCGGCATTGTCCTGTCTGCCTCCGCCACTGGCGCCGAACCAGGCAGCCTGCCGGCCATCGACGCCGAACAATGGGCCCTGCAGAAAGAAGTCGACAACATACGCATCTACACCATGGACCAGCCCGGTTCCGGCTTCCAGGCTTTCAAAGCCGTCGCCGAACTAGACGCCTCTGTCGAAAACCTGATGGCGGTCATGATCAACCCGGAATCCTGCAAGGAATGGGTGCTCAACTGCTCGGAATCCTATGCCTTTGGCCAGGGAGATTTCCACGACCGCTACGCCTACTCGGTCAACGACATGCCCTGGCCGGTCACCGACCGGGACTATGTTCTGCGCATCCGCACCCGGGGCGACGCCGGCACCGGCCAGATCATCATGGACCTCAACGCAACCCCCGGCATGCGGGCAGAGTACAGCAGCCGGGTGCGGGTAGATGTTTCCAACACTCTCTACCAGTTCACGCCCCGGGGCGAAGAGACTCAAATGGTATGGGTACAGCACACCGAGCCCAACGGCTCCCTGCCCGGTTGGCTGGTGAACAACCTGCTGGTGGACATCCCGGTGAAATCCATGCAAGCACTGGAAGCGGTGGCTCGGTCTGAAAAGTATCAGGGCTACCGGCTGGAGTGGGCCGAAGACGGCAACCTGCAAGGCGTTGTGCCTGACAACCGCTGACCGGCGCACAAACAAGGGTGACGGCAGGCCACGGAACGGCTAAGCTTTCAGCAAAAGCACCGCAAATGGAAGACGCCTGCCAATGACTGTTCTCGCCCATGAGATCATGACCCCCACCATCAAAGCCGTCCCCCACCACTGGACCATGGACAGGCTGGCCAGATTCCTCACCGATAACGAAATTACCGGCAGCCCGGTAACCGATGACAACGGCGATATCATCGGCATTGCCACCCTCAAAGACATCACCGAATTCCGCTGGAATGCTGCCCGCTCCGGAGATCAGCCCAAGCTCACCGAAGAAGAGCAGGAAGAAGCCCGGCGGCTGCGCATGGTGATTTTCGAAGAAATGGGCAAGGTACCGGTGGAAGTGCGCGATATCATGACCCCCATCGTGCTCTCGGTTGACGAGGACACCCCGGTGCGAGACATTGCCAACATCATGATGCGCGAGCACCTGCACCGGATCTTTGTCACCCAGGATTCAAAAATCACCGGCATCATTACTACCTACGACATGCTGAAGCTGGTTTCCGACCAGGAACTGAGCCGGCGCTGCGCCGAGAACGACTGAGCCACCAGAGAGGTAACTCACCCTATGCCCAGAGCACCGCAAGCTCGCAAGAAGATGTACGTCCTCGACACCAATGTCCTGATCCACGATCCGAATGCCCTCCTGAATTTCGAAGAACACGATGTCATCATTCCGATGACCGTCCTCGAAGAACTCGACAGCCTGAAGTCCGGCAAACAGACCGTTGCGGCCGACTGCCGCCAGGCCATTCGCAACATCGACAAACTGCTGGGCGATGCCAGCCCGAAGGACATTGAAAAAGGCGTACCCATTCTGCGCGGCAAAAAGGCGGATCCACTGGGTAGCCTGTCGATCATCATGAGTACCGAGGGTGCCGGCACCCATTCGCTGCCCGAACACTTGAACGACAACAAGATCATCAACACCCTGGCTGCCCTGCAGGCCCGGCACAAATCCCGAGACATCATCCTGGTCAGCAAAGACATCAACATGCGGCTGAAAGCCCGGGGCTTTGGCGTAGAAGCCCAGGACTACCACAACGACCAGCTGCTGGACGACATCGACCTGCTGCCCAGGGGCTACAAGGAATTTCCGAACTCCTTCTGGGACAACATTGCCAAGGTGGAAACCGTACAGCGGGAAGGGGTAACCGAACACCTGCTTAAGCGGGAAGGCGAACTGGCCAGGCTGAACATCAACGAATTCGTGATCGATGAGCGGGGCTTTATCGGCCAGGTGGTGGATATCTCGGACGACCAACTGGTGATCAAAGACCTGCACCAGCATGACCTGATGAACGAAGAAGTCTGGGGCCTGGTACCCAGGGACATCTACCAGGCCATGGCCCTGCACCTGCTCCTGGACCCGGATATCCACCTGGTGAACCTGACCGGTTCTGCCGGCTCCGGTAAAACCATCCTGGCCCTGGCAGCCTGCATTGAAATGACTGTGGCCAGCAAGCTGTACAAGCGCATCATCGCCACCCGATCTACCCAGGGGCTGGACGAAGATATCGGCTTTTTGCCGGGCACCGAGGCAGAGAAAATGGAGCCCTGGCTGGGCGCCATCGTGGACAACCTCGAAGCCCTGCATGAAGACGACGAGAACATGACCGCCAGCGTGGATTACATCCTCAGCAAGGTGCCGCTGCACTTCAAGTCCATGAACTACATCCGGGGCCGCAGCTTCCAGCACAGCCTGATCATTATTGACGAGTCCCAGAACCTGACCCCGCACCAGATCAAGACCATCATCACCCGGGCCGGTAACGGCTCCAAGGTGATCTGCCTGGGCAACCTGGCGCAGATTGACACCCCGTACCTGAGCCCCCTGAGCTCCGGCCTGACCTACATGACCGAACGCTTCAAGGGCTTCCGCCATGGTGGCCACATCCACCTGCAGGGCGTACCGCGCTCGGTACTGGCCGAGTTCGCCGAAGCCAACCTCTGACCATGGCATTTGAGGCCAACCATGTTGGCCTCGAAGGTCAATTCAGAATCCTGTCTTGCGGTATATTGTCTCTTCTATAAAAACACCAAAAAACAAAGGGGATAGCGTTAATGGCCAGACACATAGCCTCAGACATCGTGATTGCCGGAGGCGGCCTGGCTGGCATCGTCACCGCCCTGGAAGCCCTGCGGGCCGGCAAAACCGTGACCATTGTCGACCGGGACACTCCGGAGCGCCTTGGCGGGCTTGCACTCTGGGCCTTTGGCGGCATGGCGCTGATCGACACCCCCCTGCAGCGGCGCATGAAAATTGCCGATTCCCCGGAACGGGCCCTGCAAGACTGGATAAGCTTCGGCGAGCTGGACCCGGCCGACGAGTGGCCCATGCAGTGGGCCCGCTATTACGTGGAAAACTCCCTCACCGACGTGCACGACTGGCTGATCAACGAAGGCCTGAAATTCATGCCGGCGGTCAACTGGGTAGAACGCGGCCGGTTTGGTGACGGCAACTCCGTACCCCGCTACCACATAGTCTGGGGCACGTCCCGGGAACTGACCCGCTGCATGATCGACGCCCTGCACAACGCCGACACCCGGCATGGCCTGACCATCCTGCACGGACACAAGGTAACGGCCCTGGAGCAACAGGCGGGCAGCATCAGCGGCGCCGTAGCCATCAAGGAATCCACCGGCGAGGAAGTCCGGCTGAGCGCACCCACCGTGGTACTGGCCATGGGTGGCATCAACGGCAGCCATGCCGAATGCCGGGCCAACTGGCCCGAAAACCGACCACAACCGGCCACCCTACTCAATGGCGCCCACCCCTTTGCCGACGGCAAGCTGCACCACTGGGCCGAAGACCACCTGGGGGCCAAAATCACCCACGCCGGCGAAATGTGGAACTACGCAGCAGGCTTTCCCCACCCCTACCCGCACTTTCCCGGCCACGGTCTGTCGACCATTCCGTGCAAATCCGCCCTGTGGCTGAACCATCGTGGTGAGCGCATCGGGCCGGAGCCCCTGGTAACCGGTTTCGACACCCACTGGCTGTGCCAGCGCGTAGCCGAGCAGGAAAAGCCCTGGACCTGGCACCTGCTGAACCGGCGCATTGCCCTGAAAGAATTTGCCATCTCCGGCGCCGAACACAACGCCCGCATCCGCGACAAGCAGTTCCCGCTGTTCCTGAAAGAACTGCTGTTGGGCAACAAACCGCTGGTCAACCAGATGGCCCACGAAAGCCCGCACTTCCTGGTGGACGACACCCTGGAAGAACTGGCAGAGAAAATGAACGCGCTCACCAGCTCGCTGGACATCAACCCCGCCACCCTGAAAGCCACCGCCGATGCCTTCGACGCCAATTTCAGCAAGGGCAGCCAGCTGAATAACGACCCGCAGATCCGCAAAATCCTGCACGCCCGCCAGTGGGGGCCAGACAAGCTGCGCACCTGCAAGCCGGCACCGCTGCAGAAACCCGGCGCGGGGCCGTTTATCGCTATCCACATGCAGCTGACCACCCGCAAAAGCCTGGGCGGCCTGCGTACCGACCTGCAAAGCCGGGTTCTGGACGCCAGCGGCCAGCCGGTCAGTGGGCTTTACTGTGTAGGCGAAGCCGCAGGCTTTGGTGGTGGTGGCGCCAATGGTAAACGATCACTGGAAGGCACCTTCCTGCCCGGCTGCATCATGACCGCCCGGGCGGCGGCAAGGTCCATCGTCAGCGGCCGTTAAGTAACCGACTATCAAACGAAAACAAGAATCCGACAGGATCAGGAGAGAGAACATGCCAAACGGCGCCCAAGCCTTGATGAAAACTCTGGTCGATGCCGGCATTGAAGTCTGCTTTACCAACCCCGGCACCAGCGAGATGCACTTTGTGGCCGCGCTGGACAGCGAACCCAAAATGCGCGCCGTGCTGGCCCTGTTTGAAGGCGTAGCCACCGGTGCCGCCGACGGCTACGCCCGCATGGCCGACAAGCCGGCAGCTACGCTGCTGCACCTGGGCTGCGGCCTGGGCAATGGCCTGGCCAACCTGCACAATGCCCGCAAAGGCAAGGTGCCGGTGGTGAACATTGTCGGCGACCACGCCACCTACCATGTGAAGTACGACGCCCAGCTGCAATCCGACATCGAAACCGTGGCCCGCAACGTCTCACCCGGTTTCGTGCGTACCTCTCAAAGCACCGAAGCCCTGTGCCAGGACGCCGCCGAAGCCATCACCACCGCCCGCGGCCTGCCCGGCCAAGTGGCCACCCTGATTCTGCCAGCGGATGTTTCCTGGGGCGAAGGCGGCACCCCGGTCACTGTGCCAGCCCAACCTCAAGCCCCGGTAGCCGGCGACGACGCCATACAGACCGCCGCCGAAGCCATTCGCAGTGGCAAGAAAACTGCCCTGCTGCTTGGTGGCCAGGCCCTGCGGGAGCCCGCCCTGCTGGCCGCAGCCCGCATTGCCGCCCACAGAGGCGTTACCCTGTTTGCCGAAACCTTCCCGACCCGAATTGAACGGGGAGCCGGCTTGCCGCCGGTGGAGCGGATTGCCTACCTGGCTGAACTGGCCACCCTGCAGCTGTCTGAATTCGACCACCTGGTGCTGGTAGACGCCAAGGCGCCGGTGTCGTTCTTTGGCTACCCGGGCAAGCAGAGTTACCTGGTGCCGGACAACTGCACCGCCCACACGCTCAGTACTCCGGAGCAAGACGCCGCCGCCAGCCTGAATAAGCTGGCTGAAGCCCTGGGCGCGGCCGGTGCCGAGCCCAGGCTGCAGGCCGAAGGCCGGCCGGGCCTGCCCAAGGGCAAGCTGACCGCTGAAAAAGTGTGTCGGGCCATGGGCGAGCTGATGCCGGAGAACAGCATCATCGTGGATGAATCCATCACCTCCGGGTTGATGCTCAACGCCATGACCGCAGGCGCTCCGCGCCACGACATGATCACCCTCACCGGGGGCGCCATCGGACAGGGTCTGCCTAATGCCGTGGGCGCCGCCATCGCCTGCCCGGACCGCCCGGTGTTCGCCCTGATCGGCGACGGCACCGCCATGTACACCATCCAGGCCCTGTGGACAATGGCGAGGGAAAACCTGAACGTCACCAGCATCATCTTCAACAACGCTTCCTACTCCATCCTGAACGTGGAACTGGAACGAGTAGGCGCAGAAGAAGCCGGCGTCAAGGCCAAGTCCCAGCTGGATATCAGCGGGCCGGTCACCCACTACGCCCAGCTGGCCCAGAGCATGGGTGTGCACGGTGTGCGAGTGCGCACGGCGGAAGAGTTGATCAAAGCCATGGAGTACGCCCAGGCGCACCCCGGGCCGCACCTGATTGAAGCAGTGGTGCCGGAATCGCTGAATGGCGTTAAACGGAAAGTACTGCCCTGGCTGCTGAAGTCGCTGCCGAGCTTGCCACGGCCACTGACCAAGGCCCTTAAGAAAAAGATTGCGCCCTGAGGGGCGCTAATCCTTGAACTGGGCCTTGTCCAGGCCGTGCTTCTTCATCTTGTCGTACAGGGTTTTGCGGGCAATTCCGAGCTGAAGCATGGTGTCTTTGATACTGCCATGGCTGGCGTTGAGCGCGCTGACGATGGCCGTGCGTTCAAACCCGTCCATCATCTCGGATAATGTCTGGCGCCCGGACAGGTTGCCCTGTTCGGAACTGTCACCACCATCCAGGGCTGCCGGCCCCAGCAGCACGTAACGCTCCGCCAGGTTCCGCAGTTCCCGCACGTTGCCCGGCCAGGAGTGCTGCATCAGGCGGGCCGCCTGGCGGGCATCCAGCGGAACGCTCTCCCGGTCGTAACGGGCGGCGGCAATCAGGGCAAAGTGGTGAAACAGCGTGGGAATGTCTTCCTTGCGCTCCCGCAGGGGCGGAATATCCACCTTCACCACATTCAGCCGGTAGTAGAGATCAGACCGGAACTCTCCCTCATCGCTGAGCTGTTTCAGGTCGGCCTTGGTGGCGGCAATAATGCGCACATCCACACCTATTGACTGGTTGCTGCCCAGCCGCTCCACCCGCAGCTCCTCAAGTACCCGAAGCAGTTTCACCTGCAGCGCCATGGGCATGCTTTCCACTTCATCCAGGAACAAAGTGCCCCGGTGGGCATGCTCAATCTTGCCGATACGCCGCTTCTCGGCACCGGTGAAGGCCCCGGCTTCGTGGCCGAACAGTTCACTCTCGATCAGGTTTTCGGGCACCGCGCCGCAGTTGATGGCAACAAAGTTGTGGGCACTGCGGGGGCTGCTTTCGTGAATGTACCGGGCCAGGGCATCCTTACCGGAACCGGTTTCACCATGCAGCAGCACGTTTGCGGAAATATCCAGGATCGGCCCGATGGTCGACATCACCGCCTGCATCGCCGGCGAATCACCCAAAACCCGCGGCCCGGGCTTGGCCAGCTGCCGCAACTGGGCCTTCAGGCGCCGGTTTTCCAGTGCCAGGTGCCGTTTTTCCAGGGCGTGCCGCAGCAGTTCGATCAGCTCATCGTGGTCAAAGGGCTTTTCAATGAAGTCATAGGCCCCCTGCTGCATGGCCGACACCGCCGTGCTGATGTCGCCCTGGCCGGTGAGCAGAATCACCGGGATGTCTTCATCAATCTTCCGTACCTCGTGCAACAGCTGCATGCCATCCATGCCCGGCATGTTGTAGTCGCACAGAACGATGCCTTCGAACTCTGGCTGCACCAGCTTCAGCGCCGATGCTCCGTCGGCAAAACAGGCTACCGGGATATCTTCCAGGGTGAGGGTTTGTTCCATCACCGGCCGGATATCCGGGTCATCATCCACAAAAATCACTGATGGTATTGTCATCCCTCTGCCTTACGCTGTTTCAGTGTCAGAACAAACTCCGCCCCGGGGCCGTCGACCCGGTTCTGGCCGGTCAGGCTGCCGCCAAGTGCTTCGACAATCTGCCGGGAGATCGACAGGCCGAGCCCCAGCCCCTGCTTGACCGAACGGGTGGTAAAGAACGGCTCGAACACCTGCTCGGAATTCCCCGGCAAGCCATGGCCGTTATCCTTCACCACGCATCGCCAGTCGTCGTCTTCATCGGCAACCAGGATATCAATCTGCGGTTGCTCGCAGCCTTCCACCGCCTGGACCGCATTGGCCAGCAGGTTAACCATCACCTGCTCCACCCGGATCAGGTCACCGTGGCACATCACCGGGTTGTCCGGTCGCTGCCAGCGAATGTTAATGCCCTCGCTGGCGTTCTGGGCGCGGATAATTTTCAGCGCCGCATCAACCGGCAGGCGCAGATCCACCACGGACGGCGGCCCCTCAGACTTGCGGGCGAACACCTTGAACTGCCGGATCAGCTCCGCCATCTTGTCGCACAGGGCAACAATCTCTCCCAGGTTGGCATCCACCATGTCGGTGGCACCCCGCTCCAGGAACTTCCGGCCGTTACGGGCATAGGCCTGGATCGCCGTCAGGGGCTGGTTGATTTCATGGTTCAGGCCGGCAGACATCTGCCCCAACACCGCCAGCTTGGCGGCCTGGATCAGCTCCTGCTGGGTTTCACGGAGGTCTGCGGTGCGCTGGGCAACCCGGCGCTCCAGCTGTTCACCCCTGAGCGCCAGCTCCCGCTCCCGGCGGTAACGCTCTCGCAGGTACAGCCAGGTCAAGAAACAGGCCAGGAACAGGGCCAGGCCACCGGCCATAAACCCGATGCGGGTCCACAGTATTGGCCGGGTGTCGGTCAGCACCAGCAGGCTCCAGTCCAGCCGGGGCAAACCGGTTTCAACCGTCAGGTAGGTTCCGGGCTTGTCACTTTCCCTTAACCGGATGCGGGCTGACTCGTCCGCCAGCACCCAGGGCTTGCCCTGCTCCACAAAGTCAACGGGCTTCAGTTCCCGCTCGGGATAGCGCTGGCGAACCCTGGCATTCTCTTCGGCATTATCCGTCGGCCTGAAATCCCGATAGAGCCAGTCCGTCCGGCTGGACAAAAAGCTGATACCGTCGCCGTCCAGCACCACCATCTCCGCCTGCTGGCGGGATTCCGGCCGGTGCCACTGGGATTCCAGCTCGTGTACCAGAACCTTGATAGCAACAACACCCAGCATATTGCCGCGCTGGTCACGAACCGGGTTGGTGAAATACAGGCCCCGCTCCGAGGAGATATTGCCCAGGGCGAAGTAGGCTACCGACCCGCCGGTGGCAACCGCTTCTGAAAAATACGGCCGGAAGGCGTAATTGTTGCCCACAAAAGTATTTGGCTGGCCAAAATTGTTGGCCGCAATGGTCATCCCGGTCAGGTCCATCAGATAGATATCGGAGCCGCCCACAATGGTGGCCATCCGCTGCATCTGCTCGTTGGCGCGGAGCAGGGTAACGGCGTTATCCGGTTCTTTCAGGGCGTCCGCCAGCAGGGGGTGTTCGGCAATAAGGGCAGGCACCGGCAGGTAGCGGTTAAGCTCGTTGGCGACCAGCTGGCGATAACGAAAGGCTTCCTGCAGGCTGTCCTGCTCCAGTTGCCGGTAACCAGACCAGCCCCCGAGCAGCCAGGACAGCAGCAGGGTAATAATCAGAACAACCGTAATGCTGATCCGGTTAAGCATGAGTTCGGATTCCGGCAAAGCCTCTAGACTAGCGCCGGAATCCGGGCAGGACAACAGGCCGTCATGACCGCTGCCCTGCCCTTGCCTTGCCATATCAGGCCGCAGCCAACCCGGGTGCCCGCTTGCGCTGGATCAGGAACGCCACCACCGCAAGCCCGATACCGGCCAGGTCTGTCCACACTCCGCCTTCGATGGTCATCAGCGCAGCGGCGACAAGCAACAGGCGCACCAGAACCGGGGCGGCAGAGCGGGCAAACCAGCCCAGCACACCGGCAGACAACAGGTACACGCCAAAGGTAGCGGTAACCAGTGCCCGGGCAATCTCGACCCAGCCGGCTTCCATCAACAGCGCGCCGTTATAGAAGAACATGAACGGCACGATGAACGCGGCAATACCGATACGGAACGACGCTACCGAGGTAGACATGGCATTGGCACCGGAAATACCGGCCGCAGCGTAAGACGCCAGGGCAACCGGCGGCGTGATGGCAGACACCACGGCAAAGTAGAACACGAAGAAGTGCGCGGTCAGCGGCTCGATACCCAGCTGCACCAGGCCCGGCGCTACCACAGAGGCAGCCACCGCATAGGCGGCCGTGGTTGGCATGCCCATACCCAGCAAGATCGAGATGAACATGGCAAACACCAGTGCCAGCAGGTGGCTGTGGGCAGCCACATCCAGCAGCAGCACCGAGAAACGCGCACCCACACCGGTCAGGGAGATAACCCCCACAATGATACCGGCCGCGGCACACACCACGATGATCTGGATAGACATGTAGGCAGCAATTTCAAAGGCCCGAAGAATAGACTTCAAACCCATCTTGTTGGGCGAAATCCAGCTCACCACCGCTGCAGATACGGTCGCCAGGGTGCCGGCCCGGATCACGGAGTAGCCCTGGAACAGCGCCACAATCAGGATAATGATCGGCGCAAACAGGTACACCTGGCGCATCATCAGCCGCAGGTTCGGCAGTTCGTCACTGCGCATACCGCGCATGCCCAGCTTCTTGGCTTCAAAGTCCACCATGAAGAACACAGACGCGAAGTACAGGATGGCCGGAATAATCGCGGCAATGGCAATCTCGGTATAGGGAATACCGGTAATCTCCGCCATGATGAAGGCGCCGGCACCCATGATCGGCGGCATGATCTGGCCACCGGTAGACGCTGCAGCTTCCACCGCACCGGCCGATTCCTTGCTGTACCCTACCCGCTTCATCAGCGGAATGGTCAGGGAACCGGTAGACACCACGTTACCGGCACTGGTGCCGTTGATCATGCCCATCAGGCCGGAGGCAAAGATCGCCACCTTGGCAGGGCCACCACGGGAGCGACCGGCTGCCGCAAAGGCAAAGTTCACAAAGTAGTCACCCACCTTGGAGGCCTGCAAAAAGGCCGCAAAGATGATGAACAGAATAATGTAGGTAGACGACACCGCTGTGGTGGGCCCAAGAATGCCCGCATCGGTGTACACCTGGCTGAAAAAGCGCTGGGCAGACAGCCCCGGATAGCCCAGGAAGCCCGGAAGGTACGGCCCGGCGAACACATAAACCAGGAACACCAGCCCGATAACCACCAGGGCCAGGCCAGCCACCCGGCGGGTCAGTTCCATAATCAGCGCGGTGCCGGCAACTGCGGCAAAGGAAATGCCGACCGGGGCAAACGCCGTGCCGGTGGTCATCCGCATGGAAGTGTTAAAGACAATCAGCAGGTACGCGGCAACCGCCACGGAGCACACTATCAGAACCAGGTCGGGCACGCTGAAGCGGGCGCGGTCACGCTGGTGAAACCAGCTCATCACAATGCCAATGGCAGAGGCCGCCAGCAACGGCCAGCCGAAGTGCCAGGTTTCCAGCTCGGCCGGAATACGCATGGTGCCGCTCTGGATCATCTGGTTGAACGACCATGTCTGATACAGGGCGTACAACGCAGGAATCATCGCTGCGCCGGCAATCCAGGTGGTCCACCTGTGTCGGGCGGGGCCTTCCTCGGCCGATACAAAACGGGCGCCGGCAAACAGGATAAAGCCCAGCACCAGGGCACCGGCAACGTGCACAATCCGGAACGACCAGGTTTCCATGGGCGCTACGTTCAGGGTGTACAGGTGGAACACCGAGTAAGCGATGGCCAGCATCACCACAAACTTGAGCAGCAACCCGGTGAACAAGCGTCGGTTAGCTTCAACCGGCTCTTCATCCACGTTGTGGGCAAGCAGGTGGTCTTCGTTGATCGTCAGGTTCTCAGCCAGTTGCTGTTCACCCTCGGAATGCGTGTGTTCTTTGGTCATGTTAAGTCCTGCCTGGAGGTAAGGCGGTAATTCGAACAACCAGTCCCGGGGCGCCATGCAGGCACCCCGGGCTCAGGCCTTACTGCTTGATGGCGCTTGCTTCGATGGTGTAACCGTTTTCGTTAAACCAGCGGGCAGCACCCGGATGCCAGGGCAGCACGTTGTTCTTGGTGTAGTTCTCGGGAATGGAATGACGGGCGGCTTTGTGGATAGACACCATCTTGTCATTGTTTTCCATGGTCAGCTTGGTGATTTCATACACAAAGCTTTCCGGCATGTCGCAGTTGACCATGGCGAAGTTCCACATGGACACCACGCGGGACGGCTCCTCCAGGGACTGGTAAGTGCTGGCCGGGATGATGAACTCGGAGACCGGGAAGTTCTCGATCACTTTCTTCGCCTCGTCATCGTTCATGCCGATGATGTTCACGTCAGTCTGCACTTCCAGCTGGCTAACAGCCGGAATCGGAATACCGGCGGCAAAGGCCACTACATCAATCAGGCCATCCTGCAGCTGGCCGCCCAGATCAGACCAGCTACCGTTACGACGCTCGAACTTCACACCCAGGGTTTCCATCATGCGCGGGAAGTAGGTGTCAGAAGTTGAACCGGCCGGGCCAAAGCCGATGGTGGCGCCATCCGGGATATCAGAGATAGACGCAATGCCGGAGCTGGACAGGGCAGTAATGGAGAACGGGGTTTCATACATCGGGAACATCGCGCACACGTTATCCATCTTCATACCCGGAGCCAGCGGGCTTTCGCCGTCACGGGATTCCCGGGCCGGGCCCATGGTGGTCAGGCCAAACTTCAGGTCACCGGTGTGCACCAGCGCCATGTTCTGAACCGGGCCGCCGGTGATTTCGGCACCGCCGGATACGCCCAGGTTCTCAGCCACGAAGTTCGCCCAGCCAGAGCCGTAGGCAAAGTAGGTGCCGCCCTGACTGGCCGTACCGACAGTGAAGTTATCCGGCCAGCCGTCACGGTCCTGGGCAACCACAGGGCCTGCAACAACGGAGGTGGCGAGCGCAGCCGCCAGAACGGTTTGAAGTTTCATAAAGAATGCTCCCGATTCATTTTGTTGGTTGGGTGCTGGAGAGACCATGATGGCCTCGCTAGAAAATAAGGGAGCAAGTAGCGGGCCAGTCAGGAAAAATACTTATAAAACAAAGAATTGAAATATCGACAGAAAAACAACCAACTATTCTTGGGTGGTTAACCACCCACAAGGAACCTGGCAATGGGTGAATATCCACCCATTGCCCCAGCTACCAACTACTGTTTCACTAGACAGTTAGTCTGTAGAGTTGCTTTTCAACTCCCGACATCAATGCCCTCCCGTGTTGTAGCGAGCAACGAACGATGAGTTTGGTGCGCCTTATCTCGTATACTACCCACCTCAGATTTGAGCCGACGGCGATTTAAACCGGATTGAAACAGGAAAACCGAATGACAAGCACCCAACAACGCGCAGCCCTGCAACGCCAGATATGGGCGATCGCTAACGACGTACGTGGCTCTGTCGACGGCTGGGACTTCAAGCAGTATGTGCTGGGCACCCTGTTTTACCGCTTTATCAGCGAGAATTTTGCCAGTTACATCGAGGCCGATGACGACAGCATCAACTACGCAGAGCTGCCCGACAGCGTCATCACGCCGGACATCAAAGACGATGCCATCAAAACCAAGGGCTACTTCATTTACCCAAGCCAGCTGTTCGTCAATATTGCCAAGGGTGCCAACAACAACGAAAGCCTGAATACCGATCTCGCGGCCATCTTTGCTGCCATCGAAGCCTCCGCTAACGGCTACCCATCGGAGGGCGACATAAAGGGCCTGTTTGCCGATTTCGACACCACCAGCAACCGACTCGGCAACACCGTTAAGGAAAAGAACTACCGCTTGGCGGCTGTGCTCAAAGGTGTAGCCGGCCTGGATTTCGGGAATTTTGACAGTGCCCATATCGATCTGTTTGGCGATGCCTACGAATTCCTGATCTCCAACTACGCAGCCAATGCAGGCAAGTCCGGTGGCGAGTTTTTTACCCCGCAGCATGTATCAAAACTGATTGCACAGATCGCCATGCATAAGCAAACCAGCGTTAACAAGATTTACGACCCTGCGTGTGGGTCCGGCTCGCTTCTGCTACAAGCAAAGAAGCACTTCGATGCCCATATTATTGAAGAGGGCTTCTTCGGCCAGGAGATTAACCACACCACTTACAACCTGGCTCGCATGAACATGTTTTTGCATAACATCAACTACGACAAGTTCAACGTGCAGCTGGGCAACACCCTGACCGATCCGCATTTTGGCGATGAAAAACCCTTTGACGCCATCGTCTCCAATCCACCCTATTCGGTGAAATGGATCGGCAGCGACGACCCTACCTTAATAAACGATGACCGCTTTGCCCCGGCCGGGGTGCTGGCCCCTAAATCCAAAGCCGACTTTGCCTTTGTGCTGCACGCGCTCAGCTATCTATCGGCTAAAGGCCGTGCAGCGATTGTCTGCTTCCCTGGCATTTTCTACCGGGGCGGTGCTGAAAAGAAAATTCGTCAGTACCTGGTAGACAACAACTACGTAGAATCGGTGATCTCGCTCGCCCCCAACCTGTTTTATGGCACCACCATCGCGGTCACCATCCTGGTGTTATCCAAACACAAAACTGACACGACCACACAGTTCATTGATGCCAGCGGCGAGGCGTACTTCAAAAAAGAAACCAATACCAACCTCCTGACCGATCAGCATGTTGAAGACATCATGCAGGCGTTCGACCGCAAGGAAAACATTGAGCACTTTGCACGGTCCGTGCCGCTTGAGGAGATCGCCGACAACGACTACAACCTGTCGGTAAGCAGCTATGTAGAAGCCAAAGACACACGGGAGCAGATCGACATTGCTAAGCTCAATGCTCAGCTGAAAACCACCGTGGCCAGAATCGACCAACTGCGCACCGAGATTGATGCCATTGTGACGGAGATTGAAGGTGTAGGGCCGGAGGTATGAGCCACGTGAGTTTTATGGAGAAACTGCTGGATGGCAGATCAGTAAAGTGGCAGCCGTTACATAGTATCGCCAAGATCAAGCATGGCAAGGACTGGAAAGGCCTTAGTTTAGGCGAAATTCCTGTCTATGGCTCCGGGGGTATCATGGGTTATGTCGGTGAGTGTTCCTACGACAAACCAACAGTCCTGATACCCAGAAAAGGCTCGATCACTAATATTTTCTATGTCGAGACACCCTTCTGGAATGTCGACACGATTTATTACACAGAAATCGACACCAACAAAATGGTTCCAAAGTTTCTGTACTATTTTATTAAAACCATCGATTTGATGGCTTTGGATACTGGGTCGGGAAGGCCCAGCCTGACACAGGCAATCTTGAATCAAATTCAGGTCCCCATCCCGTGCTCAGAAGACCCTGAAAAATCCCTTGAGATTCAAGCAGAACTCGTCCGAGTTTTGGACGCATTTACCTCCCTTACAGCCGAGCTTACAGCCGAGCTTACCTTAAGAAAAAAACAGTTCAACTACTACCGTGAAAAGCTTCTGAGTTTTGAAGGCATCGATATAAAATGGACTAATCTTGGAGAGGTGGCCGTAATCGGTACGGGTAATCATGATACAAAAGATGCCATAGAGGATGGTGATTATGTTTTTTATGCGCGCGGTCGAGATCCGTTAAGACTGAACGTATTTGACTTTGATGAAACCGCAATCATCACTGCTGGAGACGGCGCTGGGGTAGGAAAAGTATTCCATTATGCCCAAGGGAAATATGCATTGCATCAGCGAGCGTATCGCATTGTCCCAAATGAATTTATGGAACCAAGATTTGTATATCACTACATAGCAGCATACTTTCACGCGTACATCCAAAAAGCATCGGTTAGCTCATCAGTCACCTCCCTTCGTAGGCCAATGTTTTTAAATTTCCCAATACCTATGCCATCGCTTGAAGAACAGGCGCGCATAGCAGTCATCCTCGACAAATTCGATACCCTGATAAGCTCTATCAGCCAAGGCTTACCCCGAGAAATCGAATTGAGCCAGAAGCAATATGAATACTATCGGGACCTATTGATGAGCTTCCCCGAGTCTGTCGAGGTGGCTAACTGATATGGGCAAGACACTGACGGACATCGCAAAGCAGTTGAGCACACCAAGGCAGGTCAGGAGTAAGAAAACGACCAAAGTTCAGGTAACAGCACAGGTCCCAAAAGTACAAATCATCTATGCTTTTAACGGGACAGGGAAAACGCGCCTGTCCCGTGAATTCAAGAGAAATATCACTTCGAAAATCAGTAACGATGGAGACCAAACATCGCCCCGGGAAAAGATCCTGTATTATAACGCTTTCACTGAGGATCTCTTTTACTGGGATAACGATCTGGAAGGGGATTCCGCCCCTAAGCTGAAAATCCAGCCCAACACCTACACCGACTGGCTGCTTACGCTACTAAAAGACTTGGGGCAAGATGCGAATATTATTAAATACTTTCAACATTATGCCAATGATAAATTAACCCCGCATTTTAGCGAAGACTTGACCGAAGTGGCCTTTTCACTTGAGCGTGGCGATAACGAACATTCCGGCAACCTGAAAATCTCCAAAGGTGAAGAGAGCAACTTTATCTGGAGCATTTTTTACACCCTGTTGGATCAGGTTATTACAATTCTCAACGTTGCTGAGCCCACTGAGCGTGAGACAAACCAGTTTGACCAGCTGGAATATGTCTTTATTGATGATCCGGTCAGCTCACTGGATGAAAATCATCTGATTGAGTTGGCCGTCAACTTGGCGGGCTTGATCAAATCCAGTCAGTCTGGGCTGAAGTTTATTATCACAACTCACAGCCCTCTTTTTTATAACGTGCTCCATAATGAACTTGGTTTGAACAAAAATGGTAAAAAAGAAGGCTGCTATCTACTGGAACGTTTTGAGAATGGCAGCTACCTTCTGAACACCAAATATGGGGATTCCAACCAGAGCTTTTCCTACCATCTATATCTAAAACAGGTTCTTGAGCAGGCAGTCGCGGAAAACCAGGTGCAAAGGTACCATTTTACGCTCTTGCGTAACCTGTACGAGAAAACAGCAAGCTTCCTCGGTTATCCGAAATGGTCTGAGCTCTTACCGGGTGACCAGCAGGCGTATTTGAACCGCATCATCCAGTTCTCCAGTCATTCAACCTTGACAAATGACACGGTCACCGAGCCAACAGAACCCGAGAAGCAGACTGTTAAGTTACTGCTTAATCACTTGAAGAATGAATATGGCTTTTGGAAGCAGGTCGAAGCCAATGACTGAACTCACTGACATTAATGCATAAGGAAGGAACCCTGTGCCCAATCTAAGTCTGGAAGATCAAACCACAGAATTTCTGCTCTACACCGCACCCAACGGCAAGATAAAGGTAGAGGTGGTGCTCAGCAATGAGACCATCTGGCTGACTCAGGAAAGAATGGCTGAGCTGTTTGGTGTGCAGCGCCCGGCAATTACCAAGCACCTGAAGAACATTTTTGAAAGCGGAGAGTTAGAGGAATCAGTGGTATGTTCCATTTTGGAACATACCACTGAACACGGCGCTGTGGCCGGGAAAACCCAGACTAACAGGGTCAAATACTACAACCTGGATGCCGTGATTTCGGTTGGCTACCGGGTCAACTCGGCACAGGCCACCCAATTCCGCATCTGGGCGACGCAGCTGATCAAAGAGTACATCATCAAGGGCTTTGCCATGGATGATGAGCGCCTGAAAAATGGCCGCTACTTTGGTAAAGATTACTTCCGCGAATTACTGGAGCGGGTGCGCTCCATTCGAGCCAGTGAGCGGCGCATCTACCAGAAGATTACCGATATTTTTGCTGAATGCAGCATTGATTACGACCCCAGATCGAAAACCACCCAGTTGTTCTATGCCCACGTTCAGGACAAGTTTCATTACGCCATTACTGGCCACACCGCCGCAGAAATCATTTCACTCAAAGCCGATGCCAGCAAGCCTTTGATGGGCATGAACACGTACAAAAATGCACCGGCTGGCCGGGTGTTAAAGTCAGATACCGTGGTCGCGAAGAATTATTTGAGCGAAGCCGAGATCAAAAAACTCGAGCGGGCAGTCTCGGCTTTTTTCGACTATATCGAAGGCATCATCGAGCGGCGAAACAGTTTCACGATGGAAAGCTTTGCTGAGAGCGTCAACAAATTTCTTGCCTTCAATGAGTACCGCATACTGGAAGGCTACGGCACCGTTAGCAGAAAGCAGGCTGAGCAAAAGGCCTTTGCGGAGTATGACAAGTTCAACAAGCAGCAACACATCGAATCGGACTTCGATCGCGAAGTGAAAAAGCTGCTTCAAAGAAAGGACGCGGATACGTGATTGACTACAAGGCCATTGCCGAAACCAATCAATTTATCGTTCTGGATAGATATACCAAGTGCGTTCAGCTTAGTGAAACCTATCAAAGTGAATACGACCTGGAACGGGAATTTATAGCCGACCTTGAAAACCAGGGGTATGAATATCTGCCGGACCTCAACTCCCCGGATGCACTGCTGGCCAATGTGCGCCAGCAACTACAAACCCTGAACAAACTGCAGTTTTCCGAGAGCGAATGGCAGCGCTTTGTGGAAACTTTTCTGGATCGGCCCAGTGAAACCGTCATCGATAAAACCCGCAAAATTCACAACGACTATATTCACGACTTTGTATTCGATGATGGCCGAATCCAGAACATTTACCTACTGGATAAAAAGAACGTTACCCGCAACAAGCTACAGGTCATCAAGCAATTTGAGCAAACTGGGAGCCATGCCAATCGCTACGATGTCACCATTCTGGTCAATGGATTGCCCATGGTGCAGGTGGAACTGAAACGACGCGGTGTAGCCATTCGCGAGGCCTTTAACCAGGTACATCGCTACAGCAAAGAGAGCTTCAACAGCGAGCATTCCCTGTTCAAGTATCTGCAGCTGTTTGTGATTTCCAATGGTACTGATACCCGCTACTTTGCTAACACCACCCAGCGGGACAAGAACAACTTTGACTTCACCATGCATTGGGCAAAGGCCGACAACAGCCTGATCAAGGATTTGAAAGACTTCACCACCACTTTCTTTCAGAGGAACACTCTGCTGGAAGTGCTGTTGAAATACTCGGTTTTCGATGTCAGCAACACCCTGCTGGTAATGCGCCCGTACCAGATTGCCGCGACCGAACGTATCCTGTGGAAAATAAAAAGCTCCCATGCGAGCAAGAACTGGAGCAAGCCAGAAAGCGGGGGCTATGTCTGGCATACCACAGGCTCCGGCAAGACGTTGACCAGCTTCAAAGCAGCAAGACTGGCCACCGAGCTGGACGTTATCGACAAGGTATTCTTTGTGGTGGACCGGAAAGATCTGGACTACCAGACCATGAAGGAGTACCAGCGGTTCTCCCCCGATAGCGTCAACGGCTCGGACAGCACCGCAGGGCTGAAGCGCAATCTGGACAAAGAAGATAACAAGATCGTCGTCACCACCATTCAAAAGCTCAATAACCTGATGAAGAGCGAAAACGACCTGCCAATTTACACCAGGCAAGTCGTGTTTATTTTTGACGAGTGCCACCGCAGTCAGTTTGGTGAAGCCCAGAAAAACCTTAAGAAGAAGTTCAAGCGGTTCTATCAGTTCGGCTTTACCGGCACCCCCATTTTCCCCCAGAACGCTCTGGGTGCAGAAACCACCGCCAGCGTGTTTGGTCGTGAATTGCACTCCTATGTGATCACCGACGCCATTCGCGATGAAAAGGTGCTCAAGTTCAAGGTGGACTACAACGATGTGCGCCCCCAGTTCAAAGCCATTGAAACCGAGCAGGACGAGACAAAACTGACGGCAGCGGAAAATCGGCAGGCCTTGCTGCACCCCGAACGTATCCGGGAAGTGTCGCAGTACATTCTGAATCACTATCGGCAGAAGACCCATCGTTTACAAGCGGGTGCCATAGGCTTTAACGCAATGTTTGCCGTCAGCAGCGTGGACGCCGCAAAGCTCTATTATGAATCGCTGAACAAACTTCAAGCCGAGAGTGATAAACCACTCAGAATTGCCACCATTTTTTCCTTTGCCGCCAACGAGGAACAGGATGCCATTGGCGATATTGCTGACGAGAGCTTTGAAGTCTCGGCTATGAACAGCAGCGCCAAGGAGTTTTTAAACGCCGCGATTGCCGACTACAACGCTTTATTCAAAACCAGCTTCAGTGTCGACAGCAACGGCTTCCAGAACTACTACCGCGATCTGGCCAAGCGCGTTAAAACCAGAGACATCGACCTGTTAATTGTGGTGGGCATGTTCCTGACCGGCTTTGATGCGCCAGTGCTCAACACCTTGTTCGTGGATAAGAACCTGCGCTACCACGGCCTGATCCAGGCCTTTTCGCGCACCAACCGGATTTATGACGCCACCAAAACCTTTGGCAATATCGTAACCTTCCGTGATCTGGAGCAAGCGACCATTGACGCCATCACACTGTTTGGCGACAAAAACACCAAGAACGTGGTGCTGGAGAAGAGTTATAAGGAATACATGGAAGGCTTCACCGATCTCGTCACCGGCGAAGCACGGCGGGGCTTCATGACTGTGGTAGCGGAGCTGGAACAGCGCTTCCCTGCCCCGGATGAGATTATCAAAGAAAAAGATAAGAAGGCGTTTGCCAAGCTGTTCGGCGAGTACCTGCGCGTTGAAAACATTCTGCAGAATTTCGATGAATTTGCCAGCCTGAAAGCGCTGCAAACGATTGATACAAGTGACCCTGAAGAGGTGGAGGCATTCAAGGCGAAACATTATCTGAGCGATGATGATCTCGCCGTCTTACAGAACATCCGATTACCCTCCGAGCGCAAGATTCAGGATTATCGCTCCACCTACAACGACATTCGCGACTGGTTGCGCCGCGAAAAAGCCGGCAACGATAACAACCAGTCCAGCATCGAATGGGATGATGTGGTCTTCGAGGTGGATCTGCTCAAGTCACAGGAAATCAATCTGGACTACATTCTGGAGCTGATCTTTGAGCACAATAAGAAAACTAAAAGCAAGTCAGACCTGATTGACGAAGTGCGCCGCCTGATTCGGGCCAGCCTTGGCAACAGAGCCAAGGAAAGTTTGGTGGTCGATTTTATCAACCAAGCAGATCTGGATGAGATTCCAGACAAAGCGAGTGTCATTGACGCATTCTTCACTTACGCACGATCCGAACAACAGCGTGAAGCACAGGCACTGATTACGGCCGAGAAGCTCAACGCGGAAGCGGCCAGGCGCTACATCGCCACGTCTTTGAAACGAGAGCATGCCAGCGACAATGGCACGGAGCTCAATAACATTCTGCCGAAAATGAGCCCGTTGAACCCGCAATACCTCACCAAGAAACAAAGCGTTTTCGAAAAAGTTTCGGCGTTTGTAGAGAAGTTCAAAGGCGTGGGCGGGAAGGTCTAGGGATTTTTTTCCGGAGAACAGCCGCAATGTTCTGGCGATATGAAGTAACCGGCGTTGATACCATTACGCTTCACTTCGGTGACGCTATTGATATTGCGCTGACCGAGCGGATCCAGCGGGCCGCCCAGGCACTTTCGCACAGGCTGGGGCCCCGGCTGATCGATATGGTGCCTTCCTATACCACGCTGCTGCTGCGCTACAACTTGCTGGAAGATGACCTGGCCTCGCTGGTGGCGGATATCACCGACGCGTTAGCAACACTTCCCGAGGTTGCAACCAACGCGGCCAAAGGCGGTGTTGTTGAAATTCCGGTTTACTATGATCCCTCCACAGGGCCGGACCTCGACGCGGTTGCGGCCAGGGCCGGGTTATCAAGGGAACAGGTCATCCAGAAGCATTCTGCTGAAGAGTACTACGTGTTTGCCATCGGCTTTGCGCCCGGGTTTGCCTATCTGGGCGAAGTACCGGCGGAGTTGGCAACGCCTCGCCTGGCAACGCCACGCGCCAGGGTACCAGCCGGAACCCTGGGCATTGCAGATACCCAAACCGCCATCTATCCGCTGCAGTCCCCCGGTGGCTGGAACCTGATCGGCCGAACGCCTCTGACGCTGTTTGATCCTGGCCGGGGCCAGCCTTCCCTGCTGCAAGCCGGCCAGCGGGTTCGCTTTCGGCCCATCGGCCGGGAGGAATACCTGGCACTCGGAGGCCAGCTATGAGCACCCAGCCAGGCCTGACTTTTACAAAACCCGGCTTTCTCAGTTTGCTGCAGGATGGCGGGCGTCGGGGTGTTATGCACCTGGGGCTGGCGACTGGCGGCGCCATGGACCGCAACGCCTGGGCCTGGGCCAACCGGTTGCTGGATAATCCCTTCGGCACGCCCGCGCTGGAAATCACCTTCGGCGGGGTTGAGTTCACCAGTCACCTTGCTACCCAGATCGCGATTACCGGAGCAGAAGTACAATGCCGGGTTAACGGCGAGTCCCGGCCGCTCTGGAGCGTTATCAATATTCAGGCCGGCGACAGAATTGCCCTCAGTGCACCGAAGGTTGGGATAAGAAGCTATCTGGCAGTGCTTGGCGGGTTTCAGGTAGCGCCGGGGCTAGGTAACAGCTGTGCCACGTTTACGCGGGAGGGCCTCGGAGGCCTGAATCAGGACGGTCGCCCACTGCAGGAAGGCGACCACCTGCCCTGCCACGCGGGTAGCGCCAGGGTTCTGAACCGAAAAGTCTCGGAGCGCTGGCGGCCGGACTATAAGGAAGAGCTGGTGCTTTCGGTGATTCCTTGCGCCCAGGTCGACCGTTTTCCTGCGTCCGTTCTCGACACCTTTTTCAACAATCCCTACACCCTGACCCGGCAAACCGACCGTATGGGCGCGCGCCTGAAAGGCCCGGCACTGGAACCGCTGGGAGAACGCCTGATATCGGAAGGCACCAGCCTGGGCGCCATTCAGGTTCCGGCCGACGGGCAACCCATCGTGCTGCTCAATGACCGCCAGACCATCGGCGGATATCCAAAGCTCGGAGCCGTTACACCCCGCAGCCTGGATGCCCTGGCCCAGCGAACACCGGGCACAACGCTCAGGTTCCGGCCGGTTACGCTGCACGAGGCTCAGATCGAGGAGAAACAGTTTCTCTCCTTCTTCGCCGCAACCGGAAGCCGGCGCTAAAGCCTGTTTAAGTAATTTTAAGGCCGGGCGACAGGCTGGCCGGCAACGCCAGTTTGTCGGCCTCAATACCCGCCACCGGATACGAGCAGTAGTCTGCCGCGTAGTAGGCGCTGGCACGGTGGTTGCCGCTGGCGCCGATGCCACCGAAGGGCGCGGCACTGGAGGCACCGGTCAGCTGTTTGTTCCAGTTAACGATGCCGGCCCGAATCCGGTCGTAGAAATCTTCAAAGCGCTCCCGGCTTTCACTGAATAAACCGGCAGACAGCCCGAAACGGGTGTTGTTGGCCTGTCGAATCGCTTCGTCAAAGTCCTGGTAGCGGTAAACCTGAAGTACCGGCCCGAAGATCTCTTCGTCGGGCACATTCACAGCAGAGGTGACATCAATCAGCCCCGGTGACAGCAGGCCTGTGCCGGGTTTCAGGTGCTGGCTCGCTACCAGTGCACGGCCACCCAGTTCCAGCAGCCGGCTCTGGGCCTCAAGCACACCCTGCGCGGCCGCCTCGGAAATAACACTGCCCATAAACGGCGCCGGCTCGTCAAAGGCGCCACTCACCTGGATCGCTTCCACGGCCCGGGCCAGGGCATCCAGGAAGTTGTCGCCCCACTCTCCTGCCGGCACCATCAGACGTCGGGCACAGGTGCAGCGTTGGCCAGAAGTGATGTAGGCAGACTGGATGGTTTCATGCACCGCGGCGGTAACGTCTACGGTGTCATCCACAATCAGCGGATTGTTGCCGCCCATTTCCAGGGCCAGGATTTTGCCCGGATTGCCGGCGAATTGCCGGTGCAGAATTTCACCGGTCGGGGAGCTGCCGGTAAAGAAAAGGCCATCAATATCCGGATGATTGGCCAGGGCGATGCCGGTTTCCCTGGCGCCCTGCACCAGGTTCAGGACTCCGGCGGGCAACCCGGCTTCAAGCCACAGCTCGGCCGTTTTGCCGGCGACGGCCGGCGTCTGCTCGCTGGGCTTGAACACCACGGTGTTGCCGGCAATCAGGGCCGGAGCAATATGCCCGTTGGGCAGGTGGCCGGGGAAGTTATAGGGGCCAAATACTGCAACCACGCCGTGGGGTTTGTGCCGAAGCACGGCCTTTGCGCCCGGCATATCGGTACTGCGCTGGCCGGTTCGCTCGTTGTAGGCTTTCACCGAAATTTCGATTTTGCCCATCATGGCCGCCACTTCGGTCAGGGCTTCCCAGAACGGCTTTCCGGTTTCCGAGGCGATGCAGCGGGCCATGGCTTCTTTATTTTCGCCCAGCAGTTCGCCAAAACGGCGGGCTATGGCCACCCGATGTTCAAACCCGGCCCGGGACCAACCAGTACTGGCCGCCCGGGCGGCTTCTACGGCACTGGCCACCTGGGCTTCATCGGCCGCATTACCCTGCCAGAGCACTTCTCCCGTGGCCGGATTCAGGGAAGATAGCGAAGGCCCGTTGCCTTCTTGCCACTGGTTATTGATAAGAACCGGTAATGTCATATCTGGCACTCCTTTGGGCGGCCATCACAACTATTTCTGCAGTTCATCCCACGGGTGTACGGGCACCACTGCGTCTTCCGATACTTCACTCTCGAACGAGCTTCGGAAATAGTCCATGGCTTTTTCTGCCTCACCCAGCTCGTCAAAGCGGGCGATGTGGTAGATGGCTTCGCCCTCGTTCACCAGCGGCAGGTTATTCACGCAGATAACAATACCGGAACAGGGCGAGGTAATGGCCACTTCGGTTTCGCCGAAGGGGTCCGCCACCATGGCCAGCTTCTGGCCTTTACGCACTTTCTGGCCAAGGCTGGCCACCGGGCGCATGATGCCGTCCATATCTGCCCGCACCCACTGTGAGTTCGCAGCGGTTTCCGAGCGTTTTTTCGGCGCTTTCGGGCCTTTCTTGGCAGGCACCATTTCCAGCTCGCGCATCACCCGGATGATGCCTTTTACGCCGCTGGCAATCACTACATCATCAAAGCGCAGGGCTTCGCCACCTTCAAAGGTGATCACCGGGATATCCAGTGAGTCGGCGTAGGCCCGCAGGCTGCCTTCCCGCAAACCGGCATTGATAATGATAGGCGCACCAAAGGCGTCTGCCATGCGGGAGGTTTCCGGGTTTTTCAGCTCGGCGCGGATCTGTGGCAGGTTGAACCGGTGAATGGCCCCGGTGTGCAGGTCGATAATATGGGTCACGTTTTCCATGATCTGGGTGCGCAGCAGGTAGGCAATACGGCCACCCAACGAACCGCTCTCGCTACCGGGGAAACACCGGTTCAGGTCACGCCGGTCCGGCAGGTAGCGGGTGCGCTGCACAAAGCCGAAAATGTTGACGATCGGCACCGCCACCAGGGTGCCGCGAAGGTGCCGCAAGGCGCCGTTCTTCAGTACCCGGCGGATGATTTCCACACCGTTGATCTCGTCGCCATGAATCGCTCCACACACCATCAGAACAGGCCCGTCACGGCGGCCATGCACCACTTCCACCGGAATATGCAGCGGGGTGTGGGTGTAGAGTTTGGCTACCGGAACTTCCACAGTCACACGGGTACCCGGCTTTACCTGTACTCCGGCAATCTCGAACGGTGCTCTTGCCATGCGCGCTTATCCTCTGCCCCGGGTCTTGGTTTTCCAGGGTTTGTAGTTCTTTTCAGTCCAGTTGATGATCATGCCGGCCACGTTCTTGCCGGTAGCATTCTCGATGCCTTCCAGGCCCGGTGAAGAGTTTACTTCCATCACCAGCGGGCCACGGCTGGAACGCAGCAAATCCACACCGGCCACGTTCAGGCCCATGGCCTTGGCCGCGGTAATGGCGGTGCGGCGCTCTTCCGGGGTAATCCGCACCAGCGAAGCGGTGCCGCCCCGGTGCAGGTTTGAGCGGAATTCGCCTTCCGCGCCCTGGCGCTTCATGGCCGCGATAACCTTGTCACCGATGACAAAGCAGCGGATGTCGGCACCGCCGGCTTCCTTGATAAATTCCTGCACCAGGATGTCGGCTTTCAGGCCCATAAAGGCTTCAATCACAGACTCCGCCGCTTTGCGGGTTTCCGCCAGCACCACACCAATGCCCTGGGTACCCTGCAGCAGTTTGATGACCACCGGCGCGCCACCCACCATCTTCAGCAGCTCCGGCACGTTGTCCGGTTTGTTGGCAAACCCGGTTACCGGCATGCCCACGCCCTTACGGGCCAGCAGCTGCAGGGAACGCAGCTTGTCACGGGAGCGGGTAATGGCCACCGATTCGTTGAGTGGAAATACACCCATCATCTCGAACTGGCGCAGTACCGCGGTGCCGTAAAAGGTGACCGAGGCGCCGATTCGCGGAATCACCACATCGAAGTCTTCCAGCACTTCTTCGTGGTAATGGATCAGCGGGTTGGCAGACGTGATGTTCATGGAGCAATGCAGCGCGTCTATCACCTTCACTTCGTGGCCACGATTGATGCCTTCCTCCACCAGGCGACGGGTGGAATACAGGTGACGGTTTCGCGACAGTACCGCAATTTTCATAATCAGTTCCTTGGTGCCGGCTTGCCGGCAAGGTAAGAAGCTTCGGGATAAATGGTGGTTCGCCCCGCCATGGCAGTGCGCCCCAGCAACATCCGGAACCGCATGGAGTCCCGGTTGGTTAAGGTCATTTCAATGGGCCAGCTCTCGTCACCCAGTACCAGGGTGGTTTCGATCACCAGCCGTTGTTCTTTGTGGCCACCGGAATCCGACACGGTGCGTTCATCCAGCACCCGGGCGTCGCATTCCACCACATGGTGCAGGTCGTTCTGTATCGGGTGCACCCAGAACTTCACCCGGCGCTCGCCGTTTTCAGTGTAGGGTTCGGTCCGGAAAGTGTGCAGGCACGAGGTGCGCGCGCCGGTATCTACCTTGGCCTTGATCCGGCCAATGCCGAGGTCCGGCAGGCCCACCCATTCGCGCCAGCCAAGCGACACCTTGTTTTCAGCTTCGGTGGGCGGAGTGGTTTTGATCACTTCAGTCGTTTCTGTCGACATCCGGGGAATCCTTATCTTTTTGTTGTTCCGGGGCCATCAATTGCACCCGGAAGGGCTCGGAATGACTACCGGCATACACGCTGGTATGGGGGAAAGGTATTTCAATGCCGTGCTCGTCCAGGGCTTTTTTGACGGCAATCATCATGCTGCCCCGGCCATCAAGGAATTCTTCTCTGGGCACCCAGAAGGAGAACTGTAAATCGACCGAAGACGCCCCAAACCCGGTAACCAGAACAAAGGGTTTCGGCTCTTCCAGGCACACGGTGTTCTGCTGCGCCAGTTCCAGCAGCAAATCCTGCACTTTTTCCACGTCCTCCGCGTAGGCGATGCCCAGAACCAGGTCGATCCGGCGGATCGGAAAGCGGGAGCGGTTGATCACCCGGGTTTTGATCAGGGTTTCGTTGGGGATGCGCACGTACAGGTTGTCGGCCGTCCTGAGCTTTACGCTGAGCAGGTCGATTGCCACCACTTCCCCGATGGTGGCATCCACCTCGATGGTGTCACCAATCTCGAACGGCTTTTCCATCACCAGGAACAGGCCACTGATGATGTTGGAGGCGGAGGTCTGGGAGGCAAAGCCGATAGCGACCGTGAGAATACCTGCGGCGCCCAGCACCACTTCCAGGGAGAAACCGGCCTCCCTGAGCGCGGCAATGGCAAACAGCAGAAACACCAGGTAAAAGCACACCCGCCGGATCATCACCTGGTGATGGCGGGTTGTCCGGGCTTCTACCAGGCGGCCGACACTGCGGGCAACAAAGGTGGCCAGCACACTACCCAGCACCAGCAAAAAGCCCGCCGAAAGCCACTTGCCCCAGGCAATACTGCCGATCACCTGTGCGATGGTTGTCTGTAACGTTTCAAGCACCTTCGCGGCTCCCTGTGCCGTGATTAACCGAATATATGATCAAACGCACGCACCAGTCTCCGGCCCTTGGCGAGTTTTTCCCTGGCCGGTGCCAGCAACTCGCATTCACCGGCAGCCTGCGGTGCCGATTGATCAATGCGCAGGCTGGCGGAGTTCATATCCGTTTCGCATTCGACGGTTATCCCCGGCGTCCAGAGCAGTCCCTGGCCATTACGGTACACCGACAGCAGCGGTGTGGGCAGGCTGAACCGCTCAAGCAACAAAGGCCTTTCCCGGCGGTTGATGATGGTGACCGGCGTAACCGCCCGCCACGGCCGCTTCGGTACTGCCTCCAGGGCCAGCCGGCCATAGGTGGAAGAGGCGTAGCAGATTTCCCCCTCCATCGAGTTCCGGCCAAGCCAGGTTCGTGACGGTACCGCCAGCGGCACTTCTGTGAGCTCACTACGGCCTTCGCCCACACATACCTTCATCCAGAGATTGGTCCCCACATAGAGCACACAGCGGCCACCAGCCGGCACCGTTAAAGGCTGGGACGGGCGGATTACCGTGGGCAAGCTGGCCATTGCGGGAATAAAACACACCTCGCCGTTATCACCGGAACGCACGAAGCGCTGTACAGGGATTTCCGACGACGGCAGGCTGTGGCCGATGGTCTCGAACCAGGTAAGCGGGTCTGCCGAATCTTCCGGCTGCTGCACCACAAAACGCACCTGCCACTCCTGGTCCAGCAGGGTGACCCACAAATGCGTATGCCCCAACTGGTGTTGCTGGGTCTGGCCGGAAGCCAGTTGATACGGGTGTGCCCAGACACCGTCGCGCTGGCCTTCGGGGTAAACACTCATGCTGCGGAAAATGCTCCTTTTCATGGCAGGCCGTGATGTTTAACTATAATCCAGTATCGCCCCGGCAGCGAATATACAGGCCAATGATTTAAGAGTGTAATTACCCTTATTCACCCTCTGGCCAAAATGGATGTTCCAATGACACAGCTGGTCTGGTTCCGTAACGATCTGCGCCTTGCCGACAACCCCGCCCTGACTGCGGCCTGCCGCAGCGGCAATCCCGTTCGAGCCTGCTTTATTGTTACCCCGAAACAGTGGCAGGAACACGACTGGTCTGCGGCCCGGGTACAATTTGTGCTGGAACACGCCAACAGCCTGGCCCGGCAGCTCGCCAGGCTGGGCATAGGCTTGTCATTCCTGAACGCTGACACCTTTGCCGACAGCCTCGGCACGCTTGAATCTTTCTGCAAAGAGCATGGCATTAGCGCCCTGCACTTCAACGAAGAGTACGGCATCAACGAACGCCGCCGCGACAAGCAGGTCCACGACCGCCTGGACGAGCTGTCTGTCAAGGTAAACAAATACCGTGACCAGACCGTGGCACCGGTGGGCCAGATACTTACCCAGCAGAACGAACCCTATTCGGTGTTTACCCCGTTTTCACGGCGCTGGCGCAGCTGGATAGAAGAAACCCAGCCCACGCTGTACCCGGCGCCCTCAGCCCAGGGCCCTGAAGTACATCCTGAGCAGACCGACACCCTACCCGCACCGTTCAGCGATGCACCGGAACCCCTGGTTCCCACCGGAGAAGGCGCCGCCCACGACCAGCTGGAAGAATTCCTGGCCGAGCGAGCAAAAGACTACAAAGACAATCGCGACTTCCCGGCCCTGGACGGCACCAGCCAGCTATCGCCGTACCTGGCAAACGGCGTACTGTCCGGCAGACAGTGCCTGATTGCTGCCCGGCAGGCCGGCGTTTCTGGTGATGGCATCGAAACCTGGATAAACGAAATCGCCTGGCGGGATTTTTACATAAACATCCTTTATCACTACCCGAGAGTAAGCATGGGGCGGGCGTTCAAGGAGGAAACCGAGGCTCTGGTGTGGAATAAACCCGGCGAGAATTTTGAAGCCTGGAAAGAAGGCCGCACCGGCATTCCGATCGTCGATGCCGCTATGCGTCAGCTGAAGGAAACCGGCTGGATGCACAACCGCCTGCGAATGATCACCGCCATGTTCCTGACCAAGAACCTGTTTATCGACTGGCGACTGGGCGAAGCCTGGTTTATGCAAAATCTGGTGGATGGTTTTTTAGCATCCAATAACGGTGGCTGGCAGTGGAGTGCCTCAACGGGCACCGATGCAGCACCCTATTTCCGGGTGTTTAACCCGGTCACACAGAGTGAGCGGTTTGATCCAAAGGGGGAGTTTATCCGGCAGTGGATGCCGGAGCTGGCCAAACTGGATAACAAGCGGATTCATGATCCATCCAAGGGGGGCGTTATCCCGAAAGGCTACCCCAGACCAATTGTCGATCTAAAAGAATCCCGAAAAGAAGCCATAGCAAGGTTTCAGGCACTAAAGGACTAACCCAGAAGCTGGTGGGCGGGGTTGGGTTCGCCTTTCCAAAAATTTGCGGAGCCATGGATGGCGGAGCAGAAGCGCCACATGGATGTGCCGTAAGGAGCGGTTTTTGGAAAGGCGAACCCAACCCTGCCCCACTCCGGAGTCAACCCAAGTCAGCGGCACACCGGGCAGTCTGGGTCTTTTGCGAGTTTCATTTCTCGCCATTCCATTTGCCAGGCGTCGAGGATCAACAAGCGACCAACCAGTGGGTTACCCACTTCTGAGATAACCTTTATGGCTTCCATGGCCTGGGCTGAGCCGATCATACCTACCAGTGGCGCTATAACACCCGCTTCCGAGCAAGTCAGATCTTCATTGCCTTGTTCGGGATACAGACAGTGGTAACAAGGGCTTTCGGGTTGGCCGGGGTCGTAAACGGAGAGTTGGCCTTCACCTCTTATTGCCGCACCTGAAACAAGGGGCACTTTCGAAGAAACCGAAGCCCGATTCAGTGCGAAACGGGTATTGAAGTTGTCTGTGCAGTCCAGCACCAGTGAGGATTCGCTCACCAGCTGGCGCAGATCATCTCCATCCACCCGGCGATTGACGGCGTTAACGGTAATCTCCGGGTTGATGGCCCGCACCCGCTCGGCCAAACGCTCGGCTTTTGAATCACCAATCCAGCTTTGCTGAAACGCGATTTGCCGTTGTAGGTTGGCCAGTTCGATCTGGTCGTCGTCTACCAGGGTCAGGTGGCCGACACCGGCGGCGCCCAGATACAGTGCCACGGGGCAACCCAGGCCGCCGGCGCCGATGACCAGTACATGGGCGGCTTTGAGCTTTTGCTGGCCGGCGATGTCGAACCGGGGCATCAGGATTTGTCGGCTGTAGCGGAGCAGTTCTTCGTCGCTGAGCATGGTTGTTCTCGCTATTGGTCGCGGGCGGGCTTGCGGGCCAGGGTCATGCGATCGTTGCCGCCGTAGTCTTTACGGGTTTCTATGTTGCGCCATCCGGCTTTGGCAAACAAATCCCGCACGGCTTCGCCCTGATCGTAGCCGTGCTCCAGCAACATCCAGCCGTTGGGGTTGAGCCAGTCCAGGCCTTCGGTGACCAGCAGGCGGATGTCGTCCAGGCCATCTTCTCCGGCCACCAGGGCAGACTCGGGTTCGAAGCGTACATCGCCTTCCTTTAAATGGCGATCGCTGGCCGGGATGTAGGGCGGGTTGGAGATAAGAAGGTCGAAGCTTCCAGCCGGAATCTGGTCGAACCAGTGGCTCTGCACTACGGTGATGGGCAAGCCCAGTTTCTGGCTGTTGTCCCGGGCCAGGGCTACTGCCTCTTCAACCCGGTCGCTGGCCAGGATTTGCCAGCCTGGCTGTTCGCTGGCCAGGGCCAGTGCTATGGCGCCCGTGCCGGTGCCAAGGTCGAGTACCCGGGCGTTAGCGGGTAGTTCCAGTGATAACGCGGCCTCTACCACACACTCGGTATCGGGCCGGGGAATCAGGGTGGAGGGGCTGACTCTCAGGGGTAACGACCAGAATTCCTGCTCGCCCAGCAGGTAGGCAATCGGTTGGCCACTGGCGCGCTGTGCCACCAGGTTCATAAACCGCTCAGCCTGTTCCGCCGGCACTTCCCGTTCGGGCCAGGCCCGGAAGCTGGTTCGGCCCAGGCCGGTTACATGGCTCAGCAGTAGTTCGGCATCCAGCCGGGGCGAGTCGCCGCCAATCTGGTCGGCGGCGGTTTTTAGAAGGGCTTCGCAGGTCAGCGAGGGCTCACTGCTCATTGGCCAGTTCAGCCAGCAATTCAGCCTGGTGTTCCTGCTGCAGCGGCAGAACCACCGCATCCAGGTCGCCGGCAATCACTTCGTCGAGCTTATACAGGGTCAGGTTGATACGATGGTCGGTTACCCGGCCCTGGGGGAAGTTGTAGGTGCGGATGCGCTCGGAGCGGTCGCCGCTGCCCACCAGGCTTTTACGGGTTTCCGCCATGCTTTTCTGCTGTTTTTCCAGCTCGGCGTTCTGCAGGCGTGACGCCAGCAGGCTCAGGGCCTTGGCCCGGTTCTTGTGCTGGGAGCGCTCTTCCTGGCATTCCACCACAATGCCGGTCGGCAGGTGGGTAATGCGAATGGCGGAGTCGGTCTTGTTAACGTGCTGGCCACCGGCGCCGGAGGAACGGAAGGTGTCCACCCGCAGGTCGGCCTTGTTGATTTCGATGGCTTCGGCTTCATCCGCCTCGGGGATCACCGCCACGGTGCAGGCGGAGGTGTGAATACGGCCCTGGGATTCGGTTTCCGGTACCCGCTGTACCCGGTGCGCGCCAGACTCGAATTTCAGAGCACCGTATACGCCGTCGCCGGACAACCGGGCAATCACTTCTTTATAGCCGCCGTGTTCGCCTTCGTTTTCGCTCAGCACTTCTACCTGCCAGCGGCGTTTCTCGGCGTAGCGGGAATACATGCGGAACAGGTCGCCAGCAAAGATGGCGGCTTCATCGCCACCGGTACCGGCCCGGACTTCCAGGAACACGTTCTTGGTGTCGTTGGGGTCTTTCGGCAGCATCAGGCGCTGCAGTTCTTCATCCAGCTCTTCACTGCGGGCTTCGGCGCCGTCCAGCTCTTCTTCAGCCATGGCGCGCATGTCGGCATCGCCGTCTTTCAACAGCTCTTTCGCTTCACTGATGTCGTCGAGAGACTGTTGCCAGGACTGGAAGCACTTTACCACCGGCTCGATTTCGGCAAACTCCCGGGATAACTCACGGAACTTGTCCTGGTTGGAGATAACGGAGGCATCGCTCAGCAGTGCGCTCACCTCCTCGAACCGCTCTACCAAACGTTCGAGGCGGGACTGGATGGATGGCTTCATAGTTTTTCCGTGGTGATGGGCTCGTCCGCATCCAGCGTATCCAGCTGGTAGAGCTCCCTCAGACATTCCGTGACTTCCGTCCGGCCCTCGGCCATGGCCTTGCGAACCTGGATGGAAGGTTGGTGCAGCAGTTTGTTGGTCAGGCCCCGGGCCATGCTTCGCAGCACTGTCTCGGGGTCTGCGCCGTTGCGCAGGGCGCGCAGGGCTTTTTCGGTTTCCGCATCGCGCATCACTTCTGCCCGCTGACGGAAGACTTTCAGGGTAGAAACCGCATTCAGGGCCCGCAGCTGCTCCAGGAAATCCTGGACGCCACTGCTGATCAGGTTTTCGGCCTCACGGGCTGCGCCTTCCCGGGAGCGGATGTTTTCTTCGATTACCTGCTTGAGGTCATCAACGGTATACAGGTAAACGTCTGCCAGCGAGGCAACTTCCGGTTCGATATCCCTCGGTACGGCGATATCCACCATGAAATACGGGCGGTGTTTGCGTTTTTTCAGGGCCCGCTCAACGGCACCCTTGCCCAGAATGGGCAGCGGGCTGGCGGTGGAGGAAATGACAATGTCGACATCCGCCAGGTGGTCCGGAATCTCGGACAGCAGAATGCCCTTGCCGCCGTGGGCCTCGGCCAGGGACTGGGCCCGCTCGAGGGTACGGTTGGCAATCAGGAACTGGCGCACACCGGCTTCTGCAAGGTGTTGCGCAACCAGCTCGATGGTTTTACCGGCACCAATCAGCAAGGCCTTGTTGCGGGACATGTCCGCAAAGATATGGTGCGCCATGCTGACCGAGGCATAGGCCACAGATACCGGGTTTTCGCCGATGGCAGTCTGGGTTCGCACCCGCTTGGCAACCGAGAAAGTGTGTTCGAACAACCGGGTCAGGAAGGAACCGGTGGCACCGTGTTCCCGGGCCAGGGAATAGGCATCTTTCAGCTGGCCGAATATCTGCGGCTCGCCCAGCACCATGGAGTCCAGGCCGGAGGCAACGCGCATCATGTGGCGAACGGCATCGGAATCCCGGTGCAGGTATAGCACGTTCTCCAGGTCTGCTGCGTCCAGGTCGTGGAAGCCCGCCAGCCAGCGCAGCACGGTAGGCGCGCAGTCGTCGTCACCGGCCAGGTACAGCTCGGTACGGTTACAGGTAGACAGAATGGCAGCCTCACCGGCACCGGAGGCAGCACGCAGTTCGGAAAAGGCTTCCGCCATCCGCTCCGGAGTGAACGCTACACGCTCGCGAATTTCTACGGGTGCGGTTCGGTGATTGATTCCCAGTGTCAGCAACGCCATTTTATGGTCAGATAACCCTGTTCCAGTCGTGGATATTCAAACAGCATTCTACCGGCGCAAGGCCCCGCCTGCCACCCGAAAACACCGGTGCTTCGGGAACTGCGGACAGGTTGGGCAAGATAAGACGCTTATGCCATTATAGGGTTTCGGCCACGACCGCAATCCGATTTGCCTCAATTAACGGGGCGAAAAGATGGTCTTTCCTGAAAAATCGCCTGAAACACACAGGAAATTGCATGCACAAATCCGCACCGTACCTGGTTACCTGCCTGCTGGGTTTTACCGTAGCTGTCCTGCCGGGCTGCGCCAGTTTTTCCGGAACCGCCGAAGAACCGGCACCTCCGGTTCAGGCCGAGCAGGCTGAAACGGAAGAAATCCGGTACGCCGACTTTGAACCGGAAGTGCTGTACCAGCTGCTTACCGCAGAAATAGCCGCACAGCGTGGCCGCTATGACGTAACCCTGGTGAATTACCTGCAAGCGGCCAAGACCTCGGAAGACCCCGGAGTGATCGACCGGGCCATGCGGATTGCCCAGACCCTCAACGCCGACAACGCCCAGCAGCAGCTGGCCACGCTCTGGCTGGATATTGATCCGGACAACCTGCAGGCACACCGGGTAGCGGCCATTCAGGCAGTAAAGCGCCAGAACCTGGAAACCGCCCTGTTCCATATGGAGCAGATTATGGATCAGGGTGAAGATGCCGACTTCGACAGCCTGGCCGCCATGGCCGCCCGACTGCCACCGGCCCAGCAACAGGAACTGCTGGAGCTGTACCAGAACCTGGCCGAACGGCACCCGGAAACCCCCGAACTGGAATACAGCATTGCCCTGCTCCGGAAAATCACCGGCGAGCCGGAGACCGCACTGGAACAGTTGAACACCCTGCTCAACCGGGAACCCGACTTCCAGCCAGCCATCATTTTGAAAGGTGACTTGCTGTATCAGACCGGGCAGAACCGCGACGCCCTGAATCACATGACCGCCGCCACCCGGCGCTTCCCTGCCAACCGGCAGATGGGCACCCTGTACGGCCGCATGCTGATCAACGAAGGCGAGCTGCAGGCCGCCCAGGACGAATTCGCCCGCCTGGTAAAACGCTATCCGGACACCCCGGGGCTGCGGCTGTCCCACGCCCTGGTGGCCCTTGAAAACCAGCAACCGGACCTGGCCAGGGAAGAGCTCACCCGCCTGACCGAACAAGGCCACCACACTGACGAAGCCAATTACTACCTGGGCCAGGTAGAAGAGCAGGCCGAAAACACCATTCAGGCCATCGGCTATTACCAGAGCGTGGAACAGGGCAATTATTTCTTCCCGGCCCTGGCCCGCGCCAGCCAGTTGCAGGCCGAACTGGGCGAGCTGGACAACGCCCTGGCGAACATCCGGCAACTCCGGGACACCAACCCGGACCAGGCCGAACGCTTCTGGTTGCTGGAAGTCAATCTCCTGCTGGACCAGGAACGGGAACAGCAGGCCCTGGAGGCGGCCAACCTGGCCCTGGAGAGCTATCCGGAAAACATCGAAATCCGCTATGCCCGCGCCATGCTTCAAGACTCCATGGGCGATACAGACCCGGCCATCACCGACCTGCGCGCCATCATTGAAGCCCAGCCGGAGAACGCCGTCGCCCTGAATGCCCTGGGCTATATCCTGACCGTGCGTACCGATCAGCTGGACGAAGCGCGCGCGCACATCGAGAAAGCCCTGGGCCTGGACCCTGAAAACCCGGCCATTCTCGACAGCATGGGCTGGATCCTGTTCCGCCAGGGAGACAACCAAGGCGCACTGGAATACCTGTCCCGGGCGTGGGCCATCTACCCGGACCCTGAAGTAGCCGCTCACTATGGCGAAGTGCTTTGGGTAACCGGCAACGAAGAGCAGGCCCGCGTGGTTTGGGACGAAGCCCTGGACGAAGACCCGAACCATGAAATCCTGAACGAAACCATTGAGCGCCTCACCCGGAACGGGGGCAACCAATGACGGCCAGGCTACCCCTGATACTCCTTGCCGTACTGACCTTCAGCGGCTGCACCACCATTGCGCTGGAACCGCTGCCGGAAGGCATGACAGACCAGCCACCGGCAGACTGGACAGAACGCAGCCGGAACCTGGGCCGCTTTGACCACTGGCACCTGTCCGGCAAGCTTGCCGTCAAGCAGCCCTCCGACAGCGGCACCGCCGTGATCAATCGCTGGTTCCAGAATGGCGAGCAATACGATCTGTCCCTGTCGTCATCGTTTCTGGGCATGGGCACTACCCGGCTTCAGGGCGTTCCGGGCTTTATCGAGCTCACCCTGGCCAATGGCGATGTTTACCAGTCTTCCGACCCGGAAACCCTGGTGAATGCCGCGACCGGCTGGCAGCTGCCCATCGACAGCCTGAGCTGGTGGATTCGCGGGCTGCCATCACCGGATGGCGACTTCCGCCTGCTGTTCGACGAACAAAACCAACTGGCCATCATCAGGCAGGATGGCTGGGAAATACGCTACGACCGCTGGCACGGTTTTATCGAAGACCTGCCCTCGTTACCGGCCCGTATCACCGCCCTGAAAGAAGACAAGCGGGTTCGCGTGGTGATTGCCGACTGGCGCCGGGAGGACTAAACCTGTGGCCGACCTGACCCTGCCCTCGCCCGCCAAGCTCAACCTGTTCCTGCACATTGTCGGCCGCCGGCCTGACGGCTATCACGAGCTGCAGACCCTGTTCCAGTTTCTCGACTACGGGGACCAGCTCAGCTTTACCCTGACCCCGGATGAACCCGGTGTACGCCTGGCTGACCCGATTCCCGGCGTGCCCGACAGCGACAACCTGGTGGTGCGGGCTGCCCTGGCACTGGCAGAACTCAGCGAAGCCCCCCTGCCCGGCGTAACCATTCACCTGCACAAACGCCTGCCCATGGGCGGCGGCCTGGGTGGCGGCAGTTCCAATGCAGCAACCACCCTGCTGGCCATGAACCACCTGTGGCAGCTGCACCTGGATGAAGACCAGCTGGCAGAAATCGGCCTTGGCCTGGGCGCCGACGTACCGGTATTTGTGCGCGGCCACGCCGCCTTTGGCGAGGGTGTCGGCGAAAAACTGACCCCCGTAAACCCGCCGGAAGACTGGTTTGTTGTCCTGAAACCTGAGTGCGAAATAAACACCGGAAAGATTTTTTCAGAACAAGGGTTGACAAGGGACACACCAAAAATCAAAATACGCCCCGCTTTTGAGGGAGACGCCTCGAGGTACCGAAACGACTGTGAGGATGTAGTTCGCAAACTGTATCCGGAGGTTAACCAGAGCCTGGAATGGCTTTCACAATTCGGACCTGCAAGATTAACCGGAACCGGGGCTTGCATTTTTGGACGTTTCCCTACAGAATCCGCAGCCCGGATTATCTGGGAAAGCAAACCCTCCGGCATCACGGGGTTCGTAGCTAAAGGGGTGAACATTTCGCCTCTACACCAAAAGCTAACAGAGCTGAAATGATGCCAAGAAAGCACGATGATATTGGGGTGTCGCCAAGTGGTAAGGCAACGGGTTTTGATCCCGTCATGCGCAGGTTCGAATCCTGCCACCCCAGCCACCTTTCTCCCGCTTCTTCTGAATCAAACGCCGATACTGAGAAGGATACTGTCGTGTCCAAATTGATGATCTTCGCCGGCAACGCCAATCCTGAACTTGCCCAGGATATTGCCAAGAAACTTCATATTCCCATGGGTCAGGCCACTGTTGGTCGTTTCAGCGATGGTGAAACCACCGTTGAGATCAACGAAAATGTGCGCGGCCACGATGTCTTTATCATCCAGCCCACCTGCTACCCGACCAACGACAACCTGATGGAACTGATCGTGATGGCCGACGCCCTGCGCCGCGCTTCCGCCACACGGATCACCGCCGTTATCCCCTATTACGGATACGCCCGTCAGGACCGTCGCGTTCGCTCTACCCGTGTTGCCATCAGCGCCAAGGTAGTAGCCGACATGATTTCCAGCATCGGCGTGGATCGTGTACTGACTGTAGACCTGCACGCAGACCAGATTCAGGGCTTCTTCGACATCCCGGTAGACAATATCTATGCCACGCCGGTTCTGCTCGAAGACATCGAGAAGCAGCGTTTCGAAAACTTTGTGGTTGTCTCTCCGGACGTCGGCGGCGTTGTCCGCGCCCGCGCCGTAGCCAAGCGTCTGGATGATGCCGACCTGGCCATCATCGACAAGCGTCGCCCCAAGGCCAACGTATCACAGGTGATGCACATCATCGGTGATGTACGAGACAAGACCTGCATCCTGGTAGACGACATTGTCGATACTGCCGGCACCCTGTGCAAAGCCGCCAATGCCCTGAAAGAGCACGGCGCTTCCCGCGTGGTTGCCTACATTACCCACCCGGTACTTTCCGGCCCGGCTATCGAGAACATTAGCAACTCGGAGCTGGACGAACTGGTGGTCTGTGACACCATCCCGTTGGGTGACAAAGCAAAAAATTGTGATAGAATCCGCCCCCTCAGCATGGCTGGGCTGCTCGCCGAATCCATTCGTCGTGTGAGCAACGAAGAGTCCATCAGTGCCATGTTCGAGAACGTCTGAGCCGGCAAAACGCCGTAACACTCAGACTTAAAGGCAGTTTTCGGGTCGGGAGTCCAGCTGGGCTCCCGACTCTTTTAGTAGGCCAGATAACTGGCCTTTCAGAGAACTCATCTGTTCCAAGCCTGGTCGCGGGCCGTTCAGATGAATAACGAGGTACATACCATGTCCCAGGAATTCGTAATTGAAGCATTTCCTCGTGACGATCAGGGGAGAGGTGCGAGCCGCCGCCTGCGTCGCGAAGAGCGTAAAATCCCGGCCATCATCTACGGTGGCGGCAAAGACGCAACTCCGGTAGCCATCTGGCACAACGAGCTGAAAAAGGCCCTCGAAAACGAAGCCTTCTTCTCTCACATCCTGACTATCGACATTCAGGGCAAGAAAGAAAGCGTGATCCTGAAGGATCTGCAGCGTCACCCGTACAAGCTGCTGCTGACCCACGCTGACTTCCTGCGCGTTGACAAGGATCATGAGATCCACGTTAACGTACCGCTGCACTTCATCAACGAAGATGTTGCTCCGGCCGTGAAACTGCAGGGTGGTGTTGTTTCCCACACCATGACTGAAGTTGAAGTTATCTGTCTGCCGCAGAACCTGCCCGAGTTCATCGAAGTAGACCTGAACGAAGTAGAGATGGATCAGGTTGTTCACCTGAGCGATCTGAAACTGCCGAAGGGCGTTCAGGTTGCTGCCCTGCTGCAGGGCGAAGACCACGACCAGCCGGTTGCCTCTATCCACAAGCCGAAGGGTGCCAAGGCGGACGACGCCGAGGAAGCCGAAGGCGAGGAAGGCGGCGAGGAGTAATCACTCCGGGGGCAAAGGCGAATGGCACAGGATATTGTCATGGTGGTTGGACTGGGGAACCCCGGTGCCGACTACGAGAATACCCGCCACAACGCCGGCGCCCTGTTCGTCGAAGCGCTGGCCCGCGATGCGGGCCAGACGCTGCGCCCCGAAAAGAAGTACCACGGGCTGTATGCCCGCATTCAGTGGCAGGGCCTAGACCTGCACTTGCTGAACCCCAGCACCTTTATGAACCGCAGCGGCACCGCAATCAAAGCCCTGGCGGACTTTTTCAAGATTCCCCCCGAACAGATTCTTGTCGCCCACGATGAACTCGACCTGCCTCCCGGCACGGCCAAGCTCAAGAAAGGCGGCGGTCACGGCGGCCACAACGGTCTTCGGGACACCATTGCCCACCTGAGCACCAACGACTTCCAGCGTTTACGCCTTGGCATCGGCCACCCCGGCGACAGCCGCAAGGTAACCGGTTACGTACTGGGCCGCCTGGGCAAGCAAGAAACCGAGCAGCTCAATGCCGTCTTCGACGAAGTGATGCGGGTACTGCCCGATGCTGCCAGCGGAAAACTGGCCGCGGCCATGAACCGCCTGCACAGCTTCAAACCGGCTCCCTGAGCAGGGGCACAACCCCTTACTCGCACCCTTACCGATACACCGGTATAATCCGCCCAAATTTTTCAGTTCCAGCAGAGGCATTCCATGGGATTTAACTGCGGCATCGTCGGCCTTCCCAACGTCGGCAAATCCACCCTGTTCAACGCACTGACCAAAGCCGGCATCGGCGCGGAAAACTTCCCCTTCTGCACCATCGAGCCGAACGCCGGCGTGGTGGCCATGCCGGACCCCCGCCTGACCAAGCTGGCGGAAATTGTAAAGCCTGAGCGCGTGGTTCCCACCACCATGGAATTCGTGGACATCGCCGGCCTGGTTGCCGGTGCATCCAAGGGTGAAGGCCTGGGTAACCAGTTCCTGGCCAACATCCGCCAGACCGACGCCATCGCCCACGTGGTGCGCTGCTTTGAAGACGGCAACGTGATTCACGTAGCCAACAAGGTAGACCCGGCCTCGGACATCGAAGTGATCAACACCGAACTGGCACTGGCTGACCTGGACACCGTCGAGAAAGCGATCAAGCGAGTACAGCGCGTGGCCAAAAGCGGCGACAAGGAAGCCAAGGCCCAGCTGGAGATGTTTGAAAAGCTGTTGCCGGTGCTGAACGAAGGCAAACCCGTTCGCGGCATGGGCCTGGACAAAGACCAGATGGCACTGATCCGTGAACTGTGCCTGCTTACCGTCAAGCCCACTATGTACATCGCCAACGTGAACGAAGACGGCTTCGAGAACAACCCGCACCTGGACACTGTGCGCAAAATCGCCGAGTCCGAAAATGCGGTGGTCGTGCCTATCTGCAACAAACTGGAAGCAGAAATCTCGGAACTGGAAGACGAAGAGAAATCCATGTTCCTGGATGAAATGGGCATGGAAGAGCCGGGCCTGGATCGCGTCATCCGCGCCGGCTACGGCCTGCTGGGCCTGCAGACCTACTTCACCGCCGGGGTTAAGGAAGTCCGCGCCTGGACCGTAAAAATCGGCGCCACCGCTCCCCAGGCCGCCGCAGTTATCCACACCGATTTCGAGCGGGGCTTCATCCGCGCCGAAGTTATCGGCTATGACGATTTCGTACAGTACAACGGCGAAGCCGGCGCCAAGGATGCCGGCAAGTGGCGCCTGGAAGGCAAGGAATACATCGTCAAAGACGGCGACGTTATCCACTTCCGCTTTAACGTGTAATTTTTCCGGAATTTTGGGCTCAAGGCCTTGACACCCCGAGCTCAAATACCGAAAATACGCGCCTCGTTTGGGGCATGCCCTGAAGCGAAATGGCAAGGTAGCTCAGTTGGTTAGAGCACAGCACTCATAATGCTGGGGTCGGCGGTTCGACTCCGCCCCTTGCTACCAGTATTCTGAAAGCCCGGTTCGAAAGAGCCGGGCTTTTTCAGTTCTGGGGACGACCCCACCCTGCCCGGGAACAGAACGCGGGACGACCCGCCTACGCTACTCCCAACACCATGCGAACCACAAAAGACCGAATCCGCCAGGCCATTTCCTTTGAAGTGATCGGCCTGCTCATATCAACTCCCCTGGCCGCCTTTGTCTTTGGCCTGGATCTTGGGGAAACCGGTGTACTTGCCGCCATCGGCGCCACCATGGCCACCCTGTGGAACTATATCTTCAACCTGATGTTTGATCACGGCCTGAAGCGGTTCACCGGCACTACCCGGAAAACCCTCAAGCTGCGATTCCTGCATGCCATCAGTTTCGAGTTCGGGCTAATGCTGGCATTCCTGCCAGTGATCGCCTGGTGGCTCGACATCGGCCTGCTGGATGCGCTGATCGTAGATATCGCCTTTGTGGTGTTTTACCTGGTTTACGCCTTTGTGTTTACCTGGTGCTACGATACCGTGTTTCCCGATAACGATGCCGGCCCGGCATCTACCAACCAGATCCGTTAAACCGAACAAAAGGCTGCCCGCTGCCATGCAGGAATCAATCACCTCCGGCGTTTCCCTGGATCGCCTGAAGCGTATTACCCGCCACTTTGACCAGAACTATATTCAACCCGGCAAGATTCCGGGGGCGGTCACGCTGGTGGCCCGGCATGGCAAGGTTCTCTGGTGTGAAGCCCAGGGCCTGAGAGATGTCGAACGCAACCTGCCCATGGAACGGGATACAGTGTTCCGCATCTACTCCATGACCAAGCCCATCACCTCCATCGCCATGATGCAGCTGTATGAGCAAGGCAAATTTCTGCTGAACGACCCGGTACACAAGTACATCCCATCCTGGCGAAACCTTCAGGTGTACAAGGGTGGCCGCTACCCGGATTTCGAAACTGAACCGGCAACCACCACCATGACCATCCGGGACCTGATGACCCACACCTCCGGGCTGACCTACGGTTTCACCGAGCGAACAGAAGTCGATGCCGCCTATCGCCAGCTGAAACTGGATGGCAGCTCCATCCTGACCCTGGACAAGCTCGTGGATCGCCTTGCAGAACTGCCACTGGAGTTCTCACCGGGCACCGCGTGGAACTATTCCGTATCCACCGATGTACTGGGTTACCTGGTTGAGCTGTTATCCGGCAAGCCACTGGATGCGTATTTCCGTGAGCACATTTTCGAACCACTGGGCATGGCCGACACCGGCTTTCAGGTCCGGCAGGACCAGCAGGAACGTTTCGCTGCCTGCTACCTGTACCAACCCGGCGACACCATGAAGCTGCAGGACGACCCGGAGCGCTCCCGCTACCTGAAGGAGCCAAAGTTCCTGTCTGGCGGAGGTGGACTGGTGTCCACCATTGATGACTATTTCAGGTTCGCCCAGGCCCTCTGCCAGGGTGGAGCGTATCAGGGCCAGCGCATCATCGGGCGCAAAAGCCTGGAATTCATGCGCCTGAACCACCTGCCCGGCGGCAAGGACCTGCCGGGGCTCTCTATTGGCGGCTTCAGCGAAACACCCTATGCCGGCAGCGGCTTCGGGCTGGGCTTTTCGGTGAAAACCGATGTTGCCAGTTCTGCCACCATCGGCTCGGAAGGCGAATTCGGCTGGGGCGGACTGGCCAGCACCAGCTTCTTTGTGGATCCTGTGGAAGACATGGTGGTGATTTTCATGACCCAGCTGATGCCATCTTCCTCCTACCCCATCCGCCAGGACCTCCGGGCACTGGTGTACGGAGCCCTGAACTGATACCGCCATCTGCTTTATAAGGCTATAACTGCTGGTACCGTGCCGAACCGCAATAGCCTGTGGCATACTCGGTTTCTCAAACCAATAATGAACAATCCACCCGCAAGGAATGTTGTGATGAAACCAGCAACTCTCGCGCTGCACGCCGGCTTCAAGAGCGACCCGACCACCAAGGCCGCTACCACTCCTATTTACCAGACCACGTCCTACACCTTTGATGACACCCAGCACGGTGCCGATCTGTTTGATCTGAAAGTTCAGGGCAACATTTACACCCGCATCATGAACCCGACCAACAATGTGCTGGAAGAGCGAATGACTGCGCTGGAAGGCGGCGTTGGCGCCCTGGCGGTGGCTTCGGGCATGGCCGCCATCACCTATGCCCTGCAAACCATCTGCAAGGTCGGCAACAACATTGTCAGCACCGGCCAGCTCTACGGCGGCACCTACAACCTGTTTGCCCACGAACCAGGGCATCGAGTGCAAGATGGTGCGCCACGATGATTTCGAGGCAGTCGAGAACGCCATCGACGACCAGACCCGCGCCCTGTTCTGCGAATCTATCGGCAACCCGGCCGGCAACGTGGTGGATATCCAGAAGTGGGCCGAAATTGCCCACAAGCACGGCATTCCGCTGATTGTCGATAACACCGTAGCGACGCCCTTCCTGTGCCGTCCGTTCGAACACGGCGCGGACATCGTGATCCACTCCCTGACCAAGTACATTGGCGGCCACGGCACCACAGTGGCGGGTATCGTAGTGGATTCCGGCAAGTTCGACTGGAAAGCCAGCGCCGACAAGTTCCCGATGATGAACCAGCCGGACCCGTCCTACCACGGCGTGGTTTACACCGAAGCCCTGGGCGAAGCTGCCTTCATCGGCCGCTGCCGCGTAGTGCCGCTGCGTAACACCGGCTCAGCCCTGTCGCCGTTCAACTCGTTCCTGATCATGCAGGGGCTGGAAACCCTGGCTCTGCGCATGGAGCGTCATTGCGACAACGCCCAGAAGGTTGCCCAGTTCCTGCAGGATCACCCGGCTGTTGAGTGGGTGAACTACGCCGGCCTGGCCAACAGCCCCTACAAAGCCACCTGCGACAAGATCTGTGGCGGCAAGGCCTCCGGCATTCTGAGCTTCGGCATCAAGGGTGGCCGCGAGGCCGGCGCGAAGTTCATCGACGCCCTGGATCTGATCCTGCGCCTGGTGAACATCGGCGATGCCAAGTCCCTGGCTTGCCACCCGGCCACCACTACCCACCGCCAGCTCAACGCAGACGAGCTGAAGAGTGCCGGTGTGAGCGAAGACCTGGTGCGGCTGTCTATCGGTATTGAAGACGCCGACGACATCATCGCCGACATCACCCAGGCCCTGGACAAATCCCAGGCCTGATATTGATCAACCGGGTACGACCAATGTCGTGCCCGGTTACCCCGTGATTCCCCCTACCCGCCTTGTAACTGCCCTGCCGCAGGATTACTCTTTAAGGTTCTCCATACGTTGACCCGAGAGTTTCCGGCCCCATGAGCGACAGCGCAAAGTCCCGCATTACCAGTGGTTCCAAATTCCGTAACGAACACGGCTTTTCCGCCATCAAGGACGGCGTAAAACGTTCCTCTTCAAACACGGAAGACAAGCCCCTGGAGCGCAAGCCGAAATGGCTGCGGGCGCGTATGCCCGGTGGCGAGCGCTATGACGCCGTGCGCCGCAATGTCTCGGAACATCGCCTGAGCACCGTGTGCCAGGAATCCCACTGTCCCAACATCGGTGAATGCTGGACCAACGGCACGGCCACCATCATGGTGATGGGTTCTGTGTGCACCCGCGCCTGCAAATTCTGCGCAGTGGATACCGGCAACCCGAAAGGCTGGCTGGACCCGGAAGAGCCGGAGAACACCGCCAAGTCTGTTGAGCTGATGGGGCTGCGTTACATCGTGCTGACCTCGGTCGACCGGGATGACCTGGACGACGGCGGCGCGGCTCACTACGCCGCCTGCGTATCTGCCATCAAACAGCGCACCCCGGAAGTGGCCGTTGAAGCCCTGACTCCGGACTTTGATGCGGTGATGAGCGATGTGGAAAAAGTCGTGGATTCCGGCCTGGATGTATTCGCCCAGAACGTGGAAACCGTCAAACGCCTGACCAGCCGTGTGCGCGACCCCCGCGCCGGATACGAGAAAACCCTGAGCGTCCTGGCCCACGCCAAGAAACACCGGCCAGACGTGCTCACCAAGACCAGCCTGATGGTCGGTCTGGGTGAAACCGAAGAAGAAATCCTGGAAACCATGGATGACCTGCGCGCCATCGGCGTAGACATCCTCACCATCGGCCAGTACCTGCGCCCCACCCCGAACCACCTGCCGGTGGAACGCTATGTGACTCCGGAAGAGTTCAACCGCTACCGTGAAATCGGCCTGGAAAAGGGCTTTATGGAAGTGCCCTCCGGCCCCATGGTGCGCTCCAGCTATCGCGCTGACCGGGTGTTCGACAAGAACAACCTGGGGCTGGCCGTGCCGGAAGTGCCCGCCTCCAACGCCATGCAGATCCCGGTGAAAGCCGTCGACTGATCCGTTCACAGATTCCCGGGCCGGAGGTCACAGTCGGCCCGGGTTTGTGGCACACTCTGCACTCGTTTTTTCAGCAGAGTAGTAAGCCATGAATCGCCTCGGCGCCCTGTACGACCGTTTTATCCTCCCCCACCCCTGGATTGTGCTGATCCTGTTCGGTGCCATCCTGGCCCTGGCAGCCTTGCGCTTTGATCAGTTCCGGCTGGATGCCTCCGCCGAATCCCTGGTCCTGGAAAACGACCGTTCCCTGGAAGAGTACCGGCAGGTAAACCGGATATTCACTACCTCTGACGACTTCCTGGTGGTGACCTATTCCCCCCGGGAAGACCTGTTCAGTGAAACCGGCCTGCAACGGCTGGCAGCACTGAGAGACGAACTCCAGGCCCTGGAGGCGGTCGGCTCTACCAACAGCATTCTTAACGTACCCCTGCTGCACAGCCCGGACCTGACCCTCGATACCGTCGACAGTGAAATCAAAACCCTGGACGACCACGATGTGGCGCCCCAAACCGCCCGCCAGGCCCTGCTCGACAACCCCATGTACCCGAACCTGCTGCTCAGCGAAGACGCCGGTACCACGGCGATCCAGGTGAACCTGCCGACACCGGAGCGCTATTTTGAACTGCTGAACCGCCGCAACGAACTGCGAGACAAGGCCAGCAGCGGCAATGCCAGTGCCGAAGACCAGCAGCAACTGGAACAGGTCAGCCGGCAGTTCATCGACTACACCGAACAGCTGGGTGCCGAGCGGGATGCCACCATTGGGCAGGTGCGCAGCATTCTGGACAACTACCGGGAGCACGCCAGCATCCACCTGGGTGGCGTACCGATGATTGTCGCCGACATGATCCGCTTTATCGAAAGCGACCTGTCCACCTTTGGCCTGGGCGTACTGGCCTTCCTGTTACTGACCCTGGCGATTATTTTCCGCCAGTGGCGATGGGTACTGGTGCCACTGTTGTGCTGTGGCTTCACCGTGTGGCTGATGATCGGCTTTCTGGGTTGGGCCCAGTGGCCGGTGACCGTGATTTCCTCCAACTTTATTTCCCTGCTGCTGATCATGACCCTGTCGCTCACCATCCACCTGATTGTGCGCTACCGGGAATTCCAGCACGACGAACCAGGTGCCGCGCCCCGGGATGTCCTGCGCCGCACCATCATGGCCATGATCAAACCCTGTTTTTACATGGCGGTGACCACCATCGTGGCCTTCGGCTCACTCACCTTCAGCGGCATCCGCCCGGTAATCGACTTCGGCTGGATGATGACCCTGGGCCTTACCGTGGCGTTCCTGATCACCTTCCTGGTCTTCCCCGCCCTGCTTAGCCTGCTGCCACCACCGCTGGATAACCGCGTAACGTCAAACAAGGTGCCCTTCACCGACGCCTTTGCCCGTTTTACCGAACATTTCGGCGGCACCGTCCTGGTCGGCTCGGCAATCATCGCTGCGCTGTGTGTGATCGGCCTGAACCGGCTGACGGTGGAAAACAGCTTTATCGATTACTTCAAATCCTCTACCGAGATTCACCAGGGCATGATCACCATCGACGACCGGCTGGGCGGCACGACCCCGCTGGATGTGGTGATTACCGATGAACCGGCACCCGAGAACCCGGGCGACGACCCCTTTGCCAGCGACTGCGATCCGTTCCTGGACGATTGCGGCGACGAGGAATACCGGGACACCTGGTACACCTACCAGAAAATGCGGGATCTGGGCGCCGTACACGACTACCTGCACAGCCTGCCGGAAACCGGCAAGGTGCTGTCGATCAGCACAACGCTGGACCTGCTGGCACAGGTAAACGGCGGTGAACCGTTGGATGCCCTGCAGCTGGCCTTTGTACCGGCTGCCGTGCCAGAGGACTTACAGGACATCCTGCTCACCCCCTATATTTCCGAAGAGCACGACCAGGCCCGGTTCAGCATCCGCATACTGGAAACCCTGCCGGAACTGCGCCGGCAGGAGCTGCTGGACAGAATCCGCAGCCACCTGACCACCGAACTGGGTTACGACAAAGACCGTATCCTGCTTTCAGGCATGACGGTGATGTACAACAACATGCTGCAAAGCCTGTTCGATTCGCAGATCAAAACCATCGGGGTCGTGTTTGGCGCCATCCTGGCCATGTTCCTGCTGTTGTTCCGCTCGGTAAAGCTGGCCCTGATCGGCATGGCACCCAACCTGATTGCCGCCGGCTCGGTGCTGGGCCTGATGGGCTGGCTCGGCATTCCGCTGGATATGATGACCATTACCGTAGCCGCCATTACCGTTGGCATCGCCGTGGATGACACCATTCATTACATCCACCGGTTCAAAACCGAGTTCGCCAAAGACGGTGACTACCTGGCCACCATGCACCGCTGCCATCGCAGCATCGGCCAGGCCATGTTCTTTACCTCGCTGACCATCATCTCCGGGTTCTCGATCCTGGTGCTGTCGAACTTTATTCCCACGATCTACTTCGGCCTGTTCACCGGCTTCGCCATGTTCATGGCCCTGCTCGGCGCCCTGACCCTGCTGCCCCGGCTGATTGTCCTGATCAAGCCTTTCCCTGCCCCATAATAAAAACCCCGCCGGAGCATGGCTCGGGCGGGGTTTTTTGTAGTTACCGGATCAGGCCTTGCCTGGCTCCGAGTCGTCGGTGTTGATCATGTCATCATGCTCATTCATATCCCACGGCAGCTTGCCCGGCGAGATATTGAGGAAGTGCAGGTAGTTCTCGAACTGGTCAAGAATGTCCTTGATGATGTCATGCTCATCGTAGCCGAACACGTCGTAGGAACGACCGCCCCGGCGCAGATAGACTTCTGCCCGGTAATAGGCTTCAGGCTCGTCCGGGTCACGCTTGAGCTCGCCGTAGACAAAGCCCGGCATCGGGTGCTCGGTCAGCCGCACATCGTAGATGAAGTCGACATGGTGCTCACGGTGCACCTGCAGGTGTGAACGCAGGTTCTCGGCATCGAACTCGGCGGTTGCATCCCAGCCTTTGGCCTTCAGTTCCTGCTCCACTTCCCGCATGGCATTCATGGCAGTGTTCTTGATGAACATTTCCACTTCGTGCTTGCCCGGGAATTCCACAATCGCCGCCAGGCGATGCTTCCATTGGGAGCCGGTCATGTGCCGGCTGCTCATCATGTGCGCCTGCAGGCTGGTTTCACGGTGCCCTTCAATCACCAGGGCCCGCCACATACCAACGGCGGCAATCAGCATGATGATGGCAAATGGCAAGGCGCTGGCAATGGTCATGGTCTGCAAGGCACTCAGCCCGCCTGCCAGCAGCAGCACCGCTGCAACCGCACCTTCCAGCACGGCCCAGAACACCCGCTGCCATGCCGGGGTATTGATCACGCCACCGGAAGCCAGGGAGTCAATCACCAGCGAGCCGGAGTCAGACGAGGTGACAAAGAAGGTGATGATCAGCAGCACCGTCAGAAGAGAAATAAAGAACGACCAGGGCAGCACGTCGAACAGTTTGAACAGGGCAACCGCGTGGTCATCCTGCACGTCCGTGATCAGGGTATTCAGGCCTTCATTCATGATCAGGTTCAGGGCGGTGTCGCCGAATATCGAGAACCACAGGAAGGTGAACACCGATGGTACGAGCATGACGCCGAACACAAACTGGCGGATGGTACGGCCGCGGCTGATCTTGGCGATAAACATGCCCACAAACGGCGCCCAGGCAATGGTCCAGCCGAAGATGAACAGCGTCCAGTTACCGATCCAGTCACTGCGGGTGTAGGCCTGCAGGTTGAAGGTACGCTCGACAATACCGCTCAGGTAGCTGCCGGTGTTCTGCAGGAAGGTTTCCAGGATGTGGATGGTGGGCCCGACCACAAACACAAACAGCATCAGGGATACCGCCAGCACCATATTAAGAATGGACAGACGCTTTACACCCTTATCCATACCTGCCACCACCGACACGGTCGCCGCCGCGGTAATCACCGCAATGGCAATAATCTGCACCGTGGTACTGATGGGAACTTCCGGCCAGAGATAGTTGATGCCTGCGTTGATCTGGGTAACCGACAGCCCCAGCGTAGTGGCAATACCGAACATGGTGCCCAGAATGGCGAAGATATCCACTGCATGGCCGATGGGGCCGTAGATCTTCTCGCCAATCAGCGGGTAGAGCGCGGAGCGGATAGACAGCGGCAGACCATGGCGGAAGGCAAAGTACGCCAGCACCAGGCCTACCAGGCCGTAGATAGCCCAGATATGAAAGCCCCAGTGGAAGAAAGCAATCTGCATGGCCTGCTTGGCCGCATCGACGGTTTCAGCAGCGCCGGCAGGCGGCGTGGCGTAATGCAGCACAGGCTCGGCCACGCCAAAGAACAGCAGCGCGATACCGTAGCCGGCCGAGAACAGCATGGCAAACCATTCCGGGAAGGAGTACTGGGCTTCCGCGTGGTCCGGCCCCAGTTTGATATTGCCCCACTTGGATGCACCCACAGAGACAATAAAGACCAGGAAGATGGCAACCGACAGCATGTAGAACCAGCCGAAGGTATCGGTAATCCAGGCCAGGGTCGCGCTGAACGCTTCCCCTGCCAGCTCGGGATTGCTGATGGTTCCGATCACCAGCAACAGCGCAACAACAACGGCCGGAATAAAGACCGGTACGAGGATAGTGGAACGGATAGCTTTCGTATCTGAAGCCATAGAGTCCATCCATGTTATGAGTGAGTTTTACAGGGCTTCTTGCGAGCCCTTTCGAGCATTACGAAAAGTATAGGATCAAATGCATTATTTGGATGACACAGAATACTTCTAACCGTGAAATAAACTTATAGACCGGTCAAGGCTTTTGTGCAGAAGGAATTACGGGGAAAAGGCGGAGTGGCAAAGGGGGTAACCGGAGAGAAAACAACCCACACCTGCAGCATCGGCAGGCGCGGGCGGTATTACGACGGGCGAACTTACTGGCCCGGCTGCATCATCTGGCGCTGTTGCTGCATCTGACGCTGCATTTCCTGCATCTGGCGGTCCAGCTCTGCGCGCTGTTCCTCAGTGAAAACGGCATCCACTTTCGCTTGCATCAGTGCGGAAAGCGCGGCAATTTCACCGGTTACATCACCCAGCTCTTCGGCGTTGTCGCGGATAGCGGATTCGTTGTAGTCCGGCTTGATTTCACCCTGCAGCTTCTGTTGCAGGTTCTGGGCACTCTGGCGCAGCTCGCCGATCTCGCCCTGCATGTCATCAATAATGCCGCGGATTTCGCTCTGCTGGTCGTCAGACAGCCCCACCATTTCTGCAAGCTGGGCAACCTGGTCCGGCTGGCCGGGCTGCTGGGCGAATGCGGTGGCCGACAGGCCCAGGGCAATCAGTGCGGAACCGATAAATTTCACAACTTGCTGCATAATTTTCTCCATCGCAGACGGCCACTGTCAAAGCCGCCGTTTATTGGCTTAACGTTTGAGACCCCACACCCTAAAACAATCACACACCGGATTTCATCCCGATATCCCGTCATTCTGTACACAGCACACAGAAAAACCGTTGCCAGCCCAGACATCACGGGGCTTCCGATAAATGTGAAAGTTTAGTCATTCCCCTGCATAATGGCGCCTTTCAGCAACAGGCGGAGCAACACCGATGGCGATTAACTGGTTTCCCGGGCATATGCATAAGGCTCGCAAGGAGATCAAACAGGTCATGCCCCAGATGGGCCTGATCATCGAGGTGGTAGACGCCAGAATCCCGTTCAGCAGCGAGAACCCGCTGGTGCCGTCGCTGCGTGGCGACACGCCGCTGATTAAGGTTTTGAACAAGCGAGACTTGGCAGACCCGGCGATCACCGAACAATGGCTGGCCTGGATTGAAAAAGAACGCGGAGTGCGGGCCATCACCCTCACCCACAACCAGCGCCAGGAAGCCCTGGGCATCCTCAAGCTGGCCGAGGAAATGACCCCTACCCACAACCGGGAAAAAAGCGCCCTGCGGGTAATGATTCTGGGCATCCCCAACGTGGGCAAGTCTACGCTGATCAACACCCTGGCCGGTCGCCCTGCCGCCAAGACCGGTAACGAGCCCGCGGTTACCCGGGCCCAGCAGGCCATCAAGCTGCCGGATAACGTGCTGTTGTACGACACCCCGGGCTTTCTCTGGCCCAAGCTGTCACCGGAGCAGTGCGGCTACCGGCTGGCCGTCACCGGCGCCATCCGCAGCGCGGTACTGGATTTTGAAGATGTTGCGATGTTCGAAGCCGACTACCTGGTGCAGGCCTACCCGGAGCTGGTCATGGCCCGCTACGGCCTCGGCCAGAAGCCACGGGACGGGCTGGCGCTGATGGACGCGATTGCGGAAAAGCGGCGCTTCCTGGGCCGCGGCGGCGTACCGGACCTGCACAAGGTTTCCGAGGTGTTGCTGAACGAATTCCGGGCCGGCACACTGGGGCAGATTTCCCTGGAAACACCGGACATGGTTGAACAGGAACTGGCAGAAGCGCGTATCAAGGAAGAGCAGGAAGCGAAGGAAAAAGCCATCAAAGCCGAACAGCGGAAACGAAAGAAACGCTGAATCGATCGTTCGCTGTTCAACACTTACATATCAGGCTACCATTCTGCTATGCTTGATTTGGATCAACCCGGATGGTTTATCAACTATGGCCCAGGCAATTCATCTCCACCAAGTGTCTCCGCTCAAAGCCTCATGCCAGCAGTGTAGCCTGAGCAACCTCTGCCTTCCCCTTGCCGTTGAAGCGAACGATCTCGAGCGGCTTGAAGATATTGTCCAGCAGGGCAAAATCTACAACCGGGGCGAGCACATCTTTGACCAGAGCACCCCGATGCGGTCCTGCTTTGCGGTGAAGAGCGGGTCAGTGAAGACCTCGATCATTACCGAAGGCGGTGACGAGCAGGTGACCGGCTTCTTTATGCCCGGCGAACTGGTCGGGCTCGACAGCATGAGCAGCGACACCTACGCCTGCACGGCCAAGGCCCTGGAACGCACCAGTGTGTGCGAGTTCCCGATCGAAAAGCTGGAAGAGCTCACCGGCAAACTGCCCGAGCTTCAGCATCATATGTACCACTTGCTGAGCCAGGAAATCCAGAACAGCCACCAGTTGGCCATGTTGCTGAGCAAGAACACCGCAGAAGAGCGCATTGCCGCCCTGCTGCTGTCACTGTCCAGCCGCTTCCGTCGCCGTCGCATGTCGCCGACCAACTTCAGCCTGCCCATGGCACGGAACGACATTGCCAACTTCCTGGGCTTGGCAGTAGAAACCGTTAGCCGGGTGTTCACCCGCTTCCAGAACCAGGGCATTATCCGTGCCCGTGGCCGTGAAGTAGAACTGCTGGATGTAGAAGCCCTGCAGCTGGTTACCCGTGACTTCGCCCGCCAGGGCTGTCAGTAACCAACCTGACTCCTTTCTGAATATCACTGGCCGGCGGATTACAGGTCCGTCGGCTCGGTCTTCTCTTCAGCTTTTTCGTCGATACTACCCGTACCCTTGATCATGGCAACCTCTTCATTTAGCCATGTGCGCCAGGGCAGCTGCTTGATACCGAACGTGTTCTTGATCTTGCTGCACACCATGGTGGTGTTTACCGGCTCCAGGTGTCCCCACTCTGGCAGTTCGTCCACCACGCGAATGTCTTCCGGAATACCGGGCATACCGGCGATCGCCAGCCCCAGCTCATACAGGTTGATCTCTTCGGAACCGGCATACTGATAGGTGCCCCAGACTTCGGCACCGCAATCCAGTTGCAGCACAATCGCGCTTATCACCCGGGCAAGGTCCTGGACTGCCACCGGCTGGCCCTGGCAGCGGCCGGGCAGCGACAAGGTGTCTGCGCGCCCCGTGCTTTCGTACAGCTTGCGGATAAAGCGGCCCAGGCTCCAACCGGTACGCAGCAGGATGTGCCGGGGCAGCAGTGTACGCAGCGCCTGTTCACACTCCCACTGCCAGCGGCCCAGCTCGTTGATTGGCTGGCCCGGGTTAGACGCTATGTAAGCACCCTGTTTGCGGCCGTCAAACACGTAGCAGGAAGACAACTGCAGCAGAGCCATGCCTCGGTCCCGGGCGTGCTCGGCCAGGCACAGGGGCAGCGAAAAGGCCACCTCATGGGCCGCTTCCCGGTTGGCTTCGGCCTTCTCCGGGTCAGCCAGCCAGAGCGCATTCACAAGCAGGTCTGCATCTTCCGGAATCCAGCTTTCCAGGGCTTTCAGGTCGGCGTTGGCCGGGTCGCTGACCAGCAAAGGGCTCACCCGCAGATGGGTTTTGCGCAAGCGCTCCAGGAGCACTTTCCCCAGTGGGCCGTAGTCGTGAACAACAAGTACATGCACGCGGAATCAACGCCTCCGGAATATCACTGATATGACGCCTGTCGGGAACCACTCAGGCCAATGGCCGGAGCGGAGGGTTGCTGCACTATGCCTGCAACCTGAAACGCCGGTGTTAATTGAAGTCTCACTTGCGAGCATACAACAACAGGAAGCCCTATGCTGAAACAACAGAGCCATATTGTTGCCCCGATTCCCGATGAACTCCGTACCCGCGCGCTGTACACAGTAAGCGAGCTGAAAAGCCGCGGCAAGGCCGACAAGCAGGCTATTGAACAGCTGTACGACCTGATCAACGAGCTGACCGAAGCCGGGCTGGATTTCTTCTTCATCGAACCGCTGCGCCGCCTGAAAGCCGGCAGCATGATGATGGGCATGGCCAGGATGGGCATCAGCAGCATGCTCAAGGGCAGCAAGATGGTGATTCACAAGGTTCTGAAAAAACTGGATGACCGTAGCCTGGCGGCGATTCTCGATTTCATCGAGGAGATCATTCATGAACCCGAGGCACCCTAGCAGAAACCCCGGTCAGTAACTCATAGCCGATGGTGCCGGCACATTCCGCCACCTCATCCACGCTGACGGTCGGGCCCCAAAGCTCCACCCTGTCCCCTTCACGGGCCTGAGGCGCATTGCCCAGGTCCACCGCCAGCATATCCATGGAAACCCGGCCCAGCAGCCGTATGCGCTGGCCATTGATGGCCGCCGGCGTTCCCGTGCCCGCATGGCGCGGGTAGCCGTCGCCGTAACCGATCGCCACCATGCCCATGCGGGTGTCCCGGTCTGCGGTAAAGGTGCACCCATAGCCAATGGCTTCACCGGCACGCACGGTGCGGGTAGTTATCAACGGTGCTTCCAGGGTCATGGCCGGCTTCAGCCCGAGATCCAACCCGGTTTTACCAATCATTGGCGAGGCGCCGTACAGCATGATGCCAGGCCGGCTCCATTCGTAGAGGGGTTGGTTGGGCCGGAAATGGGCCGCCGAGTTACCGACACTGCGCATCAGATCCGGCCAGGGCGCGACCGCCGCTTCAAAGCTGCGGGTTTGCTGGCCGGTGAAATCACTGGCCAGGTCATCCGCACAGGAAAAGTGGGTGACAAAGCCCTGTAACCGGGTTCGGGCGCCCATGGACTCCAGGCCGGCCACTACCTCCGGTAACTCCCGGGGCCGGAAACCCAGCCGGTTCATACCGGTATTTACCTTCAGCCAGAAGCTCGGCACCGAGGCTTCAGACAGCCAGTCCAGCTGCTGCCGGCAGTGCAACACCGGCTCGAAGTCCATGGCTGCACAACTGGCCAGGTCTCTCGCTTCGTGCACGCCCTGCAACAACACCACAGGTTGCTGCAGGCCCGCCTCACGGACGGCTTCCGCTTCTTCAAGGCAAGCTACGGCGTATTTCCCGGCCAGCCCGTCCAGGGCACCGGCCACCGCCTGGATGCCATGGCCATAACCGTCGGCCTTGACCACAGCCATGGCCCGGGCGTTGCCAGCCTTCTGCTGAGCCAGTCGATAGTTGAACCTGATCGCCTCAAGGTCGATACGGGCAACGGTGGGGCGTGGCATCAGTAATCACCACCGTAGTCACCGTAATCCCCGTGGGCGAGGTCCTCAAACTTGGTGTACTTGCCGATAAACGCCAGGCGAATGGTGCCGATGGGGCCGTTCCGCTGCTTACCGATGATGATCTCGGCAATACCTTTATCCTGGGTGTCTTCGTTGTACACCTCGTCCCGGTATACAAACATGATGACGTCGGCGTCCTGCTCGATCGCACCGGATTCCCGCAAGTCCGAGTTCACCGGGCGCTTGTTGGGCCGCTGCTCCAGGCTCCGGTTCAGCTGCGACAGGGCAACCACCGGGCAGCTCAGTTCCTTGGCAATGCCTTTCAGGGAACGGGAAATTTCCGAGATCTCGGCGGTACGGCCCTCGGTGTTACCGGGCACCCGCATCAGCTGCAGGTAGTCGACCATGATCAGGCCGATCTTGCCGCCATTCTCTCGGGCAATACGGCGCGCACGGGAACGCATTTCCGTGGGGCTCAGGCCCGGGGTGTCGTCTATGTACAGGGGCTTGTCTTTCAGCAGGCTGACCGCCGAGGTCAACCGCGGCCAGTCGTCTTCTTCCAGCTTGCCGCTCCGTACCTTGGTCTGGTCGATCCGGCCCAGTGAAGAAAGCATACGCATGGCCAGTGCATCGGCGGGCATTTCCATACTGAACACCAGGATGGGGGTGCCGGTGCTGATCAGCGCGTTTTCAACAATGTTCATGGCGAAGGTGGTCTTACCCATCGAGGGCCGCCCCGCCACGATAATCAGGTCTGCCGGCTGCATACCGGAGGTCTGGTCATCCAGGTCCCGGAAACCGGTGGTCAGGCCGGTGGTCTGCTCACCGGATTCGAACAGCTCTTCAATACGACTCAGGGTGGTGGCCAGGATCGGGTTGATGGCCTTGGGGCCAGAGCCCTCCTTGCTGCGGGATTCTGCAATCTGGAACACGCTGCGCTCGGCTTCGTCCAGAATCTCGCTGCTTTTGCGACCCTGCGGGTTAAAGGCCGAGTCGGAAATCTGGCCGGAAACTTCCACCAGCTTTCGCAGGATCGAACGCTCGCGGACAATGTCAGCGTAGGCGCGAATATTCGCCGCGCCCGGGGTTTTCTCGGCCAGCTCGGCCAGGTACGACAAGCCGCCGGCATCTTCAATGTCGCCGGCCCGCTCCAGGAACTCGGCCAGGGTAACCACATCCAGCGGCTCGCTTTCGCTGGCCAGCCGTTCCACCGCACCGAAGATCAGCCGATGATCCTGCCGGTAAAAGTCGGAGGCAGAAATAACTTCGGAGATTTCGTCAAAACGGCGGTTATCCAGCATCAAACCACCGAGAACAGCCTGTTCTGCCTCTACCGAATGAGGGGGAACCTTGATCCGGCTGGTTTCGGGATCCATCGACGCAGGTTTCAGAGTGGGATTGGCCATAAATACCGACAACATTGAAATGGGAATACGGGAGTACAAGAATACCAGAAAGCAACGGGCCCGAAACCGTCTCCGGTTCGGGCCCGTCTGGGGAAACTGAAACCCGGGGTTTCAGCTCCTTTGAAGCTACCTGTAGCGGCTACCGATTACTCGGCAACAACCGCCAGCTTGATAGTAACTTCAACATCAGTGTGCAGCTGCAGTTCGATGTCGAACTCGCCGACAGTCCGGAGCGGACCTTCCGGCAGACGAACTTCGCTCTTCTCGACTTCAGTGCCACCGGCAGAAACAGCTTCTGCGATGTCACGAACACCGATAGAACCGAACAGCTTGCCTTCTTCACCAGCCTTGGAGCTGATGGTGAAGGACGCACCTTCCAGAGCCTCGGCACGGGCCTGGGCAGCGGCCAGCTTCTCAGCGGCAGCTTTTTCCAGCTCGGCACGACGCTCTTCGAACGCCTGTACGTTTGCAGCCGTGGCAGGAACAGCCTTGCCATACGGCAGCAGGAAATTACGACCGTAACCGGCCTTAACCTTTACCTTGTCACCCAGGGAGCCAAGGTTTGCTACTTTCTCGAGCAGAATAACTTCCATCTCGTTAACCTCTTCGTGCTTTATTCAGCCGGCCCGGCGGGTTTTATTCGCCCCCGGATATCCAGCCAGCTATCCACAAAAGCCAGAACCAACAAAAGCATCATCAGACTCGGACCCAGCAGAACCAGTAGCACATAGAATGCTACCAATCCCTGCCCGCCCCACTGTTTACGACCAACAAACCCGTGCACCAGTGCCAGCGAAGCGATGAACAGCGGTGTACCCGCAGCCCATGCCAGCAGCATGGAATTGAGCCCCAGTAGCGGGCCTATCACCATGGTGACAGCGCACACAACCGCAATGGCCGGCGACAACCTCAGGGCATGGAATTCCTTGCGGAAACCTCCGGGGTTATACAGCCCCGCCTGCCATGCCCTCGCCAGCATTGTCATACCAATGGCCGTGGCGAAATAGGTGCCCGCCATACTGGCGTTCATGGTGTTGCGGATGATCAGCTCAAGTTCGCTGCCCAGTGACCGCGCCACCTCGGCGTTGTATTGCTCGTAAAACCCGACACCGGCCTGGACCAGTTCGTCCAGCAGTGCCGGATACATCAAGGGCATCATCAGCCCTGTCAGTATCATCAGAAAGGCGCCCGACAGCAGCGCTCTCTCCCAGGACAGCGATGTTCTGAGAATCGACGCCATGAGCATCACCTGCAACAGCACCACCAGCGCGGTCGGATCCTGCCCGAAGGTGGCCCAACCCAGTGCGGGTAGTACTGCCCAGAGACCGATATTCAGCCCCTGCCGGATGCCCAGTCGCAAAATGACCAGGCCGATAACTGCTGCGCCAATCCAGAACAGCAAGGGTAATGCAGTCGCAACTGCCGCAACCCCGCCGGCCTGCATGGGACCGCGCATTACATACTGTGCCAGTGCACGCATGGTCCCGGGTCCTGTCTATCTGTGCTTAGTGATCGTGGCTGTCCGTATACGGCAGCAGTGCCAGGTAGCGGGCACGCTTGATAGCGGTAGCCAGCTGACGCTGATAACGTGCTTTGGTGCCGGTGATGCGGCTGGGCACGATTTTGCCGGTTTCAGTGATGTAGCCTTTCAGGGTGTCCAGATCTTTGTAATCGATCTCTTTAACACCTTCTGCCGTGAAACGACAGAACTTACGACGTCTGAAAAAACGAGCCATAACGTAACTCCTAACTCCGGTTAATTACTCTTCTTCGTCCTGGGATGCGCTGCTCTGACGGTCGTCAGAATCAGCTGAACGACGCGGACGATCGTCTCCGCCGGAACGACGGTCCTCGCGGGACTCAGCGGCTTTCATCGGAGACATGTCGGTAACAGCCTCGTCGCGACGCAGAATCAGGTCACGGATGATGGCATCGTTGAACCGGAAGTTATGAGTCAGCTCGTCCATAGCGGCCTGTGAACATTCGGCGTTCATCAGTACGTAGTGAGCCTTGTGAATCTTGTTGATCGGGTATGCCAGGTGACGACGGCCCCAATCTTCCAGGCGATGTACCTTACCGCCATCTTCAGTGATGACGCTGGTATAACGCTCGATCATCGCGGGCACCTGCTCGCTCTGATCCGGATGTACCATGAAAACGATTTCGTAGTGACGCATGAGTTCTCCCTACGGGTTAAACAGCTTTCTTCTTTCGGCGATCCTTCCGGACCGCGACCCAGCGTGAAAGCAAGGAGGTGACAGCAAAGCTGCCGGCTTCTTTTTTGCTTTATCAACAAGGCACTTACGGGTAAGGCCAGATCAAAAGCGACGTTTTGCAGCCCGGAATACAGGCAATACAAAACCGCCCCTTAAAAAAGGGGTCACGTATTCTAGGCCCAAGGGGCCTGCAGTGCAAGGATTAACCGAGTCGCTGGCGCAGGGCTTCGTACAGGCAAACGCCGGTCGCCACCGATACGTTCAGGCTGTCGACATGGCCCTGCATGGGGATGTTGATGAGCTGGTCGCAGTGTTCCCGGGTCAGCCGGCGCATACCCTTGCCTTCGGCCCCCATAACCAGCGCTACCGGCCCCTTGAAATCAGCCTGGTACAGGCCGGCATCGGCCTCGCCGGCGGTGCCGATCAGCCACACCCCCAGGTCCTTCAGCTCCCGCAGGAAGCGGGCCAGGTTGGTTACCCGCACAAAGGGGACGGTTTCTGCCGCACCGCAGGCCACTTTACGGGCCACCGGTGTGAGCGAGGCGGACTTGTCCTTGGGCACAATAACGGCCTGGACACCAACCGCATCTGCGGTGCGCATGCAGGCACCGAGATTGTGCGGATCGGTTACGCCATCAAGGACCAGCAAAAACGGCGGCTTGTCGCTATTGGACAGCTGGGCCAGCAGGTCGTCTTCCGTCCATTCACGGCTTTCCGACACGGCCGCCACAACACCCTGATGGACGCCGGACACGCGTTCATCCAGCTCCCGGCGGTGCACTACTTTCCAGCGCACACCCAGGCTATCCAGGGCATCGGTCACCGATTTTACGCGCTTGTCCTGCCGTCCGGTCTGGATCCATACCTGCTGAAGCCGTTCCGGCTCCCGCTTCAGCACCGCATCCACGGCGTGCCAGCCAAATACATATTCCTGAGACACTAACGATCAATTCCTGTGTAACTGGTTACTTGCGGGGCTTGCGCTTCTTGCCTGCCGCCGGAGATTTGCCCTTGCCACCTTTGCGCGCTGCGTCCCTGGCCGCTTCAGCCGCCAGCTTTTCCTTGGCACTGGCCGGCTTGCCGGTACGCTTACCGCCTTTACCACCCTTGCCTGCACGATCGCCCCGACCACGGGACTCTCGCTTGGACATATCCAGGGCATCGCGGTCTGCCGTGCGCTTCTTCGGGGTGCTGACCAGCTCCAGGTCAATCTTGCGATCTTCCAGGTCGACCCGCACCACCTTCACACGCACCTCATCACCCAGGCGGAAGCTGACTGCCGTGCGCTCGCCGATCAGGCGATGCTTGGCGGCATCGTGGTGGAAGTAGTCACCACTGAGGGTGGAAACGTGCACCAGGCCTTCGATGTAGATATCAGACAGCTCCACAAAGAAACCGAAAGGCACCACGGCGGCAATCACACCGTTGTACTCCTCGCCCACGTGGTCACGCAGGAATTCGCACTTCAGCCACGCCATCACATCCCGGGTGGCATCATCAGCCCGGCGCTCGGTCATGGAACAATGCTCACCGAGCTGTTCCATTTTGGCGAGGTCGTAGGGGTACTCTGCCAGCTGCGGATCCGCCACCTTGGGTGAGACCACATCCTTGGTCACTTCCGGATTATGGATGCGGGACTTGATAGCCCGATGCACAATCAAATCCGGGTAGCGGCGAATCGGCGACGTAAAGTGGGTATAGCTGGGGAAGCCCAGGCCGAAGTGGCCCGCTTCTTCCGGGCTATAGACCGCCTGGCTCAGGGAACGCAGCATCACCATCTGGATGACGTTGGCATCCGGGCGATCCGCCACCTGCTCCAGCAACTGCTGGTAATCACCGGAGGTGGGCTTGTCACCACCACCCAGCTGCAAACCCAGCTCGCCCAGGAACAGGCGCAGGTTGCCCAGACGCTCTTCCGACGGGCCATCGTGTACCCGGTAAAGCGCCGGCATCTTGTGTTTTTTCAGGAACCGCGCCGTCGCCACGTTGGCGCACAGCATGCACTCTTCCACAATCTTGTGGGCATCGTTCCTGTGCACCGGAACGATTTCCTCAATCTTGCGCTCGGGATCGAACACAATCTTGGTTTCGGTGGTTTCGAAATCGATGGCGCCCCGCTCGGTGCGGGCACGGCGCAGCAGCTTGTACAGTTCATACAGGTTATGCAGGTGCGGCAACAAATCAGCGTAATGGCTGCTGAGCTTGTAGCCCTGCTCGGTATCCGGATGCTCCAGCATGGCACTGACCTTGTTGTAGGTCAGCCGGGCATGGCTGCGCATCACCGCCTGGTAGAAGGTGTAACCACTGATATTACCAGCAGCACTGATGGTCATATCCGCCACCATACACAGGCGATCCACGCCCGGATTCAGGGAGCACAGACCATTGGAGAGCTTCTCCGGCAGCATGGGCACGACATGATCCGGGAAATACACCGAGTTGCCACGCTGAATGGCTTCTTCGTCGAGCGGGGAGCCCGGACGCACATAGTGGGATACGTCAGCAATCGCCACTACCAAGCGGTAGCCGCCACGGGGGCGCGGCTCGCAATAGATGGCGTCATCGAAATCCCGGGCGCTTTCGTCGTCGATGGTCACCAGCCGCATATTGCGGATATCAACCCGGTTGGCCTTGTCCTTCTCTGCCACTTCGGCAGGAATCGCTGCTGCCTGCTCACCCACGGCGGACGGCCAGCTGTGGGGAATCTCGTAGGAACGGATGGCCACATCAATTTCCATCCCGGGCGCCATGTGCTCCCCCAGGATTTCGACAACCTGCCCTGTCGGCTGGGTACGGATTGTCGGCTGACGCAGAATCTGTACGACTACATACTGACCATGCACCGCCTTGCCTACGTGCTCGTCCGGAACCAGGATTTCCTGGTTGATGCGGGCATTCTCGGGCACCACGAAGGTAATACCGCTTTCCTTGAAGAAGCGGCCAACGATCTGCTCGGTACGGTGCTCGAGCACTTCAACAATTTTGCCTTCCCGGCGACCACGGTCATCCACCTGGTCAACCCGCGCAGCTACACGGTCACCGTGAAACACCTGGCGCATCTGGCGCGCGGTGAGAAACAGGTCGGAACCGCCATCATCAGGAATCAGGAAACCGAAGCCGTCCCGATGCCCGACCACCCGGCCGGTTACCAGGTCTGCTTCTTCTATAGGCAGGAACGCATCCCGGCGGTTACAAATCAGCTGCCCGTCGCGGCACATGGCAATCAGCCGGCGGCGAAGGGCTTCTATACCTTCCTCGGAAGTTTGCCCAAGCTCCTGGCACAGAGTCTCATGGGTGGCCGGTGCCCCCCGCTCTTTCAGGTGCTGGAGAATAAACTCCCGGCTCTGGATGGGGTTTTCGTATTTCTGAGCCTCGCGACTGGCGTGAGGGTCTTTGTGTTCTTTCTTCCTGGAAACCATTCGGATCCTTGCTATCTGGCCGCGATACTGCGGCGGAATTCATTATCCCTGCAGTATAACGTTGGTATGTCGAACCTGCCTAACCAGGGGACAATTAATAGGCACAAATACGGCGAAAACTTTTTTTGAAAAAATGTTTGACAGCCCCGAACGGAATCATTAAAGTACGCGCCATCGGTTGAGGGGAACACCTCACCAGGCTGGCAGAAACGCTAGGTTTTCAACAAACTAACAGCGAATCTGCAAATCACCTGCCGAGGTGGTGAAATTGGTAGACACGCTAGCTTCAGGTGCTAGTGGGGGCAACCCCGTGGAGGTTCAAGTCCTCTCCTCGGCACCATTTCCTCCCCCAGGAAATGGCAAAGATTCCAGAATCATACCCAATAAACTCTGTCAGTGACTCTGATCAGGGATTTTTTTTGTTTTCGCCACGGCTTGCCCTGTCTCGCCGACAAGCCGCGAAGCATCAGGGCCCGGCGTTATTCGAGCTGCCCGAGCAAATATTCTGAAAGCCTCTGATAGTCATACTCTACCCGGGCATAGGCGGAACTTGGCGCAGCCACTTCGGTACCACAAGCCCGATTACCCGTGTACTCGGTCAAATAGGCCAACTCGATATGCTCAGCATTCTCCTGCTCGGGCACCCCTGCGTAACGCAAGACCCACTGAAAGCCTCCTTCAGCGCTCACGTTATCCAGCCCCGCCAGGGCCGGATCCAGAAACGCGTAGCGAAGCAACCGGTTAACGGTCAGCGTTTCCCCGCCAGCTGAAACCAACTCCCGGGTGTCATAATCCGCAAACAGGCCGGTGAATCCGTCAGGCTGAGGCTCGTAGCCCGTAAAGTCATAACCATACTTCCGGGTAACCACGTGGTCTTTCTCCACGGCGTCCTCAATCGCCTCGCATTGTTCGCCTTCACCACTGAACCTGAGAGATGCTGTTTCGACGTCACCTTCTTCCAGCCGGTAGCCAAGGAAGCCGGCCGGTGCCTCAGCCGGCTCGGGAACATAGCGGATTTTCTGGCCGGTAGCGGTGATCTCAGCAACCACTTCCTCCACTCCACTTTCGCCCTCGCTCCAGCTATAGACGACGTCCGGAGTTCCGCCCAGTTCCGTGGAGTCCGGTGAGATGCCCTCATGGCTGTGGCAGGTGGTAGACGTTTCAAAGGTAATACGCTGCTCAGCCCAATCAAAGCTCAGGCGCTCATCCACAACACCATCCGGATCATTGTCCGGGTCCGACACTTGCCGGCTTTGGGGTGACAGTGAAACGGCGGGGCGCCACTGGCTGGCCAGCTGGCCGGGAAACCCATTGACCTCGATCAGCCGTGCCAGTTCAGGCAAGGACGGCATCATACAACCATTGGCATGGACAGCCAGCAGTTGCCCGCCCTGCGAATACTCGAACTCAAGTTCGGCGGAAAGCTCCAGGCCGGACGTGCCGGAGGGCAAGGTTCCGGATTCCGGATGGGCATAGACACTCTGGGCTGAGAGCAGCAACGGGTCGCTTAGTTCCAATGCGACCTCCGGCAGTTCCAGCGCCTCGGCGACTACACCGGCATAATTTCCGCCAGCACCGGCTGCTTCATCGACCACTGCAATCACCGCTGGTGCATTCTGCACCAGCGAAATCGCCAGCAGGTTCACCGCCTGCAGGCTGAGGCCTCGCTCGGTGCCATCGCTGCCGGCTTGTGAAAGCGCCTCCTGATAGGCCTCCGGCAACTGGCTGGCCATAAACCGGGCCAGTGCCCGTGCATAGGCGTGGGCCTGGTCATCCTGGCCACGAATGTAGTCGGCCAGGAGGTTAATGCCGGCAAGGCCTACCGCTGAGTTATCAGGGATGCCCAGATACGAGCCCAGGCTGAGGCGAGCTCGGTGCCGCGCCAGGGTGGTCAGGGGAGTAACGTTGGTGACACCGGGGCTGGCCGAGAGAACAAACGCCTTCTCTACCGGCCGGTCACCGCTATCGCTCTGCTCAAGGGTCTGCCCCGGCAAAGCGACGGCATGCAAGGGGTACTGCCGGGGGTCCAATGCCCGCCCGACCTCAGCCGGCAACTGAAATTCACTGATGTCCAGGCTGAAGGCACCACCTTCGCCACTCATGGTGGTGGGCTCCCCGGACTCCAGCACGGCAGTATTTCCATTATCCAGCGTGACTTCCAGCGGACCCGGTGTGTACTGGCCGTCGCCATCCACATCCAGCCACACCCTGGCATTCCTCAGATAGCCATCAATCACCCGCCCCTGATAAGGCGCCGGTTCGCTGTAATTCACGCCATCGAATTCGCGGCCATCCACGGGCAGCTGGTCGGATTCTTCGCCACAACCGGCGATGGCAAGGGTAAGCAGGGGAACGGAGAGAGCAGTCAGGCGTTTCATCGCGGCAACCGGTTATCCTTGTTAGAGGTTGTGCCGCTACTTTAGGGGATGTACCGCCGGGAGACCTTGACAGGCTTGGCAAATTGTAAAGTTTGGTAAAGCACTGGCCCCGCACGGTGTCGGGGCCAGCCGGGTCAAAACCCTCAGAATGAACGAGCCACGATTTCCTTCATGATTTCGTTGGTGCCGGCATAGATGCGCTGCACCCGCGAATCGGCCCAGGCCCTGGCAATGGGGTATTCCCACATATAGCCGTAGCCGCCGTGCAGCTGCACACATTCATCCATCACCTTGCACTGCAGGTCTGTGGTGTGCTGCTTGAGCATGGCTGCAGTGGGGATATCCAGCTTCTTGTCCAGGTGCAGCTCAAGGCAGCGGTCGGTAAACACCCGGGCGGCCGTGATTTCGGCTTTCAGCTCCGCCAGCTTGAAACGGGTGTTCTGGAACGCGATAACCGGTTTACCGAAGGCTTTGCGCTCTTTCACGTAGTCCAGGGTCCACTGCCAGGCTGCTTCGGCAGCGGCTACGGCAGTCAGAGCCACTTGCAGGCGCTCCGCCGGCAACTCCTGCATCAGCTGGAAGAAGCCCTGCCCTTCCATGCTGCCCAACAGATTATCGGCCGGCACTTTTACATCTTGGAAGAACAGCTCGGAGGTGTCCTGGGCCTTCATGCCCACCTTGTTCAGGTTCTGGCCTTTCTCGAAACCTTCCCAGGCGGTTTCCACCAGCAACAGGCTGGTGCCCTTGGCGCCTTCCTTGGGATCGGTCTTGGCCACAACGATCACCAGGTCTGCCAGCTGACCGTTGGTGATAAACGTTTTGGAGCCATTGAGATTGTAGTGGTCGCCCTGACGAATAGCGGTGGTCTTTACGCCCTGCAGGTCAGAACCGGCGCCCGGCTCGGTCATGGCGATGGCGGTAATCATTTCACCGGAGGCCATTTTCGGCAGGTACTTCTGCTTCTGCTCTTCCGAGCCGTAGTTCAGGATGTACGGCGCCACAATATCGGAGTGCAGCCCCCAGCCAATGCCGGACAAACCGGCCCGGGAGATTTCTTCCATAATCACCGCCGAGTAGCGGAAATCGGCCCCTACGCCGCCGTACTCTTCCGGCAGCATCGGGCACAGGAAGCCCAGCTCCCCCGCCTTTTGCCAGAGCTCGCGGCTGACCTGGCCATCCTTTTCCCATTGCTCGTGATAAGGCGCGGCTTCCTGTTCCAGGAACTTGCGAACGGAATCGCGAAAGCCATCAAGATCGGCGTCGAACAGAGTACGTGGAATCATGCTGAACCTCGGTGAACGGGTTGGTTTATCGTTGTGTCCAGCAAGTCTGTGGCGGAGCGGGTTTTGGCTCAATGGTGAAAACCATCAATCGCTTTGGCCAAAACCAACGCCCCGGGAAGGCATCAGTCCGCGTTCTTTGCACCCCAGCGCGGGACGAGGGTTTGCGGCAAGTCCAGGTGGTCAAGAATCCGGGCCACCATGAAGTCCACCAGGTCATCCAGGGATTGAGGGTTGTGATAGAAACCCGGACTGGCCGGCATGATCACCGCCCCCATACGGGTGAGCTTGAGCATGTTCTCCAGGTGCACTTCGGAGTAGGGAGTTTCCCGCAACACCAGGATCAGTTTGCGGCGCTCTTTCAGGGCAACATCCCCGGCCCGCTCGATCAGGTTGTTGCTGGCACCGGTGGCCAGGGCCGACAGGGTGCCGGTGCTGCAGGGGCAAACCACCAGCGGGGCTTTCTCGCCGGAGCCGGAGGCCGGGGGCGAGAACCATTCTTCCCGGCCGAACACCTGCACCTGGCCATCTTCAGCACCGGCATAGGCCGCCAAAGCCTCCGCCATGGCGGGTGTGGAGCCGGGCAGGCGAAAATCGGTTTCAGTGGCCATCACCACCTGGGCCGCCTTGCTGATCATCACGTTCACCCGGCAACCGTTGGCTACCAGGCACTGCAGCAGGCGCAGTCCGTATTGGGCCCCGGACGCGCCGGTAAATGCCAGGTTAATTACCGGTGATGTTTCAGCCACGACGCTTCTCCAGTTCGGCGACCAGTTTGCGGTGAATACCACCGAAGCCACCGTTACTCATGATCACAATGTGGCAGGTTTCCGGCAGCTGATCCACGGCCCGGGCAATCAGGGCATCGACCGACTCTTCCACGCCGTGGTGGTCCAGCTCGCCGTGCTCGGCACGCCAGCCGTTCACCAGTTCCGGCAGCCAGTTCATCTCGCTCAGGTTACCCCAGAGCACTCGGTCTGCTGCCGCGGCACTGGGAATCAGGGTCTGCTGGTGTACACCCTGTTTCATGGTGTTGGAACGGGGCTCAATAATGGCAAGAATCGGCTCGTCCCCCACCTGGCTGCGCAAGCCCTCGAGGGTCAGGGCAATGGCAGTCGGGTGATGGGCAAAGTCGTCATACACCCGCACGCCACCAACCTCGCCCACCAGCTCCATCCGTCGTTTAACACCGGAGAACCGGCACAGGGCGGCCACGGCATGGTCCGGCGTTACACCCACATGGCGGGCAGCGGCAATGGCTGACAGCGCATTACGCACGTTGTGCATACCCGTCAGTTTCCACTTCAGGGTAGCCACCGGCTGCTCGTGGTGGATGACCATAAAGCGGCTGCCGTCCTCTGCCAGCAGCTCCGCGCGCCAGTCTGCGGTGCGGCTGATCTCGCTGCCGATGGCGGTATCCTGCACCGGGCTCCAGCAGCCCATTTCCAGCGCATTATCCAGGTGCTGGTCCAGGGCCGGACGAATGATCAGCCCCTGGGACGGAACGGTACGCACCAGGTGGTGGAACTGGCGCTCGATGGCTTCCACGTTCTCGAAAATATCGGCGTGGTCGTATTCCAGGTTGTTCAGGATCAGGGTGTTCGGGCGGTAATGGATAAACTTGGAGCGCTTGTCGAAGAACGCGCTGTCGTATTCATCGGCCTCGATGACAAAGAAGTCGCTGCTGCCCAGGCGCGCGGACACCGGGAAATCCTGGGGCACTCCGCCCACCAGGTAGCCGGCATCAAACCCGGCCTGGTCCAGGATCCACAGCAGCATGGCGGTGGTGGTGGTTTTGCCGTGGGTGCCGGCCACCGCCATCACCCAGCGATGGCGCAAGACTTCCCGGGCCAGCCACTCGGGGCCGGACATGTAATCAATGCGCCGATTGAGCACCGCTTCCACCTCCGGGTTGCCCCGGGACATGGCATTACCAATCAGCACCAGGTCCGGCCTGGGCTCCAGGTTCTCCACCCGGTAGCCTTCCATTAACGAGATACCCTGGGCCTCCAGCTGGGTGCTCATGGGCGGGTATACCCCCTGGTCGGAGCCGGTCACAGTGTGCCCCAGTTCCCGGGCGATGACCGCCAGGCTGCCCATGAAAGTGCCGCAGATTCCCAGTATGTGTATGTGCATTAAGGTAAGGCCTCCGGTTTGAAACCTGCCAAGCCTCTACCATACTTTCTACGGGGTCAAGGGCACGGTATATGCTCATGAAACTTCCACCTGATTCGCGTATGATTTGCGCCATCATTGAACCAGCAGGAGGCTTTAGCCCGAGATGGCTATCAAGAATGCGTTTTATGCCCAGTCTGGCGGGGTAACCGCCGTTATTAACGCCAGTGCCTGTGGCGTTATTCAGACCGCCCGCCAGCACCCGGACAAGATCGGCAAGGTGTTTGCCGGCCGCAACGGTATCATCGGCGCCCTGAAAGAAGAGCTGATTGATACCAGCCTGGAGTCAGACGACGCCATCCAGGCGCTGATTCATACCCCGGGCGGCGCTTTCGGGTCCTGCCGCTATAAACTGAAGAACCTGTCAGAAAACCAGCGCGAGTACGAACGCCTGATCGAAGTGTTCCGTGCCCACGACATCGGCTACTTCTTCTACAACGGTGGCGGCGATTCCCAGGACACCGCCTACAAGGTGTCCCAGCTGGCCGACAAGATGGGTTATCCGATTACCTGCATCGGCGTGCCCAAGACCGTTGATAACGACCTGCCGTTCACCGACTGCTGCCCCGGTTTTGGCTCGGTCGCCAAGTACATTGCCACCTCTACCCTGGAAGCCAGCCTGGACATCAAGTCTATGTGCGAAACCTCCACCAAGGTGTTCATCCTGGAAGTGATGGGCCGGCACGCGGGCTGGATTGCCGCTTCCGGCGGCCTGGCCGGCCAGGGTGAAGGGGAGCCGCCCCACATCATCCTGTTCCCGGAAATCCCGTTCAACCGGGAGAAGTTCCTGGAGCGCGTAGACCAGTGCGTGAAAGATTACGGCTACTGCGTGGTGGTTGCCTCGGAAGGTGCCCAGTACGAAGACGGCCGGTTTGTAGCCGACGCTGGCGCCAAGGATGCCTTCGGCCACACCCAGCTGGGCGGTGTTGCACCGGCCCTGGCCAATATGGTGAAACAGGCCCTGGGCCACAAGTACCACTGGGCCGTTGCCGATTACCTGCAGCGCGCAGCGCGGCACATTGCCTCCGCTACCGACGTAGAACAGGCCTACTCCGTGGGCAAGGCTGCCGTGGAAATGGCCCTGAACGGCAAACAGGCATTGATGCCCACCATCGTGCGGGACCAGGCCAAGCCTTACCGCTGGAGCATTGGCCAGGCCAACCTGAGCGAAGTGGCTAACCAGGAAAAGAAAATGCCCATCCACTACATTACGGATGACGGCTTCGGCATTACCCAGGAGTGCCGTGACTACCTGCAGCCGCTGATCGAGGGCGAGAGCTTCCCGCCGTTCGAGAATGGCCTGCCCAAGGTGGCCAAGCTGAAAAACCAACTGGCCGAGAAAAAGCTGAAAACAGAGTTCACCCTGTAACAGCTATCGCCAGAAACACAAAGGCCCGGCTTTTTACAGTCGGGCCTTTGTGTTTCCGGAAGACGGAAAATGGCGTCAGGCGGGCTGCCTGCGCACGTAGGCGGAGAAATCGTCGTAGCCGCCAACGCATTCGTCACCCACCAGGATCTGCGGCACGGTATACACCGGGCGGCCAATCCTGTCAGCAATATCCTGCTTGCTCAGCCCTTTCTCGATCATGTCGACCCATGTGTAGGGCATGTTCCGGGACTCGCACAGATTCTTCGCGGCAACGCAGAACGGGCAGCTCATGCGACCGTAGATGGTAACCTGCTCCATAAAACCTCCTCGGGAAATAAAGGAAAACCAAAACCTGAAAGTTGCGCAAATGATGACAGCTCGTCCGGGGATTGGAAATTGGCACTTACCATTACAGCCATAGTACTTTACGATTCAGCCATGGAGACGCCATGGCCTACCTGACCCTTTTCCTGACCGCCTTCGCGGCCGCTACCCTGCTGCCAGCCTACTCCGAGATCCTGGTGGGCACCCTGGTGAACCAGGATTACACCCTGTTCTGGATCTGGTTCTGGGCCACCGCCGGCAATACCCTGGGCTCGGTGGTGAATGGCATCATTGGCCGGCAGGTAGACAGGTTCAAACACAAACGCTGGTTTCCGGTCAGCGAACTGCAACTGCACAAAGCCCGCAACCGGTTCAACCGCTACGGCCAGTGGTCTTTGCTGCTCGGCTGGCTGCCGATCGGGGGTGACGCGCTCACACTAGTGGGCGGCATTATGCGGGTGCCCTGGCTCAACTTTGTGGTGCTGGTAGCCATCGGCAAGGGCTTGCGCTACGCCTTTGTGATCTGGGTGGTACTCGAAGCGTCCGGGTTGGTCGGATCCTCACCGTAAAGGTAACGGCGCAACAGTGGCTCACCATTAAACTCGGAATGCATCACTGCCACAAAGGTGTACACGCCAATCAGCTTCCGGTTCAGAAACACGAACTCCTTGGGCGGTACCCGGAAGTAACGGCTGATGGCCGAGCGTGCCGCCTGCCGGGCCACCCGGGAGGGCAGGTCGCTCTGTTTCCAGCGGTACTGGCCGTGGCTGTTCACCGCATAGTCCGGCCACTGGCCCTGGTCCCGGGCCAGGGGCTCCAGCACCGACATGCAAACCTGTCCGAACTTTTCCAGCACTTCCCGGGGCCAGTCGTAGCTCATAAAGCGCAGCTTCACGCCGCCCTCGATCACCTGCTCCAGGTCGTCTTCATAAGACGCGCGGATCATCTGGATGACCGGATCCAGAAACTCCCGGGAATAGCTTTGTACCGCACCGAAATCGAGCAGCACAATGCGATCATAATCCGGCTCCTCCCCGGCTTCACCGGCAATACGAATGCGGTAATTGCCGAAGTTGGGATCGGTCTGGATTTCGCCCCAGACAAACAGCTCCCGGAAAAACAGCTCAAGGGCCGCCTTGCCCAGGGCGCTCCGGCGCTCCAGGGACAGCTCCCGCACTTCCTGGGAGCCTACGGAATGGCCGTGTTCATAGGTTGAGGCGATGATGTGATCGGTGGAATATTCCGGCAGAACCCGAGGCACGATAAACCGGGGATCGTCCGCCAGCATCTGGCGGAATTTTTCCGTGGTGCGGGCTTCCAGCCGGTAGTCCACCTCCCGGTGCATCATCTGCCGGACTTCTTCGAGCCAGTCATTGAATTCGGGGCCGAAGCTCACCAGCCTGGCCACTTTCAATAACTGGGCCACGGCGTTGAGGTCGCTGTCTACGGCATCGGCCACGCCGGGGTACTGAACCTTCAGCACCAGTTCCAGGCCATCACTGCGGCGCACGGCGCGGTGCACCTGCCCCAGCGAGGCAGCGCCTATGGGTTCCGGGTCTACCTCCAGCTCTGCCAGCCGGTCCGCACCGATTTCCGCCTTCAGCACCCGTTCAATGGCCGGCCACTCCAGGGAAGTGGTCTGGTCTTCCAGGGTATGCAGGGCTTCAGTCACTTCTTCCGGCAGAAAGTGCTCGCCGTACAGCGCCATCACCTGGCCGATCTTGACCACACTGCCCTTCAGGCGGCCAAGCTCATCCACCAGGAACCGGGCCTGGCTGGACAGCATGGCCTTGTGCCTTTGCTCACGGGTGTCTTTGCTGCTGAACCAGTTGGTAGCCATGTGGGAGGCCATGCGGGTTCCAGCAAAGAGACCGGCCTTGGTCAGCGACAGCCGACGCTCAAAACTACCGGTCTTGATGCGTGAGACGGATTTTCCGGAGCGCCTTTCTGTCATGAACGACCTGTCTTTGTCTGGGAATTTGCTGCTTTTCCGATACTTCCATGCATTATACGGATCCTGCCCCGATACAAGCTAACCGATTCGTCGCCGGATTTCCGTTTCCGGGGCCAATGTGCACAAACTTTAACCAGTAATAATCAGTACCCGCTGAAGGTTACGATTCGATACAGTCACAGCGCTTAAGAGCCTCTACTATGTACAGACCGGCCACGAATGGCCGCCCTGAAATCTTACACAACAATAATGCCATGACGCAGACACCCCACTCCGCTGCCGATTCCGAGCTGTCTCAGTTTCGGGTTAAAGGCGAAATTCCCGTACCGGCCCTGATCAACTGGCTGAGCGCGGCCGCAGTTCCCATACTGGCCTTCTTCGCCTGGCGCTCGAGCCAGCATGGCGACAACCTGAACGCTAGCGTTCTGCTGGTATTCTCCGGCCTGCTGGCACTCAACCTGCTGGTGTTTCTGGGCTTTCGCCACAAAACCTTGCAGCGTCGGGGCTTCATTTCACTGATCACCGTGCTGTTCACTTACCTTGCCGTGCACGCGGTGGAAGATGGCTCCGCCATTATCTGGCTGTTTGCCTACCCGCCCATCATCTTTTACATCAGTGAAGCCCGGGTGGGCGTGTTTGCCTGTGCTGGCGGCTGGCTGGCGGTATTGTTCCTGTTCAGCCCCGCCGGCGAATGGTTGTTTGGCTCTCCTTACAGCAGCAGTTTCCGGATTTCCCTGGTGATCGTGCTCGCGTTCGAGATGGTCACTTGCTACATCCTCGACCAGAGCCGGCGCCGCAGCAAGCTGGGGCTGCTGAAACTGGCGGCCGAGTTCGAATATGCGGCCAAGCACGATGCCCTGACCGGGCTGGCCAACCGCCGCGAAGGCCTGACCCAGCTCGAAGGCGAATACCAGCGCTACCTGCGCAACGGGCGGCCTTTCTCGGTGTTACTGATGGACATTGACCTGTTCAAGACCGTGAACGACCAGCATGGCCACCAGGTGGGCGACGAACTGATTATCCTGGTGGCGCGCACGCTGGCATCCGGCTGTCGCAAGATGGATACCATTGCCCGGTGGGGCGGGGAGGAATTCCTGGTGCTGTTACCGGAGACGACCCTGGCCGAAGCCAATGCCAGCGCTGAACGGATGCGGGCCGCAGTAGCCACGCAGTCCGTTCAGACCGAAAGCGGCAAAACCATGGGGGTGACCATCAGTACCGGCGTTGCCAGCATTCGGGGATCGGAATCGATTGACCGGCTGTTGCAGCGGGCCGATGAAGCCCTGTATGCCGCCAAGTCCGGCGGCCGCGACCAGGTGTGCATCGAGGCCACGGCTGCACGCTGAACCGGCTTACCAGCCCTGGCGATGCTCCACCTGCTGGTTGCCCAGCCCGGCTACCAGCTCTTTCACCAGGCGGCGTTCAAGCTCGTATACCGAGGCGCCCTGCTCGAAGTCTTTCACCTGGCACATATTCATGCCGGCATAGCCACAGGGATTGATGCGGGAGAACGGTTCCATGTCCATATTCACGTTCAGGGCCAGGCCGTGGAAAGAACAGCCCCGGCGTACCCGCAGGCCCAGCGATGCAATCTTGGCCCCGTTCACATAGACACCGGGCGCGTCGGCACGGGGTGCCGCTTCCACACCGGACTGGGCCAGTGTGCGCACAATAGCCTGCTCGATCACATCCACCAGGGCCCGGACTCCCAGCTTGCGCCGGGACAGGTCAATCAACAGGTAGATCACCAGCTGGCCCGGGCCGTGGTACGTCACCTGGCCGCCACGATCTACCTGGATAACCGGGATATCACCCGGTAACAGGATATGCTCGGCCTTGCCCGCCTGCCCCTGGGTAAACACCCGGGGATGTTCCAGGCACCAGAGTTCGTCGACCGTGGATTCGTCTCGGTTGGCGGTGAAAGTTTTCATCGCCTCCCAGGCTTCCATGTAGGGCTGCTGGCCCAGCGAGCGGACAATCAGGTCTGGCATTTACAGCACCATGTGAACCCGGCCACTGGCTTTGAGGTCCTCAAACAGTGCCTTGAGTTGCTCTTCACCGGTGGCAACGATTTTCAGCTGCACAGACGAAAACCGGCCCTTGCTGCTGTCGTTTACCGAGATATCTGCCTCGCAGATGCCCGGCGCGTGCTGCTCCACCACTTCCACCACGAATTCCGTGAAATCCGGGGCGGCGTTACCGATCACCTTGATCACGTAATCGCAGGGAAATTCAATTTTCGGTGCTTTCGGCTCACTCACGCCGTCTTTCTCCCGGCCAGGGCACACTCTGTGCCTGTGGCTCACTCAAACAGTTGAACAAAAAAGAGCTTGATGGCATCCCAAAGCCGCTTGAACAGCCCGCCTTCCGGCACTTCGGTCAGCGCCAGTACCGGTTCGTCCACCAGGGTTTCGCCATCCAGGATAACCCGAACGCGACCCAGCTCGTCTCCCACATTGATGGGTGCCTTGATCACAGAATCAAGGTCTACGGTAGATTCCAGCTGGTTTCTGGAGCCGCGGGGAATGGTTACGTACACATCTTCCGGCATACCCACGGAAATCTGGTCAGCCTGGCCGCCCCAGACCTTTGCCTGCACCAGCTCCTGGCCGGCACGGAACAAACGCTCGGTTTCGTAGTAACGGAAACCGTAGTTCAGCATTTTCTGAACTTCCTGGGCCCGGGCTTCGGAACTCGAGGTGCCCATTACCGAGGCAATCAGCCGGGTGTCGTTACGCTTGGCAGACGCCACCAGGCAGTAACCGGCTTCTTCGGTGTGGCCGGTCTTCAGGCCATCCACGCTGTCATCCCGCCACAACAGGGCGTTGCGGTTTGGCTGACGGATATTGTTGTAGGTGAAGTGCTTCTCCGCATACAGCGGATAGTTTTCCGGATAGTCCTGGATAATTGCCCGGGCCAGAAGGGCCAGGTCGTAGGCGGTCGAAAAATGGTCCGGGGCCGGCAAGCCGGTGGCATTCTGGAAGTTGGTGTTCGTCATACCCAGCAATTGCGCCTGCTGGTTCATGATATCCACGAACGCACCCTCACTACCGGCAATAAATTCGGCCAGGGCCACGGAAGCGTCGTTACCGGACTGGATGATCACGCCTTTCAGCAGGTTTTCCACGGATACCGTGGTGCCTTCCTGTACGAAGGTCCTGGAACCCTCGGTACGCCAGGCTTTCACACTGATGGGCACCATGTCAGACATGGAAATCCGGCCTTCGTCCAGCTCGCGCTCAACAATGTAAGCCGTCATCATCTTGGTCAGACTGGCCGGGGGCAAACGCTCGTTGCTGTTATTCTCCATGATCACACGGCCGCTCAGGGGGTCCATCAGAACCCAGGAGCTGCCGGCAATGGCCGGAGGAGAAGGAATCAGGACCGACTGGGACTGGGCCGAAGCCGTCCCTGTGGTTACAAACAGAGCCAATGCCAGTAGAAAAATTCGGGTAAACATTTTGAAAGCCATGGGTTGTGTCATTCGTCGTCAGATGTTGGTCTTATGTGTGCCGGCGGCAACTCAGTGCGAATCCGTCAGGACTATGGGCTGGCCGAAACCCCGGGATTCCAGCAGGTTCCGGGCATAGCGGGCTTCGTCTTCATTCGGGAACGGGCCCACCTGTACACGGTGGAAACGTCCCGAGCCGGTGCTCACTTCACGCAATCGTGCCGGAGTCTCCGTTGCTTTCCGGGCCCTGGCCAGCAGGGCTTCGGCCGGATCCCGGCTGCTGAAGGCACCCAGCTGCACAAACAACGCCTGTCCCGATGCTGCCGGCGCAGAGGCAGGTTCTGAGGCTACCTGCACCGGTGCCTGGACCTTGCCAGTGGGCTCAAATGGCTCGCCCGCCAGGAACATGGCGCCATCCGGACGAACCGTGATAGCGGCCACTTCCACCCGGGCTGTGCCGCGGGCGTGATAATCCAGCTTCTTGGCTGCCGCATAGGACAGATCAATCAGGCGGTCGCCGTGAAACGGGCCACGATCATTCACCCGGACAATCACCGACCGGCCATTGTCCAGGTTGGTCACCCGGGCATATCCCGGTATGCGCAGCGACTTGTGGGCGGCCGACATGGCGTACATGTCGAAGGTCTCGCCATTGGACGTTTTGTGGCCGTGGAATTTCTCACCATACCAGCTGGCTGTACCCCGGGCCACATAACCGTCATTGCTGTCGATCACCCGGTAACTCTTGCCCCACACGGTGTACGGGGATTTGTTACCGGCCCGGCGAGGCTCCTCATACCGGGGCACCGCGTCGGTCAGGCCGCTGATGTCGTAGTCACCGGAGGGGCCACGATCCTGCTTTATGGTATAGCGCGAGGAATGATCGGTTTCCGGAGCCGGAGTGCTGGCACAGCCAGACACCAGAACCAGTGTGATCAACCCCGGCAGCCAATGTTTCGGAACCTGCAGCATATCAGCGCCTACCCCTGTATTGTCTCGGTTGGTCAGTCATTACTGACCGGCAACATTGTAACGGGTTCCAGGCGTGATTCACCATTACCGGCCGGCCATTATTGCCAGCCAGGCTACGCCGAGATCATCCGGCGGTGAGTGTGAATCGACATCAGCACCCCGAAGGCCGCCATCAGGGTCACCCCGGACGTGCCCCCGTAACTGATCAGCGGCAGCGGAACTCCAACCACTGGCAGCAGCCCGCTGACCATTCCCACGTTCACAAAGATGTAGATGAAGAAGGTCATGGTCAGGGCTCCCGCCAGCAAACGGCTGAAGGAATCCTGGGCGGTTACGGAAATATAGAGACACCGCAGGATAATCAGGAAATACACCGCCATCAGCAGCATCATGCCGACAAAGCCGAATTCCTCGGCAAGCACCGCCACAATAAAGTCGGTATGGCTTTCCGGGAGGAATTCCAGGTGCGACTGGGTGCCCTGGAGCCAGCCCTTGCCATCCATACCACCGGAGCCAATGGCGGTTTTCGACTGGATAATGTTCCAGCCAGCGCCCAGGGGATCACTTTGCGGGTCAAGCAGGGTCAGCACCCGTTGCTTCTGATAGTCCCGCATCACGTAGAACCACATCAGCGGCGCGGAAACCGCCACCATGCCGAAAAAGGCCGTAATGAGCTTCCAGCTGATGCCGGCAAAGAACACCACGAAGATACCTGCCATACCCACCAGCAGCGAAGTACCCAGGTCAGGCTGCTGGATGATCAGGAACATGGGCAACAGAACAATCACCAGGCCAACCACAATCCGCGAAAACGTGGGTGGCAGGTAATAGCGGGACAAATACCAGGCCGCCATCATCGGCACCACCAGTTTCATCAGCTCCGAAGGCTGGAAACGGGGCAGCCCGGGTAGCGCCAGCCAGCGCTGGGCACCCTTGGCACCAACACCCACCAGCAACACCGCCACCAACCCGGCCAGGCCAGCCAGGTACAGCCAGGGAGCCCAGCGCCGGAATATTGCAGGGTCCAGCTGGGCAAACACAAACATCACTACAAAGGCCACGCCCAACCGGATCATCTGGCCCTTAACCACGGCAAAGTTCCGGTCTGCGCCGCTGTACAATACAAACAGTCCACCACCGACAAGCAGCAACAATAGAGCCAGCAAGATGGGGTCCAGGTGTAACGTTGACCAGATGCTTCTGGGCCGGCCCAGAGCGCCCGATTCCTGGCTGTTCAACAGCTTTCCGAGTGCCATCAGCCCTCACCTCCGGTTTCAGCCTGGCCCACCACCTGGGCCGCCTCTGCCGCAGGGAATTCCTCCAGCCACGCATCAAACAGCCCGCGGGCAACCGGTGCCGCGACACTGCTGCCGCCACCGCCATTCTCGACAATGATGGCAACGGCGATTTTCGGATCGTCTGTGGGGGCAAAGCCGACAAACAGCGCGTGATCCCGCAGGCGCTCGCGGATCTCCTCGGCATCGTATTCTTCATCTTCACCCAGGCTGAACACCTGGGCGGTACCGGTTTTACCCGCCATCCGGTAGCTGGCACCCCTGGCGGCACCACGAGCAGTGCCGCGGGTTCCGTGCATAACTTCTTCCATGGTATCCACCACGTATTCCCAATCGTCAGGATTCTTGAGATCCAGGGGCTTATGGGTGGATGCCGGCAGGAACTCTTCCACCGGGCGGTCACCACGGATATCTTTCAGCAGGCGCGGTTCTACCCACTCACCCCGGTTGGCAATCAGGGCCGTGGCGGTCGCCAGTTGCAGGGGTGTAGCCAGGAAAAAGCCCTGGCCGATACTCATATTGACGGAATCCCCCGGATACCAGGGTTCACTGCGGACCGCCCGCTTCCAGTCCCGGGACGGCAGCAGACCACTGAGGGCACCGGCGACGTCGAGGGTGGCGTCTTCACCAAACCCGAAGCGGGACAGATAGTCGTACATCACGTCGACACCCATTTCGACGCCGATCTGATAAAAATACACATCGCAGGACTCCGCCACGGAATCCATCAGGTCTACCCAGCCATGCCCGGTTCGCTTCCAGTCCCGGTAGCGTCGACCGCTTTCCTTGAGCTGGAAATAGCCCGGGTCCCAGATGGTTCGCTCGCGGGTGGTTACGCCACTGTCCAGGGCTGCCACGGCCATCATGGGCTTGATGGTGGAGCCGGGAGGATACTGGCCACGCAGAGCCCGGTTGAACAGGGGCTTGTCGATGCTTTCACTCAAATCCCGGTAGTCTTTGACACTGATACCGGTCACAAACTTGTTGGCATCGAAGCCGGGCACGCTGGCCAGGGCCAGGATGCCGCCGGTGGCGGGCTCGATCGCAATGATGGCGCCACGCCGGCCTTCCAGCAATTCGTGGGCCTTGCGTTGCAGGCGCAAATCCAGGTGCAGCTGCAGGTCTTCCCCGGGTACCGGGTTTTCCCGCTCCAGTACCCGGAGTATCCGCCCCCGGGCATTGGTTTCTACGTGCTGGTACCCCACCTTGCCGTGCAACACTTTTTCGTAGAATCGCTCCACACCGGATTTGCCGATGTAGTTGGTGCCGGCGTAATTCACCGGATCAATGCGCTGCAGTTCATTCCGGTTGATACGGCCGACATAGCCCAGGGCATGGGCGGTCAACTCACTGTGCGGGTAATAGCGAACCAGTTCGGCCTTGACCTCGACGCCGGGGAACCGGTGCCGGTGTACCGCCATCCGGGCGATTTCCTCTTCGTTCAGGTCGTAACTCAGGGGAATTTCCTGGAACGGGCGGCGCGGTTCATTCAGCCGGCGCTGGAAGCGTTCAATGTCTTCATCGGAAATACTCAGGATTTCCGTCAGCCGGGCCAGGGTTTCATCCATGCTGCCCACCCGCTCGGGTACCAGGGTCAGGCTGAACACCGGCCGGTTTTCCGCCAGCAGCAGGTTATTACGGTCGTAAACCAGCCCTCTCGGAGGCGGCACTGACTGCACCTGCACCCGGTTCTTGTCAGACAGCGTGGTATAGATTTCATGCTCGACGATCTGTAACTGGTACATCCGCGCCAGCAAACCACCCAGCGCAAGCATAACCAGCACCAGCATAACCATTGCCCGGCGCTGGAACAGTCGGCGCTCTGCTACGGTGTCCTTGAATTCGCCCCAGGCCATTGGCAGCCCTATGCCCGGTGGTAAGGATGGTTACGGGTGATGGACCAGGCCCGGTACAGTTGTTCGGCCAGGACGATACGCACCAGCGGGTGCGGCAGGGTAAGGGGGGAAAGTGACCATTGCTGGTCGGCACGGTTGCGACAGGCGTCAGCCAGGCCATCGGGGCCGCCCACCAGAAAGCAGACATCCTGACCATCCTGCTGCCAGTTTTCCAGCTGACTCGCCAGTTTCTCGGTGGACCAGGGACGGCCACCCACTTCCAGTGCAATCACGCGGTCACGCTGACCCACTGCCGACAGGATGGCGTCGCTTTCACGCTGCATCAACCGGGGAATATCCGGATTCTTGCCGCGATGGGCCATGGGGATTTCAGTCAGTTCGAGGGGCAACTCCGGAGGCATCCGGCGGGCGTAGTCGTTGTACCCCGCACTGACCCAGTCGGGCATTTTCTGCCCGACACAGATCAGACGCAGGCGCATGGTTACTCGCTGCCCGCTGCACCAAGGTCCGGAGCATCACGCCAGAAGCGCTCCAGATCGTAGAATTCGCGGGTAGCAGGCATCATCACGTGAACCACTACATCGCCCAGATCTACCAGAATCCAGTCACTACCGGCGCCGCCCTCAACATTGTTGGCGCGCACACCCTGTTCCTTGGCTTCGATAACCACGGAATCGGCAAGGGATTTGATGTGACGGTTGGAAGTACCCGATGCGAGAACCATAAAGTCGGTCACGCTGGTGCGATCACGGACATCAATCACGCTGATATCCTGTGCCTTGACCTCTTCAAGAGCGTTTACGACCAGATCTTTCAGTTGTTCTGCCTGCATAATTACCCTGTTTTCCGGGCTCTGGCCGGAGTGGCCACCCGATAAGTGATATTCAGCCGCGATTGTAGCATCAAAGCCGGCTGTGGATAACTCCTAAAAACCGTTGGCGCTGCCGGAACCATAAAGGCCCAGTGCCTGCACTCTCTGCCACACGGCATCGGGCATCAGGTATCGGGGAGAACGGCCGGTTGCAATGCGCTCCCGAATGCCGGTTGCCGAGATGTCCAGCAGCGGCGGATCCAGCTCCAGTACCCGGCCAGCCGGGCTCTCCCGCAAACTGGCCGCACCGGCAGCGCGCCGGCCCGCAAGCAAGTGTGCCGCACCACTGTTTTCAGGCAGCTCAGCGCCGGGCCTGCGTACCACCACAATGTGCGCCAGTTCGGGAATCTGCTGCCAGTCCTGCCAGCGGTCAAAGCCGGCAAAGGAATCAGTACCCACGACCATGACCAGGGGCGCCTCCGCACCCAGTTCCTGCCGGAGCTGGCGCAAAGTGTCTGCGGTGTAAGAGGCACCGGCCCGCTGAAGTTCACGGTCATCCACCCGCAGGCGTTCTTCGCCGGCGATGGCCAGGCGGATCAGCTCGAGCCGCTGGGCAGAGGTTGCTCCCGTGTCGCCCCGATGGGGAGGAATATGACAGGGCACCAGGTGAACCCGATCCACCGCCAGGGCGTCGGATACCTCCAGCGCCAGCCGGAGGTGTCCGTGATGGATGGGGTCAAAGGTGCCACCGTAGATTACATGCATGGCATCAGGCCCGGATGTGGCCGTCGCCGAATACCACATATTTCTGGGAAGTCAGGCCTTCCAGGCCAACCGGGCCACGGGCGTGGATCTTGTCGGTGGAAATGCCGATTTCAGCCCCCAGGCCATATTCGAAACCGTCCGCAAAGCGGGTGGAGGCGTTGACCATCACCGAACTGGAATCCACCTCGGTCAGGAACCGGCGGGCCCGGGTGTAGTTCTCGGTGATGATGCTGTCGGTATGCTGGGAGCTGTACCGGTTGATGTGCTCGATGGCGCCATCCAGGCCGTCGACCACACGCACCGCAAGAATCGGCGCCAGGTACTCTTCGTGCCAGTCGTCCTCGGTGGCGGCACTGATACCTTCAACAATCGCGCAGGTACGGTCACAGCCCCGCAACTCCACACCCTTGGCGGCAAATTCGGCGGCCAGCAGGGGCAGCATATCGTCTGCCACTTCCTGGTCCACCAACAGGGTTTCCATGGTGTTGCAGGTGCCGTAACGGTGGGTCTTGGCGTTGACCGCAACCTTCAAGGCCTTTTCAGGGTCGGCATGGCTGTCGATGTACACGTGGCACACGCCGTCCAGGTGCTTGATCACCGGCACCCGCGCATCGCGGCTGATGCGTTCGATCAGGCCTTTACCACCCCGGGGCACAATCACATCCACGTACTGGGGCATGGTGATCAGCTCGCCCACCGCGGCGCGGTCGGTGGTTTTCACCACCTGCACTGCGGTTTCCGGCAGCCCGGCGGCCGCCAGGCCGGTGGCCAGGCATTCGGCAATCGCCTGGTTGGAATGGATGGCCTCGGAGCCACCACGCAGAATGGTGGCATTGCCGGACTTCAGGCAAAGGCTGGCCGCCTCGACCGTCACATTCGGCCGGGATTCGTAGATGATGCCGATAACGCCCAGCGGAACGCGCATCTTGCCCACCTGGATACCGGAGGGGCGATAGGTCATATCGGTGATTTCGCCCACCGGGTCCGGCAGGGTTGCCACCTGGCGCAGGCCTTCAATCATGGTGTCGATACGGGCCGGCGTCAGCTCAAGGCGGTCCAGCATGGCCTCGTCCAGGCCATTGGCCCGGCCGTTTTCCAGGTCCTTGCGGTTAGCCTCTGCCAGTGCCTGGCGCGCCGCATCCAGTGTTTCCGCTGTTGCCAGCAGGGCCTGGTTGCGCACGGCGGTTGCCGAACGGGCGACTTCTCTTGAGGCGACCCTGGCCTGTTGGCCAAGCTCCGCCATGTAGGCTGCAACATCCATCGATATACCTTTTATTCTGCTAGCTGATTCCAAAACCGGGCGGTTACTTTACCTTTCCCGTTTCAAGTCCGCACCCCAAACGACTATTATACCGCTGCACTGCTTTCAATATTCAATGGATGTGCCAGCGAAGGACAGAGGTTCCATGCCCCAGTCGGCCGAAAAATTCCTGCCCAGCACCCTCACCAAAGCCGGTTGTGCCGCCCTGGCGCTAACCAGCGCCCTGAGTGTGCTGCTTGGCGAACCCCTTGCGGCGGCTTCTGCGGCGGCTGCGGCGGGGTTGTGCCTGGCAGGCAGCCCCCTGAACAATCAACAGGGCAAACTGCCATGGCCACAACTGAGGTATTTTTTCCTCGGCGCCCTGGCCCTGGCGCTTATTGCCGCCCTGTGGCTGGGGCCGTGGTCGCTAAGCCACTGGCTCTATGCCCTGCCGCTGGCCACCTTCGCCCTGCTGCCGGTTTACCTGGCGGCACCGGTGACCCTGGTTCTGCTGGTCCTCGTACTGTCCAGCGCCCAATGGCTGGTCAACCTGCCAGACCGCCACCAGATGGTCAGCGCGTTTGTACTGACCACGCTGTTGGCCGGCATCCTGGTGTTCCTGCGGGAATACAAGTCCCGCCAGCTGGCGCCACTGCGCCGCACCGACGAGCTCACCCAGGCCGCCAGCCGGGAGTACCTGTCGACGGACCTGCACAAGGAAATCCAGCGCAGCGAACGGGAGGGCACCAACCTGTCGGTGATGATGATCGGCCTCGACACCCATCTGAGTGACAGCGACCCGGACGAAGACATCCGCGCCATCCTGCCCAGAATCGGCCGTTACCTGCATTCCCAGTTACGGGACTTCGATACCTACTACCGGGTGGCAGACCTGCAATTCCTGGCGATTCTGCCGGGCGCCAATACCGCCGAAACCGCAAAGAAGGCAGACCTCATCCGCCAGGGACTTGATAAATTGATGGAGTCTCACGGCCTGAAACTCACCGTCAGCACCGGCGTCGCCGGCCTGAACATTGGCGATGATGCCGACAGCCTGCAGCAAAGCGTGGCCAACGCCCTGCGCCGGGCCCAGCAACAGGGTGGCAATCGCACCCAGACCTTCAGCAACCCTCTGCCGTCCGACCTTCCGGGCAAGCAGGACCCGGAGGCCAGCGCTCAATGACCGAAACCCGCCTGCGCACCTGGAGCCACAGCGCCGCCTACAGCCTGACGGCCCTGGTTATTTCTGTCCTGGCGCTGCAGAACCTGCGCTACGGCTTCTACCAGCTGTTTTACCTGGCCCTGGCAATGACCGCCCTGCTGCTGACCGGGCTGGTGTATACCTACTTCTGCCGTCGCCACCAGCTTTCGGCACCGGGCCACCTGATCATCCTGGCCGGCCTGAACAGTGGCCTGGTGGCGGCCGTTCTGACCATGAACGCGCCCGGCATCAGCCACTGGGCCATGCCCCTGCTGGTGCTCAACCTGCTAATCCTGCCCCTTCGGCAGGGGCTGGCGCTGTGCGCCCTGCTACTGCTACCGGTGATTGCCGTGACCTGGCTCGGCAACCCTGTAACCGATGCCGTTATCACCAGTGCGGGGCTGCTGTTGCTGGCCGCCGTCACCGCGCTTTATGTCTGGCACTACGACCACATGACCCAGTCCGCCCAGGACCTGGCCATTACCGACCCGATCACCGGCGCCCACAATGCCCGATTCCTGGATGAAACCCTGCAAAAGGAAATCAGCCGGGCCATTGCCACCGGCCACCCGCTGTCGGTCATCAGCCTGAGCCTGGACCACCACGACCAGATCCGCGACCTGCACGGCAAGCGCGGCCTGAACCGCCTGCTGAGCCAGATTACCCGGCAACTGTTCGAAACCATCCGGGCGGGAGACTCCCTGTACAGCCTGCAGGATTCCGAGTTTTTCCTGATCCTGCCATTCACCCCGGAAGAAGGCCTGCGGGTCATTGCCGAACGCATCCGCCGCACCATCGCCGAACGGGACTGGCCGGAAACCGGCAAGGTGTCCGTAAGCCTTGGCTGTACTACACGGGGCAATGGCGATACCAGCACCGAGCTGCTTCGCCAGCGGGCAACCAATGCCATGCTGGAAGCCAGGAAACACGGGGCTGATTCCGCCTGGTTCACCCCGGGAGAGCCGGTCCGGGCATGACAGGGAGCTGGTTCACTGAGCTGACCACCTGGGTAGCTGGCAACCCGGGCTGGCTGGTGTTCGCCCTGTTTGCCACGGCCCTGATTGAATCCCTGGCTATCGCCGGCATCATCGTGCCGGGCGTGGCCATGTTGTTTGCCTTTGCCGCCCTGGCCGGCAAAACCGGCATTCCCCTGTCCGAAGCCCTGATCTGGGCCAGCCTGGGCGCCGTTGCCGGCGATGTCCTGAGCTTCTCCATCGGCCGGCTACTCAAAGGACGACTCGACACCGTGTGGCCCTTGAGCCGTTACCCCGGCCTGATTGCCAAGGGAGAAAACTTCTTCCGGGCCCATGGCGGCAAGAGCGTCATCATCGGGCGATTCGTGGGCCCGATACGCCCTATCATCCCCATGGTGGCAGGCGCACTGCACATGCCCTGGCGCACCTTCATTACCTTTAACTTGCTGTCGGCAGTAGGATGGGCACTGGTGTATATCCTGCCCGGGTTCACCGTAGGCACGGCACTGGCCAGCGAGATCAAACCGCCACCTCACTTCTACCTGGTGCTCGGAGTCAGCTTTGGGGTACTGCTGGTGGTTTACCTGATCCTGCTGCAAATGCGACTGGGTCTGGGGGAAGGCAGCCGCCCGTACCGGTGGCTGGAAACCACTATGGCCCGCTACGATGCAACCCACCGGTTCTGGCGGCTGTACACCAGCGAGCGGCCGGCCCGCCGTGGCGAATTCCCGCTGCCGTCCCTGATGATGTCCGTTACAGCCCTGGCGCTGTTCCTGATACTGGCACAGGTGGTGACGGTCAGCAGCAAACTGTATGAACTGAACCAACAGGTGCTGGCCTGGTTTGCCCTGCTGCGCCAGCCGCTGCTGGATTTGCCGATGGTTGCCTTTACCCTGGCCGGAGACCCACCGGTACTGATTGCCGCCGCCGTGCTCGGGTTTCTGGTGCTGGTATTTCGCGGCTACTATGCCGCCGCTATCCACGTGGCCGCAGCCGCCATTTTGGCCAGCGGGAGCATCTGGTTACTGAAAGCCGGCTTCGGAATACCACGGCCCGATACGGTGATGCTCCCGCCATCTTCAGGAGCCTTTCCCAGCGGCCACACTGCCGGGGCCACGGTGCTGGTAACCCTGTGCGCCAGCTTCATTGCGGCGGAAAGCCGGCAACGGCAACGCTGGCAAAGCTACGTGCTGCTGTCACTGCCATTGCTGCCGGTAGCCCTGAGCCGGCTGTATCTGGGGGTACACTGGTTCACCGATGTTCTGGGAGGGTTGTTCCTGGGGTTGGCCATTACCGGGGTTATCCGCGCCAGCTACAGCCGATATGATCGCGTGCCCCTGAGCCCGGATCCGTTCACCTGGGCAGCGCTGGGCCTGTGGTTGGCATTCACCGCCGTTTACATGGCCAGCCATTGGGACGGTGCCGTTCTGGCCTACTCGCCGCAGCCTGTGACGCCCTGACCGGTTTCAGGAGCCTTGTTCAAGGATGTCCAGCAGGGCTTGCAACCGGTCCAGGCGTTCGACCGGATCCTGGCACTCCGCCAGCTGCTGCTTCTCGGACTTGTCCAGGGGCAACAGCTCGGTAAGCCGCCAGCCCACCTCACGGGCATCCTCAAAATCGACATCCATGCCCAGATCCTTCACCACCGGATGCCGGAACAGGGCCTGCAGAACCGCCGGCAATTCATAGTGCCGGTCCGGAATATCAACCTGCTGCTCCGGCTCCAACGGCTCGGCGTCCCCCATGTGCAAACCGTCTTCCTGCTGCCAGTTGCGGACTACCCGCACCTTGGTGTCGCCTTCAACGGTGATACCCAGCAAGCCGTTGTCCAGCTGCTGAAAGTCGATAATCCGCACATAGGTGCCCTGATCGTGGAACAGGGCCTTGCGGCCAACCTCGTCGCCATCCTGTAAAAGCACTACCACAAAGCCCTGCTGCTCTTTCAGGCAGCGGGTCAGCATATCTATGTAGCGGGGCTCGAACAGCTGCAGGGGAATACGCCCCTTGGGCAGGATAATGGAATTGAGCGGAAACAGCGGCACGCTGGAAAGTGAGTCAGTCACTGTGGGAATGGCTCTTGGTTGGTTTTATGGAATTCAGCCTGCGGGCTGAAGGTTTATTGTAAACACCGATCCGGAAAACAGCCATGCGAGGGGCACGGAATCTGTTATCCTCTCGGTTTCGCTTAGTCCGTTCAAAATTAAGGGAGAGAGCAGCACGCCATGCCCCAGTATCGTTCCCACACCTCAACCGCCGGCCGCAACATGGCCGGAGCCCGTGCGCTCTGGCGCGCCACCGGTATGAAAAATGACGATTTCGGCAAACCGATTATCGCCGTTGCCAACTCGTTCACCCAGTTTGTGCCCGGCCACGTGCACCTGAAAGACCTGGGCCAGCTGGTCTGTCGCGAAATCGAAGCCGCCGGTGGTGTGGCGAAGGAATTCAACACCATCGCCGTAGACGACGGTATCGCCATGGGCCACGACGGCATGCTGTATTCCCTGCCCTCCCGGGAGATCATTGCCGACTCCGTAGAGTACATGGCCAACGCCCACTGTGCCGATGCACTGGTGTGCATTTCCAACTGCGACAAGATCACCCCGGGCATGCTGATGGCCGCGCTGCGCCTGAACATTCCGACGATCTTCGTTTCCGGCGGTCCCATGGAAGCCGGTAAAACCAAGCTGTCCGAGAACAAGCTGGACCTGGTAGATGCCATGGTGATCGCGGCTGATCCGACCGCCACCGACGAGATGGTGGAAGAATACGAACGCAGCGCGTGCCCCACCTGTGGCTCCTGCTCCGGCATGTTCACCGCCAACTCCATGAACTGCCTGACCGAAGCCATCGGCCTGGCCCTTCCGGGCAATGGCTCGCTGCTGGCAACCCACTCCGACCGCGAGCAGCTGTTCCTGAACGCCGGCCGCCAGATTGTGGAAAACGCCAAGCGCTACTACGAGCAGAACGATGCCAGCGTGCTGCCCCGCAGCATTGCCTCCATGGAAGCGTTCCAGAATGCCATGACCATGGACATTGCCATGGGCGGCTCCACCAACACCATCCTGCACCTGCTGGCAGCAGCCCAGGAAGGCCAGGTGGACTTCACCCTGGCCGATATCGACCGGCTGTCCCGCAAGGTACCGCAGCTGTGCAAGGTGGCCCCGAACTCGCCCCTGTACCACATGGAAGATGTGCACCGCGCCGGCGGCATCATGGGCATTCTGGGTGAACTGGAACGCGGCGGCCTGATCAACACCGATCTGCCCACCGTACACAGCAAGACCATGAAAGAAGCCCTGGAAGTGTGGGACATCATGCGCTCCCCCACCGCTGAAGTGGTGGAATTCTATAAGGCCGGTCCGGCCGGCATTCCCACCCAGACCGCATTCAGCCAGAGCACCCGCTGGCCGAGCCTGGACGGTGACCGTGAGAACGGCTGTATCCGTTCTGTCGAAAACGCCTACTCGTCCGAAGGCGGCCTGGCCGTACTGTTCGGCAACATTGCGGTCGACGGCTGCGTGGTAAAAACCGCCGGTGTAGACGAAAGCATCTTCGTATTCGAAGGCAAGGCCAAGGTCTTCGAGAGCCAGGACACGGCCGTGGCCGGTATCCTGAATGACGAAGTGAAGGCAGGCGACGTGGTCATCATTCGCTACGAAGGCCCGAAAGGTGGCCCCGGCATGCAGGAAATGCTCTACCCCACCAGTTACCTGAAATCCAAGGGACTGGGCAAGGAATGCGCCCTGCTGACTGACGGCCGCTTCTCTGGCGGTACTTCGGGCCTGTCCATCGGCCATGCGTCTCCGGAAGCGGCTGCCGGCGGCGCTATCGGCCTGATCGAGGAAGGCGACACCATCCTGATCGACATCCCGAACCGCAGCATCAATGTGCAGGTCAGCAACGACGAGCTGCAGAAGCGCCGCGAAGCGCGGGATGCCAAGGGCTGGAAACCGGAAAACTCCCGTCCCCGAAAGGTGTCGGCGGCCCTGAAGGCCTACGCCCTGCTGGCCACCAGCGCAGATAAAGGCGCGGTCCGGGACCTGTCCAAGCTGGACTGATCCCAACAGGCCTTAAACAAAAAGCCCGCAAGCTGCCAAGCCTGCGGGCTTTTTTATGACATTGGCCAAAGCGGCCGGGCCGGGATTACCAGAGCGACCAGGCTTCGTCTTCGTCATCCTTTTCTTCAGCTTGCTCGGCAGCTTCAGGCTGCGGCTCACTTTCCGGCTTCGCAGCTGCCTGAGCGGGCGCCCTGGATTCGGGAGCAGCCTCTGCAACGACCACCATCCCGAGCGCCTTCTTGGTTTCTTCATTCAGGGTACCGCTGGCTTCCAGCCCCTGATCTTCCTGATATTGGGTTAACTCGGCCCGGGTATGTTCATCCAGTTTGGGGTTCACATTGTTTATATCGTACCCGGCGCCATATAAAGCGTGCTTTAGTGCGACAACATCATTGGCGTGGGACAAAGAGGCAGTGCCAAGGAGCGCAACGGCTCCCGCAGCGAGGACCAGTTTGTGCAATGGATGGCTGGCAGTTTTCGTGGTAAACACCGGCTTACTCCTGATATCGCTTGAATATCTTGTTATTAGGGTAATGCGGCGCCCATCTCCACGGTCGAGGGCATTAACCCGACCCTAGCACAAGCTAATCCTCATCCTTGCTACCTGGTTCACATTCTGGCCGGGAAGCATGGGCCTCTTCGCCGAACTCCCGGATAAAAATCCCCCAGAACGCCATAAACAGCGCTGCCACCAGCGGCCCCATAACAAAGCCATTGATGCCGAACAGCACGATGCCACCGAGGGTGGACAGAAGCACCAGGTAATCCGGCATCTTGGTGTCCCGGCCCACCAGTATCGGGCGCAGCAGGTTGTCGGCCAGGCCGATAACAATGGTGCCAAACGCCGTCAGGATGATGGCCGGGATGATATCGCCAACGGCAGCCAGGTAGACCGCTGCCGGCACCCAGACAATCGCCGCCCCCACGGCCGGCAGCAGCGAGACAATCGCCATCACCACCCCCCACAGCAAGGCGCCGGTAATACCCAGGGCCCAGAAGATCAGCCCCCCGAGCGCACCCTGGATAATGGCAATCAGCAGGTTGCCCTTCACGGTAGCCCGGGTAACCTCGGCAAACTTGGCAAACAGCAGCCGCTCACGCTCATCCCCTAGCGGCAACGCCTTGATCAGCAACTCCACCAGTTTATGGCCGTCCCGCAGCAGAAAAAATGCCATGTAAACCATCAGCGCCAGCCCCAGAAAAAACTGGAAGGTGTTCTGGCCAATGCCCAGGGCCTGCTTGGCCAGGAACTGGCTGCCGCCCAGAATGGCGTTCACCGCGCGATCCCGAAGTTCACCGAAGTTGATGTCAAACTGGGCCAGGAAAGCCTGAATGGCCGGAAAGGACCGGTTCACCTGGTCAATGTATTCCCCGGGCCGGATTTCCCCTTCCTGGATTTTCTGATAGATGCCAACGCCTTCGGCAATCAGCGCAGTCCCGAGAAACAGCACCGGAATCACCACGATAATCATGCAGATCATAAGGGTGATCAGGGCATTGATGTTGGGGCGCTCGCCCAGGCGCCTGACCAGCAGTTGCTGGACCGGGTGAAAAATCAGGGCAATGGCCACGGCCCAGAAAATCGGCCCGAAAAACGGCTTCATCAGCCAGATAAAAGCAAACGACACCCCCACCAGCATGGCCAGAAAGGTCCGTGTCTCGAGTTTTGCGTACATATCAAACATTCCTGAAGCAATGACGTTCCCGGCGAACCGGTTTTCCAGCCCCGCAGACTACCATGAGAGCGTGGCCACTGTAGCCGGATTCACGTTATAGTGGCAGGTTATCGAACAGCAAATAAACAGGCCATGTTGTTGGATCCCGATAGCTTTACCATCGAAACCGCCCTTGAGGCTGCCACCGAACTGCAGAAGGTGCTGGCCGCCCGCACCCATCGCCGGAAAGTGATGGGGCAGGAGGTATTGGTGCCCGGGCAACTCGGCGAAGCCCTGCACCTGCCCCGCACCATCAGCCGGCTGGCCAGCAAGCAGTTACGGCAACGGGAAAGAGGGCTGGAAGACTTCCAGGAACTCTGGCCCACGCTTTCCGAGTTCACCCGGCGCAAGGTAACCGACCGGCTGGGCTGGTACGACCCGAAAGACCTGGACTGGGACGACAAACGTTCCAACCGCCGCCCGGTAGTCGATCCTGACGCCTGATACGTATAACTGCTGAACCCGAACCATGGAACGCCCGCTGGCAGACTTTGAATTGTCACAAAGCGTCCCTATGGTAGGTAGATCAGGAGGATTTCTTATGACTCAACATCAACACTTCAATGCCTTTCTGGCAGAAAGAAGCGCAGTACCCACGCTGCTGTGCGGCCATTGCCGCTCGATCCTGTCCCGGGCCCGGATTTTCCGGAACCAGGGCGACAACCACCAGGACATCTGCTGCGACACCATCGGCCTGTGCTCGGCCGACGACTGCGGCGCCGTCAACTGCTGTGACGAAGCCCTCGCGCAGGTCGACAACCCCGAGCGCCTGTTCGATATTGCGTCCTGATTCAAAGCCGCAACGCTCTGTTACCGAACTCAAACACAGCAACATTCCATCTGCATTATCCTGAAGACTGAACATTGTCACCGCGACAATCGCGCAACCTATCAGTCAGGACAGTCGATGGCATGCGTATTCTGAGAACTGACGAAGCCCGCTTCGCAGGCCTCCCGGATTACCCTTTCTCCCCCAACTATCTGGATGTCGAACCGGGCCTGCGAATGCACTTCGTGGATGAAGGCCCGAAAAGTGCGGCACCGGTGGTGATGCTGCACGGTGAGCCTTCCTGGTCGTACCTGTACCGGCACATGATCCCCGTGGTCGCCGATGCCGGGCACCGGGTACTGGCGCCGGACCTCGTCGGTTTCGGAAAATCGGACAAACCCGTCGACACCGCAGACTACACCTCGGACAACCACGTAAACTGGCTGACCCGATGGGTCGAAGAGCTGGACCTGTGGAATATCACGCTGGTATGCCAGAACTGGGGCTCACTGCTGGGCTTGCGACTGGCTGCAGAAAACCACCGGCGCTTCAGCCGCATTATTGTCGGTAACGGAATGCTGCCCACCGGAGACTCACCGGTACCGTCTGTTTTTCGCCTGTGGAAAGCCTTTGCCAGCCACAGCCCCTGGTTTCCCGTAGCACGGATCATCCAGCTGGGTACCGAGAGAACCCTGTCCAGCGGCGAACTGGCCGCCTACGAAGCCCCCTTTCCGGACGCCCGCCACAAAGCCGGGGCACGGGCCTTTCCGAAACTGGTGCCCACCTCGCCCTCGGATCCATCCAGCGCAGCCAACCGGGAAGCCTGGCGGATACTGGAAAAATGGCGCAAGCCGTTTATTACCTGCTTCAGCAGCAGTGACCCGATTACCCGGGGCGGAGACCGGCTGATGCAGCGCCGCATTCCCGGCGCCTTCGGCCAGCCCCACATTACCCTCAGTGGCGGTCACTTCCTGCAGGAAGATTCACCCCGCCAGTTTGCCCGGGTGATACTGGACGCCCTGAAGGCCGAGATGGCCGCCTGACGCCCGTTCCTGGCTTATCCGAACACGGTAACCGTCTGCCGGCTCAGCGCCACCAGCTCACCGCTGGCAGTCCAGACACCGGCATGGGTGTGGCCGTAGCCCGCACCGGCCTGGTCAATGGTGGCCCGGTACAGCAGCCAGTCACCGGGCTCGATCACCGGCCGGGGATGCACAATTTCCAGTGCCCAGCTCAGGGAACTGGCCGGCACACGATCTTTCAGGTGCGGCAGTACCGCCGGCGGCCAGGCATCTACCAGCGCAACAATATGGGCATCTGTGAACACTTCCGGAGTTTCCCGGAACTGCATCCAGCCGCCCATGTCACGGCCACCCTTACCGGAAAACGGCAAATTGCCGAACGCCCAGCGCATCTCGATGTGCTGGGTGAACTCCGGAGTCATGCCCTTGATGTAGGGCAGCCCCTGACACTGGTCGACCGGCCTGGCTTCGGGCGCCGGAAGCGGCTCCACCTGAATGGCGGATTCCCGGTCTCCGCCGAAGCTGGCCAGGCAGACCAGGCGAGGTTCGCCATTCTGCAGAATCCGCCCCTGTACTTGCGAAACGGCCTTGCCTTCGCGTAACAGTTCGGCCTCAAACTGCGCCGGCACGCCGGGCTCCACCGGCCCGACAAATGATACCTGAAGGGCCCTCATAGCCCGGCCTTCCGCTACCTTTGTTGCCATCACATCAAATGCGAGGGCCGCAACCAGGCCGCCAAACGTGGCGCGCCCCTGTGCCCAGTCAGAAGGAAGGGTCACTGTGCCATCCTGGCGTACTTCGGCCAGCAGCTGATCAAAGGTCATAGGCTTATTTTCCAGTTGGTTAGTATGCAAACCTCATAGACTGCACCAATCGCAACACGCCCGCAATAACCTTGCCCCGGCAACTACCTACCACCAAACCGGCATTATTCATATTAAAGCAGCGACAAAACGACTATAATGTTTCAAAATCACGCACTGCCCTGCGGTGCAATACCCTCCGAATACCGAGTACATTCATGTCAGAATTGTCTTTTGCCGAACTGGGGCTGGATCCAGCTGTACTGGAAGCCGTTTCCGCTGTTGGCTATGAAACTCCGTCGCCCATCCAGGCGCAATCCATCCCTGCCCTCCTGGCCGGTAACCACCTGTTGGGCGTTGCCCAGACCGGTACCGGCAAGACCGCAGCCTTTGCCCTGCCGCTGCTGAGCCGCATCGACGCCAACATCGCTGAACCCCAGATCCTGGTACTGGCTCCGACACGAGAGCTGGCCATCCAGGTGGCAGAGGCCTTCACGACCTACGCCAGCAAGTTCCGCAACTTCCATGTACTGCCCATTTACGGCGGCCAGGACTTTGCTCCGCAGATTCGCGGCCTCAAGCGTGGCGCCCAGGTTATTGTGGGCACCCCGGGCCGTATGCTCGACCACCTGCGCAAAGGCACGCTGAAACTGGGCAGCCTGAAGGCACTGGTGCTGGATGAAGCCGACGAAATGCTGCGCATGGGCTTTATCGACGACGTAGAAGCGATTCTGTCGAAAACCCCGGATACCTGTCAGCGCGCCCTGTTCTCGGCCACCATGCCGCCGCAGATCAAGAAAGTTGCGCAGACCTACCTGAAAAACGCGACTGAAGTAAAAATCGAGAGCGAGACCCGCACGGTTGAGCGTATCTCCCAGTTCGTTCTGCCGGTGTACGCCGAGCGCAAGCTGGATGCCCTGACCCGCATTCTGGAAGTGGAGCCGTTCGATGCCTCCATTATCTTTGTGCGCACCAAGGCCGAAACCACCCTGCTGGCTGAAAAGCTGTCAGCCCGTGGCCACGCTGTGGCACCCCTGAGCGGTGACCTGAACCAGCGCCAGCGCGAGCAGACCGTTGAAGATCTCAAGCGTGGCAAGAAAGACATTATCATTGCCACCGATGTAGCAGCTCGCGGCCTGGACGTGCCCCGGATTACCCACGTCATCAACTACGATGTGCCCTACGACACTGAAGCGTATATTCACCGTGTTGGTCGTACCGGTCGTGCCGGCCGTACCGGCAAGGCTATCCTGCTGGTCACTCCGCGTGAGCGCAGCTGGCTGCGTACTCTGGAGCGGGCCACCAACTCTCCGATGGAACCGTACCAGCTGCCGTCACCGGCTGCCCTGCAGAAAATGCGGGTAGAACAGTTTGAAGAGCAGCTGCTGGGCTTCACCAACGATCCCCGTTCTGGCAAGGCTATCGCCCTGCTGGACGAGATTGCCGAGCGTAACGACATGGACATGGCGGCCGTAGCCGGCGCCCTGGCCTGCCTGCTGGAAGCCTCCCAGCCGGATTCCCTGCCACTGGAGCAGCCGGAAGCCCTGCCGGAGATTTCTGCCGCACCCCGCCGTGATCGCAAAGGCCCGCCTCCGGGCAAAGGCGGTTTCCGTAAGGGTGCCCCGGGCAAGAAGTTCAGTAAGGATGGCAAGCCGGGCTTCCGCAAGAGCGGCCCGAAAGCTGGCAAGCCCGCCGGCAAGGGCGGCAAGCCTGCAGCCAAGGGCCCCAAGCGCGCCCCGCGCTGAGGCCTGATCAGCTAGCCGGTCAGCTTGACCGGCTACGCTGGTAGACTACGAAGCTGTAGTCGTAAGGATTGTTGTCTGACGCGGAGAAGTCTTCGCGTCCGATTTCTTCCCACTCATCCCAGTTCACTTCCGGAAAATACGCATCTCCGTCTACCTCGGCGTGTACCTGGGTGATGTACATACGGTCGACCATTGGCAGGGCTTCAGCGTAGATCTGACCGCCGCCAATGATCATTACTTCTTCACCGCCTTCCAGCTCAGCCTGCGCTTCTGCTTTAACCAGTGCCGCTTCCAGTGATGACGCAGCAACGGTGCCTGCGGGTGCCTGCCAGTCTGCGTTCCTTGATATCACCACATTCATGCGCCCGGGCAACGGCCGGCCAATGGAATCCCAGGTTTTCCGCCCCATGATGATGGGCTTGCCCATGGTGGCCTGCTTAAAGTACTTCAAATCCCCCGGCAGATACCAGGGGAGCTGGTTGTTCCTCCCGATGACCCGATTTCTGGCCATAGCGACTATCAGTGCCTTTCTCATAACTTGACCTCTTGTGTGGGCGTTCCGGGTCTTCGATCACCATTGTTCGAATGCAGGGTAGCGGGTGGGGCTTTCCGAAAATGTGCGTAGCCATGGATGGCGGAGCCAAGCGTACACGGACGTATTCACAGCGTTTTTCGGAAAGCCCCACCCGCTGCCCTGCCTCCCCCGAACCAACCGGGCCACGATCCCAGACTCAGGATCAGATAGCTATCGGCGCTTTTATACCCGGGTATGGGTCATAGCCGTCGAATTCGAAATCCTCTAGTTCGTAATCGAAGATGGATTCCGGCCTGCGCTTGATGACCAGTTTCGGCAGCGGCCGTGGCTCGCGCTTCAGCTGCTCGAAAACAATGTCGTCCGTCAGGTGGTTCTGATACAGATGACAGTCGCCAAACGTATGAACAAACTCCCCCACTTCCAGATCGCACTGCTGGGCGATCATATGCGTCAGCAGCGCGTAAGAGGCGATGTTGAACGGAACACCGAGGAACAGGTCGGCGCTGCGCTGGTATAGCTGGCAGGAGAGTTTGCCGTCGGCTACGTAGAACTGGAACAGGCAGTGGCAAGGCGCCAGTGCCATGCGGCCTTCACGCACGTTGTCCTGAGGGCTAACGGACTCGTCCGGCAATTCTGCCGGGTTCCAGGCGGAGACGATCAGGCGCCGGGAGTTGGGTTTGGTGCGGATCTGGTCGATGACTTCGCTGATCTGGTCGATGACGCGGCCGTCGTGGCATTGCCAGCTGCGCCATTGTTTACCGTAGATGGGGCCCAGGTCGCCGTTTTCGAGGGCCCATTCGTTCCAGATGCTGACTTTGCGTTCCGCCAGCCAGGTGTTGTCGGTGGAGCCTTTCAGGAACCACAGTAATTCGTAGATGATGCTGCGCAGGTGCACTTTTTTGGTGGTGACAAGCGGGAAGCCGTCCTGCAGGTTGAAGCGGATTTGTCGGCCGAATACCGAGCGGGTACCTACGCCGGTGCGGTCGCCTTTGTCGAATCCGTTGTCGACTACGTCTTGCATCAGGTCGAGGTAGGCTTTCATTGGGCGTTTCTCCGGTAAGCAAGGATCATCAGGGCGGCGCCGGCGGCGATCATGGGGGTGGAGAGCACCTGCCCCATGGTGAGCCAGTCAAAGGCCAGGTAGCCCAGTTGCGGGTCTGGTTGGCGCACGAATTCGGTCAGGAAGCGGAAGCTGCCGTAGCCCACCAGGAACAGGCCGGAGACGGCCATTTTCGGGCGGGGTTTGGAGGAGAACCACCACAGCAACGCGAACAGCACCACGCCTTCCAGGGCGAACTGGTAGAGCTGGGACGGGTGTCGCGCCAGGCTGTCCGGTGCCTGGGGGAAGACCATGCCCCAGGACACGTCGGTGGGCTTGCCCCAGAGTTCGCCGTTGATGAAGTTGCCGATGCGCCCGGCACCCAGCCCCACCGGCACCAGGGGTGCCACGAAGTCCGCAATTTTCCAGAAGCCGGCCCCGGTTTTGCGGCCAAACCACCACATGGCCAGCATCACGCCCAGCAATCCGCCGTGGAACGACATGCCGCCTTCCCACACTCTGAGCAGCCACAGCGGGTCTGCCAGGAAGGTGTCGAAGTTGTAGAACACCACGTATCCGAAGCGGCCACCGAGGATGACCCCCAACGCCAGGTAGAACAGCATGTCGCCCACCTGTTCTTCGTGCAGGGGCGACCAGGGCTTGCGGGTGCGCAGGCGGCCCAGCCACCAGCCGGCGGCGAAGCCGAGCAGGTAGGTCAGGCCATACCAGTGAATTTTCAGTGGGCCGATGGCGATGGCCACCGGGTCAAATTGCGGGTGTTGCAGCATGGAATGTCTCTCAGCTCAGCAGGAATCGGAGGCCGACGATGATCAGGACGATGGCGAAGATTCGCTTCAGCAGGCGGCCGTCGAGTTTGTGCGCCAGCTTTGCGCCGATGCGGGCAAAGAACACGCTGGTAACCACAATACCGATCAGGGCTGGCAAATATATGAAGCCAAGACTCATTTCCGGCAAACCCGGGTGTCCCCAGCCGGTCCAGATGTTGGCAGTGGCTCCGGCCAGGGCGATAGGCAGGCCAAGGGCGGCGGAGGTTCCCACCGCCTGTTGCATTTTCACGTTACACCAGGTCAGGTAAGGCACTGATATGGTGCCGCCGCCAATCCCGAAAATGGCGGAGGCCCAGCCGATAAAGCCGCCGGCTACGCCAAGGCCGGTTGTTCCCGGCACATCCCGGCCCGGTTTGGGGTTCACTTCCAGGATCATTTTCAGGGCCACCAGGATAGCGAAGGCACCGATAATGGTTTCCAGGGCCGGCCCGCTCAGTAAAGACGCCGTCCAGGCCCCGACCACTGCACCGCCGACAATACCCACAGTCAGGGGCCGGAACAGTTCCCAGCGCACCGCCTGGTGCTGGTGGTGGGTTCGGATGGAGCTGATCGAGGTGAACACAATAGTGGCCAGGGATGTGCCGATGGCCAGGTGCGCAGCGATTTCAGGGCTGACACCCACAAATCCGAAGCTGAAGATCAGCACAGGTACGATCACCAGGCCGCCACCAATGCCGAACAGGCCCGCCATGGTGCCGGCCAGGGCGCCGAGCAGCAGGTACAGAATAAATACGCCGAACAGGGTCATGAGTCTCAAGGGTCCCGGTAGGATTTCAGGCTGGTATGATACGCATAGTTGACTGCATCTGCAGCCTCCCGAACCAAAGGAAACGCCTGAACCATGTGCCTGATTGCCTTCGCCGTTGGCCAGAATCCCCGCTTCCCGCTGGTGGTGGCGGCCAACCGGGATGAATTTTTCCGGCGCCCGACTGCCGGCATGGACTGGTGGCAGGATTCCCTCGGGCAAAAAGTGCTGGCAGGCAGGGACCTGGAATCCGGCGGTACCTGGCTGGCTATTTCTCCGGACGGCCAGGTGGCTGCGGTTACCAACGTGCGCGAAGGCAGTACCGAAAGCGGTCGCCACAGCCGGGGTGAGCTGCCACTGCTGGCACTGGCCCGGCCACGGGAGGAATTGCAACACCGGCTGAATTCCGAACCCGGCCGCTACGCCGGGTTTAACCTGGTGTCGCTGGCCGGCTCCGGCGGCTGGTATTACAGTAACCGGGACGCCCATCCCGGCCGGCAGGTATTTCGGGGCATGTACGGCCTGAGCAATCACCTGTTGCAGACGCCCTGGCCGAAGCTGCTGCGCCTTCGCACCGCCGTGGGCCACTGTGTCGAGCAGGCCGGCGGCGATGCCGGCGCACTCCATCAGCAACTGATTCCCCTGCTGCAGGACAACAGCCCGGCCCCGGACCACGAACTGCCGGATACCGGCGTGGGCATCGAAACCGAGCGATTTCTGTCGGCGCCCTTCGTCACCGGTGAGCACTATGGCACCCGGGCCACCACGGTGGTGACGGTCTCCCGGGAAGGCGAAATCCACGTAACCGAACAATCCTGGGGGCCGTTCGGCGCCGCCCTTGAGCGACGTCAGTTCAGCTGGCAGCGGTAGCCCGGGGACTCTGATATAATCCGCCCAATTTCTGACACACCGGACCCGGAGGGCCCCATGGCCGGCGAGAGCAACAACAGCACATCCATTGCCGACTTTGAAAAATCCCTGGACGAACTGGAAAAGCTGGTTCGCGACCTGGAGCAAGGCGAGCTGTCGCTGGAGCAGTCCCTGGCCGCTTTCGAGCGGGGCGTCAAACTCACCCGGGAATGCCAGAGCGCCCTGAAATCCGCCGAGCAACGGGTGGAACAACTCGTCCAGAACAGCGATGGCTCGCTGGAAACCCGGCCCTTTTCCGCGGATGACAGCAACTGATGACCGACAGCACTTCCCCGGCACTCGCCTACCTGGAACACTGCCGCACCCGTATTGACCACGAACTCGCCCAGGGCATCCAGCAGGCCTCGGTGTCAGACCGCCTGCAGGAAGCCATGCGCTACAGCGTGCTGGGAGGCGGCAAACGGATTCGCCCGGCGCTGTGCCTGGCCGCCGCCAGGGCAGTGGGCAGCCTGGAAGATGCCGCCGTGGCACCGGCCTGCTCACTGGAACTGATCCACGCCTATTCGCTGGTGCACGACGACCTGCCCGCTATGGATGACGACGACCTGCGCCGGGGCCGGCCTACAGCCCATATTGCTTTCGACGAAGCTACCGCGATCCTGGCCGGCGATGCGCTGCAGACCCTGGCGTTCACGCTGCTCGCTGAAGCACCGCAACTGTCCGATACCCAGCGGGTTCGCATGATTGCCGAGCTGGCCCGGGCCAGCGGCCATCAGGGCATGGTGGGCGGCCAGGCCATTGACCTGGAATCGGTCGGCCTTGCGCTGAACATCGAACAGCTGGAAACCATGCACCGGCACAAGACCGGCGCGTTGATTGAAGCCAGCGTGCGGCTGGGCGCCCTGACCGCTCCGGGAGTCAGCGAGCAGCAACTGAGTGCCTTGTCGGATTACGCCAGCGCCCTTGGTCTGGCATTCCAGGTGCAGGACGACCTGCTGGACATCGAGGGCGACACTGAAATCATCGGCAAGCGCCAGGGCTCTGACGCCGCCAAGGCCAAGCCCACCTACCCGGCCCTGCTGGGGCTGGACGGTGCCCGGGAGCGGCTCGGGGCGTTGCTGCAGCAATCCAAGCAGGCGCTGGACGGGTTTGGCGAAGAAGCCGCTCCGTTGCGGGCCATGGCAGACTATGTGGTCAGCCGGAACCACTGACCGGATTATCGCCGCAACATACCTTTTTGTAACAACTGGCCCGGGAAGTATGAAACAGCCTGTCCTGTTCCCTTATAATGCCCGCCAGAGAATTCATCTTTCCGACAAAGACCCGAGCTGATGCAGGACACATATATTTTCAGGGAAATCCCGTCACAGCGGCCCAACACTCCGCTACTGGACCGGATTGAAGTTCCGGCCCAGCTGCGTGAACTTCCGCCGGAAGATCTGCCCCAACTGGCCCGGGAGCTGCGAGCATTCCTGCTCTGGTCGGTGGGCCAGACCGGTGGGCATTTCGGTGCCGGCCTGGGAGTTCTGGAACTGACCCTGGCTCTGCATTTTGTCTTCAACACGCCTGAAGACCGGCTGGTATGGGATGTGGGCCACCAGGCCTACCCCCACAAGATCCTGACCGGCCGCCGCGAGCAGATGGGCAGCATCCGCCGCAAGGATGGCCTGGCCGGCTTCCCGAAACGGGCCGAAAGTGAATACGACACCTTTGGCGTGGGCCACTCCAGCACGTCTATCAGTGCCGCCCTGGGCATGGCCATTGCCGCCCGCATGCAAAACACCGGGCGCAAGAGCATTGCCGTGATCGGCGATGGCGCCATGACCGCAGGCATGGCCTTCGAGGCCCTGAACCACGCAGGCCACCTGCATGCCGACATGCTGGTAATCCTGAACGACAACGACATGTCCATCTCCCGCAACGTGGGCGGCCTGTCCAACTACTTTGCCAAGCTGCTGGCCAGCCGTACCTACAACCAGGTTCGCGACAGCAGCAAGAAGGTCCTGAAAGGCACGCCACACCTGATGGCGCTGGCCAAGAAGACCGAAGAGCACTTCAAGGGCATGATCGCACCCGGCACCCTGTTTGAAGAGCTGGGCTTCAACTACATCGGCCCCATCGACGGCCATGATCTACCCCTGCTGGTGGAAACGCTGGAAAATATCCGCGAGCTGGAAGGCCCGCAGTTCCTGCACGTGGTGACCACTAAGGGCAAGGGCTTCGCCCCGGCCGAGGCCGATCCGATCGGCTACCACGCCATCAACAAGATCGAACCGGTGCCGGCCAGCAAACCGGAGCCGGTAAAACCCGCCTCGCCCAAACCCAAGTACGCCAACGTCTTCGGCCAGTGGCTGTGTGATGCGGCAGAACAGGACGAGCGGGTTGTCGGCATTACCCCGGCCATGTGTGAAGGGTCAGACCTGCTGGCCTTCTCCGAACGCTTCCCGGAGCGCTATTTCGATGTTGCCATTGCCGAACAGCACGCCGTAACCCTGGCGGCCGGTATGGCCTGTGACGGCGCCAAGCCGGTGGTGGCCATCTACTCCACCTTCCTGCAACGGGGCTACGATCAGCTGGTGCACGATGTGGCCATCCAGAACCTGGATGTGCTGTTTGCCATCGACCGGGCAGGCCTGGTGGGCGAAGACGGCCCCACCCACGCCGGCGCCTTCGATATCAGCTACCTGCGTTGCATCCCGAACATGGTGATCATGACGCCGTCGGATGAAAACGAAACCCGCCAGCTGCTGCACACCGGCCTGGAATTCCAGGGCCCGGCGGCGGTGCGTTATCCCCGGGGCACCGGCCCGGGCGCCGACATCCAGCAACAGCTGCAGGCACTGCCCATCGGCAAGGGCCGTCGGGTTCGGGACGGCAGCCGGGTGGCCATTCTCAATTTCGGCACCCTGCTGACACCGGCACTGGAAGCGGCCGAAGCCCTGGATGCCACCGTGGCCGACATGCGCTTTGTGAAACCGCTGGACGAAGCCCTGGTGCTGGAACTGGCCGAACAGCATGACCTGCTGGTGACCCTGGAAGAGAACGTGGTAGCGGGTGGTGCCGGCAGTGCGGTGACCGAATTTCTGAACGCCAGCCTGGTTACCATGCCGGTGCTGCAGCTGGGTCTACCTGATCGGTTCGTGGAGCACGGCAAGCACGAGGAACTGCTGGAAGAGTGCGGGCTGAATGCCGCAGGCATTCGCGAGGCCATCGCCCGGCGCCTGGAGCAACTGGGTTACCCGGGGCTGACCGCCACCAGGTAACCGGTACGCGGGCAACCCGGGTTGCCCGCAGCAATCAATTATTCAGGCCGGGTCGTCGTCCTGGTGGGTCTCAAGCCAGTGGCCCAGCTTGCTTTGCTTGGTATTCAGGTAATGCTCGTTATGGGGGTTACGGCCCACATGCAAAGGCACCCGCTCGGCAATCCGGATGCCGTAAGATTCCAGCGCCTTCACTTTCCGCGGATTATTGGTCATCAGCCTCAGGCTGGTAATGCCCAGGTGCTCCAGCATGTCTTTGCACATGCTGTAATCCCTCAGGTCTGCCCCGAAGCCCAGCCGCTCGTTCGCCTCGACCGTATCTGCGCCCTCATCCTGCAACCGGTAGGCCCGGATCTTGTTCAGCAGGCCGATACCCCGGCCTTCCTGGCGCAGATACAGCAGAATGCCACGGCCTTCCCGGGCAATACTGCGCAGCGCTTCTTCCAGCTGGTAGCCACAATCACAGCGCATGCTGTACAGGGCATCACCGGTCAGACACTCCGAGTGGGTACGGGCCAGCAGTGGCTCGTCTGAGCTGATATCACCCAACGTCAGCGCTACATGCTCCTTGCCGGTATCCGGCTCTTCAAAGCCGTGCATGTCGAAAACACCGAACGGGGTGGGCAAACGGCAGGTCTCAATGTAACGAACAGCCACTGTAATTCCTCGTGGTTCTGACAAATGGGGCGGGCATTCTATCACGGTGGTACTAGGCGGGCGTAGTGCCGGCAACCCAGTGACCGGAACGACCACCTTTTTTCTCAAGCAAACGGACGTTATCAACCACCATCCCCTTGTCCACCGCCTTGCACATATCGTAAAGGGTGAGGGCCGCGATGCTGGCAGCCGTCAGTGCTTCCATCTCGACACCGGTCTGGCCGGATAGCTTGCATCGGGTCAGGATATGGACCGAGGCGCCATCTTCCCCCGGGGTCAGCTCCACCTTCACCGAGGTAAGGTTCAGCGCATGACAAAGGGGAATCAGGTCGTGGGTCCTCTTGGCCGCCATAATGCCGGCAATTCGTGCAGTGGCCAGTACGTCACCCTTCGGATGCTCGCCATCCACGATCATACGCAGGGTTTCCGGTTGCATACGGATGGTCGCCTCGGCCCGGGCTTCGCGCTCGGTTACGGCCTTGTCGGTTACATCGACCATCCGGGCTTCGCCCTTATCATCAAGATGAGTCAGCTTGCTCACGATTGTTTCCGCCTCAGTCATTCAATGGGTTATTTCAGCAAGGCCCGGTTACCACCAGAAACCGATCCCGGCAATCCCCTGGCCGCCAAGGGCCCTGGCCTTTGCTATGTGGCCGGGCTGCATACCGCCCAGTGCGTAGACCGGCAGCCTGGCTGCAGCGACCAGTTGCTCAAAGCCCTCCCAGCCCAGGGTTGGTTCTCCCGGGTGGCTGGCCGTGGGCAACACCGGCCCCAGCACCGCGTAATCCGCTCCCAGGCGCTCCGCATGGCGCAGTTGCTCCGCGCTATGGCAAGACACACCCAGCCAGGCATTACCCGCTGCAGGACGCCCTGAAAGCCTTTCAGCTTCACGCCAGGGCAAATGCAGGCCGTCGGCCTCCGTAAATTCCGAAAGCAGGGCTGGTCCGCCATGGAGCATTACCCCGACCGATGAGCCGGAGCAGCGCGCCAGCGCCATCGAGGCCAGTTGCCGGTACTGCTCCGGAGCCAGCCCCGGCGCCCGTAACACTACCAGGCCACCGGTAACCCGCTGCAGGGCCTGGTCGAGCCGGCCTTCAGCCTCACCTGGCCCAGCCAGGGAACCGGTAATGTGCAAAGTCCGGGGCAGTCTCAGGGCCCGGATGATCGGCCGGTTCGCCGCAGGAAAGTCTTCATCCCGCAGCTCTTCCGGGGTCAGCCAGAACACCGGCTGACCTTCCCTGCCCTCGGCTTCGCCTTCCGCCGATGCGGTCTGCCAGACATCCAGGAACACTTGCTTGTCGCCGTAGTCATGGCGAATACCAATCACCGGCTCCAGCGTTTCAGCCGGCACCCGAAGCCCGGTTTCTTCGGCGATTTCACGCACCAGGGCCTGCTGTACGGTTTCTCCCGGCTCTACCTTGCCGCCGGGAAATTCCAGCAATCCTCCCTGATGTACGTGCTCCGGCCGCCGGGCGATCAGTATCCGACCATCACGCACGATTACCGCTACCGCCACATGGATCAGTTTCTTTACTGCCATGGCCGCGGGCTCAGGTGCGGTATTCGGCATTGATGGTCACATAATCGTGGGAGAAGTCGCAGGTCCACACGGTTTCGTGGACATCGCCCCGCTTCAGGTCAATGGCGATGGTAATTTCTTCCTGGTCCATTACTGCCTGGCCGCGGGCTTCGGAATAATCATCCGCCCTGCCGCCATTGCGCACCAGGCAGACATCGCCCAGATAGATTTCCAGCGCTTCCAGGTCGAGATTCGGTACACCGGCCCGGCCCACGGCTGCCAGGATCCGGCCCCAGTTCGGGTCTGACGCAAACAGGGCGGTCTTTACCAGCGGCGAATGGGCCACGGTATAGGCTACGCCCAGGGCTTCCTGCTGGTTACCGGCGCCGGTTACGTCAATGGTGACAAACTTGGTGGCGCCTTCGCCGTCACGAACAATGGCATGGGCCAGGTCCAGGTAGACCTGCTGCAGGACTTCCCTCAGCCTGGGCAGCAACGGGCTGTCTGCGGTAATTTCCGGGCCGGAGTACTGGCCGGTGGCCATCAGCATGCAGGCATCGTTGGTGGAGGTGTCACTGTCGATGGTAATCCGGTTGAAGGACTTCTCGCCCAGCTCGGAGGCCAGGCCCTGAAGCACGTCCGGTGCAATATTGGCGTCGGTAGCGATAAAGCCCAGCATGGTCGCCATGTTGGGGCGAATCATGCCGGCACCCTTGCTGATGCCGGAGACGGTTACCGTGTGGCCATCCAGGTCCACCTGGCAGCTGGCACCCTTGGGCCGGGTATCCGTGGTCATAATGCCACTGGCAGCTTCCGCCCAGCGATCTTCACGGATGCCCGAAAGGGCTTCGGGCAGCGCAGCAACAATCTTGTCCACCGGCAGCGGCTCACCGATGACGCCGGTCGAGAACGGCAGAACGTCAGCCGTCTGGACACCAGCCTGCCCGGCCAGCTCGGCGCAGCAACGTTCTGCATCGGCCATACCACGGGCGCCGGTACCGGCATTGGCGTTGCCGGTGTTGATCAGCAGGTAACGGGGAGCACCCTGCTCCAGGTGGCGCCGGCTCAGCACTACCGGCGCGGCGCAAAACTGGTTAGTGGTAAAAATACCAGCCACCCGGGCACCGGGTGCCAGCTCGAACACCACAACGTCTTTGCGGCCGGGCTTTTTGATGCCGGCGCTGGCAATGCCAATCTTCACCCCGGCCACCGGGAAAAACTCGGGTAAGGTTCCTGCACCTACCGCCATGCCTGTCTCCTTGAATAATCCTGATCAATAAACGACAAAACCCGCAAGCTGCCAGCACTCTGGCGGTTTGCGGGTTCTGGTGCTTCGGTGCCGGGCTGGTCGGTTAGCTGACCTTGCCGCAGCACTGTTTGTATTTCTTGCCAGATCCGCAGGGGCAGGGCTCGTTTCGGCCCACTTTTCGCTCCTGGCGCACAAAGGTATCCGGCGTGGTCTGCTGGCCTTGCTGGCCGTCTTCGCCGTCACCTTCACCTTCCGCTGCCCGGGCGGCACTGGTTTCGTCATGGCGGAGCTTTGCTCGGGCCATTTCTCGCTCCAGCTCTTCCTTGCGGCGGCGCTCGATCTCTTCCATTTCCTCGCGGCTCTGCACCCGAACGTGGCTCAGCACCCGGGCAACATCACGCTTCATGGTATCAAGCATGGTCTCGAACAGGTTGAAAGCCTCACGCTTGTATTCCTGCTTCGGGTTCTTCTGGGCGTAGCCACGCAGGTGAATACCGCGGCGCAGATGATCCATGTTCGACAAGTGTTCTTTCCACAGGGTGTCGAGCACCTGCAGGAACACCTGTTTTTCGAACTTGCGCATGGCTTCGGCGCCGGCGACTTCTTCCTTGGAGCGGTATTCGGCCACAATCGCGTCGAGGATCTTCTGGCGAAGGTTCTCCTCGTACAGCTTGTTGTCTTCTTCCAGCCACTTCTGAACCGGAAGGTCCACGGCCATCTCGGACTGCAGCTGAGCTTCCAGGCCGGCCACATCCCACTGCTCCGGCATGCTCTGGGGCGGAATGAACTCGCTGATCAGGGCATCCACCACATCGGCCCGGATGGTGTCGACCATCTCGGAAATATCGTTGGAGGCCATCACCTCGTTACGCTGATCATAGATCACCGTACGCTGGTCGTTGGCCACGTCATCGTATTCCAGCAGGGTTTTACGCATGTCGAAGTTGCGACCTTCCACCTTGCGCTGCGATTTCTCGATGGCGTTGGAGACCATGCGGTGTTCGATGGCCTCGCCCTTCTTCATGCCCATGGCCTGCATCAGGTTCTTCACCCGCTCCGGAGCAAAGATCCGCATCAGGTTATCTTCCAGTGACAGGAAGAAGCGGGAAGAACCCGGATCGCCCTGGCGGCCGGCACGGCCCCGCAACTGGTTGTCGATACGGCGGGATTCGTGGCGTTCGGTACCGACAATGTGCAGACCACCGGCGTCCAGCACCTGGGTGTGACGCTCGGTCCACTCGGCCTTGATGCGGGCAACTTCTTCCTCGGAAGGGTTGTCCAGGCCGGCCACTTCGTGCTCCCAGTTACCACCCAGCACAATATCGGTACCACGGCCCGCCATGTTGGTGGCGATGGTCACTGCACCGGGCCGGCCCGCCTGGGCAATGATCTGGGCTTCGGATTCGTGCTGCTTGGCGTTCAGGATCTTGTGGTCGATCCGGGCCTTTTTCAACAGCATGGACAGCAATTCAGACGCCTCGATGGAGGCCGTACCCACCAGTACCGGGCGACCTTCGGAGGTTACATCCTTGATCTCATCGATAATGGCGTGGAATTTCTCTTCCTGGGTCAGGTACACCAGGTCGTTGTAGTCGATCCGCTGGATCGGCTTGTTGGGCGGAATCACCACCACGTCCAGGCCGTAGATCTGGCGGAACTCGAAGGCTTCGGTATCGGCGGTACCGGTCATGCCCGCAAGCTTCTCGTACAAACGGAAATAGTTCTGGAAGGTGGTGGAGGCCAGGGTCTGGCTCTCGGCCTGGATCTTCAGGCCCTCTTTCGCCTCGATGGCCTGGTGCAGGCCTTCACTCCAGCGACGGCCCGGCATGGTCCGGCCGGTGTGCTCGTCAACAATCACCACCTGGCCACCCTGAACGATGTAGTCCACATCTTTCTGGAACAGGTGATGGGCCCGCAGGGCTGAGTGGACGTGGTGCAGCAGGCTGAGGTTGGCCGCGGAATACAGGCTTTCACCTTCCTGCAGCAGGCCACGGCCCAGCAGCAGCTCTTCCACTTTCTCGTGACCGCTCTCGGTCAGCTCCACCTGACGGGATTTTTCATCGATGGTGAAGTCGCCGCTGGCTTCGCCGGCTTCGTCTACCTCACCTTTTTCCAGGCTCGGTACCAGGTCGTTAACCGCCTGGTACAGCTTGGAGGAATCTTCTGCCGCACCGGAAATAATCAGCGGGGTACGGGCTTCGTCGATCAGGATGGAATCCACCTCATCCACGATGGCATAGTTCAGCCCGCGCTGGACCTTGTCTTCAATACTGAAGGCCATGTTGTCGCGCAGGTAATCGAAGCCGAACTCGTTGTTGGTACCGTAGGTAATATCGGCCTGGTAGGCCGCGCGCTTTTCTTCCGGCGGCTGGCCGGCAACCACTACGCCGATGGTGAGCCCAAGGAACCGGTACAATTTGCCCATCCACTCGGCATCACGGCTGGCCAGGTAATCGTTCACGGTCACAACGTGAACGCCCTTGCCCGGCAATGCGTTGAGGTATACCGACGCGGTAGCCACCAGGGTTTTACCCTCACCGGTTTTCATCTCGGCGATGCGGCCTTCGTGCAGGGTCATACCACCGATCAGCTGCACGTCGTAATGGCGCATGCCCATTACCCGGCGGCTGGCTTCACGTACGGTGGCAAAGGCTTCGGGAAGCAGCGCATCCAGCGCTTCGCCTTCTTCAAGGCGCCGGCGGAACTCCGCCGTCTTGCCTTGCAGCTCTGTATCCGACAAACCGCCAAATTGTTCTTCAAGGTCGTTGATGCGCAAAACCGCCTTGCGCATGCGCTTGATCTCTCTGGCGTTTTTACTGCCGAACATCTTGGTTGCAAGCTTTGAGAACATAGACCACTGCTTCTTCAGTTAAACGGAGGAAGCCGGCATTCTAACCTTATTTGGCGACAGGACAAAAGGCAGGGTTCACGGGAATGATATCAGCGGCTTGCCCGCTGGATATATTTGACAGGATCTTCGGTCTTTCCGTTACGGATAACTTCGAAATGTACGTGCGGTCCGGTAGAGCGACCGGTGCTGCCCATCAGTGCAACCACCTGGCCTTTCTGGACCACATCGCCGATCTTGACCTTGACGGTTTTGGCGTGGGCGTAGCGGGTAACCAGGCCATCGCCGTGGTCCACTTCTACCAGGTTGCCATAGCCGTAACGCTCGCCGGCCCAGGTGACCACACCACTGGCCACCGCAATAATGTCGCTGCCGTCCTTGCCGGCCAGGTCCACGCCACCGTGCCAGGTGCGCTTGCCGGTAAACGGATCGGAACGGTAACCGTACTTGGAAGACAGCCAGCCCCAGGTGATCGGCCGGCCCTGCACATAGCGTTCATCTTGCAGCTTTTGCCGGGACGACACCTTATCCAGCAGGCGCAGTTGTTTCTCGCGGTCTTCCAGCTGACGCTCCAGCTGGAAAATCATTTCGGTCAGCTCCGGGGCACTGTAGGAATCACCGGCAAGGCCCAGTTCTTCCGGGCCACCCACTGCCGGCGGCTGGTCGAAATTGAATTCGTCACTGGCCACCAGGCCCGATTCCATAAAGCGCTGACCGAGGGCATCCAGGCGCAGCATACGGCCCTGGATCTGACCCAGGCGAAGGGTCAAGGCGTCTACCTGCTGTTGTACATCTTCCCGAACACGGGCAAGCTGGGCCTTCTGCTGCTCCAGCTTTGAACGCCATTCAGCCACCAACTCGGATTCGGTCGGTTGTTCAGCGGCCGCCTTGGTAACGGCTACCTGATAGCCCGCCCACCCGGCCGCCAGGATAAGCGCCAGCACAAGGAAAATCAGCCCGGCCAGAACACCGCCATTCAACGCGACAGCCTTTGACTGACCATGGCGTTTGCCAACGAAAATTACATTCATATCGTCATTCGGTGTCATCGAAGAGTCGCAACCTGTTCCCTGTAGTGCTGCGACCCGGAAAATTTTCGAGTGGGTCTGCTATCCTTGCAACAACTACGTATTGAATAGACACAGTGCCAGCTGGACACACTCTCGCGCAACAATGTAAAACGGGAGCAATGCTGGCACCATCAAAAAATCGTGCCGAAGTGTAACCAATCGTAAACGGGCTCGTCGAGACAAAAACTGTCAATGAATGAAAAATCCGATCAAAAAATGATCTTCCGCACAAACAGCGGCCCGGCCCCCGCCTCCACGCTGAAGGAGCTGATGGCCCGGGCGGAACTGCATTTACAGGCGGAACAACAGGTGCTCGAAGCCATACCCGCAGAACTTCGGACAGGCACCCGATTTGTCAGCTGCCAGGATGGCGAACTGGTTCTGGCTACAGATAACGCCAGCAAGGCCACGCGATTGCGCTTCCGCCAGCACGAAATTATGGAAGCATTACGGGAGAACGAACTGTTCCGTTTTGTCTGGAAGGTGCGCATCAAGGTCAGCCCGCTCAGGTATCGGGCGCGCAAGAAAGTCGAAAAAATACCTTTGAGCCAAGAAAATGCCCGGCTCCTCAAAGAGGAAGCCGGGCACACGAAGGATAAAGCTTTGCGCGAGGTTCTCGAAAAACTCGCCAGCCACGTGCGGGATTAAGGCGTCCGGCCTTAACCCACCGCCAGCACAGGCTTCATATAAGAGATAGGTGCAGTGGCTTCGTCATCGAAGGTCACCACTTCCCATGCATCTTCTTCAGCCCTGAGCTTGCGCAGCAGCTTGTTGTTCAGGTCGTGACCTGATTTGATGCCACGGAACTCACCAATCAGGCTGTTGCCCAACAGGTAAAGGTCGCCGATGGCATCCAGTACCTTGTGCTTGACGAACTCGTCGTCGTAGCGCAGACCGTCTTCGTTCAGGATCTTGTAGTCGTCAACCACGATGGCGTTGTCGACGCTACCACCGAGGGCCAGGTTCATGGCCCGCAGCTTCTCGATATCCCGCATAAAGCCGAAAGTACGGGCACGGGATACTTCTTTCACGAACGACGTGGAAGAGAAGTCTACCGTTGCGGTCTGGGCGCGCCCCTTGAACACCGGATGGTCGAAGTCGATACCAAAGCTGACCTTGAAGCCTTCGAACGGCAGGAAGGTTGCTTTCTTGCCGTCTTCTTCCACGGTGACTTCACGCTTGATACGGATGAAGCGCTTGGCGGCTTCCTGCTCGGCGATCCCTGCAGACTGCAGCAGGAATACAAACGGGCCGGCGGAACCGTCCATGATCGGCACTTCTGCCGCACTGAGTTCGACATAGCAGTTGTCGATTCCGAGACCAGCCATGGCCGAGAGCAAATGCTCAACCGTCGCCACACGGACACCGTCTTTTACCAGCGTCGTGGACAGCATGGTCTCACCCACATTCTCCGCACAGGCACGGATCTCGACCATCGGGTCCAGGTCAGTACGGCGGAAGATGATTCCTGCATCGACAGGTGCCGGCTTCAGCGTCAGGTAAACCTTTTCCCCCGAGTGCAGGCCTACACCAGTCGCGCGGATGGTGTTTTTGAGTGTCCGTTGTCTGATCATCGGTTCATTATTCCGTCACAAAAGTTCGATATTCTGAGCAAAAAACTGCCCGCAGAATATCAGAATTCAAGACTGAGCACCATTTAACCAGCATGACTTTACTTAACTTTTGCAATAGTCATCGGCTATGGTCAATCAGCTCACGTTTGACTAAGGCTTTCGGTTCCCTGGAGAAACATCAGAAACCGGACCTCCGTCATATTTGAGACAGATTATCAATCAGCCTGCCGGCGAAGGAATGCGGGAATATCGAGATAGTCCACGCCCTGCTCTTCGCTTTCTTTGCTCTGGTCCAGTGCCACATTGCCCTGGGTTACCGCGCGACGACGCAACACCGCCGGGCGGTCCAGCTGGTTGTAGTCGGTCTTGCCATCCAGGGTACGGGTGTTATCCACCACCTTGGTCGGCTTCTCGCGCTCACCGCCCAGACCGGTCGCAACCACAGTAACCTTCAGTTCTTCGGTCATTTCCGGATCGATCACGGTGCCCACCACCACGGTGGCGGAGTCAGACGCGAATTCGCGAACGATATCGCCCACCTCGGAGAACTCACCCAGGTTGAGGTCCATACCGGCAGTGATATTAACCAGGATGCCCTTGGCGCCCTGCAGGTTGATATCTTCCAGCAGCGGGCTGCGTACGGCCGCTTCTGCTGCTTCACGGGCTCGGTTCTCGCCGGTGGCGCGGCCGGTACCCATCATCGCCATGCCCATTTCGGACATTACGGTTTTCACGTCGGCAAAGTCGACGTTGATCATACCGTTACGGGTAATCAGGTCGGCAATACCCTGCACAGCGCCAAGCAGTACGTCGTTGGCGGAGGCAAAGGCGTCCAGCAGGCTGGTTTTCTTGCCCATGACCGCCAGCAGTTTTTCGTTCGGAATGGTAATCAGGGAGTCAACGCTCTCTTCCAGTTCCTTCAGGCCGGATTCAGCCACGCTCATGCGCTTGCCGCCTTCGAACTGGAACGGCTTGGTGACCACGGCAACGGTCAGGATACCCAGCTCACGGGCAACCTCTGCCACGATCGGCGCAGCACCGGTACCGGTACCACCGCCCATACCTGCGGTGATGAACACCATGTCTGAGCCGCTCAGGGCCTCGGCAATACGGTCACGGTCTTCCAGCGCAGACTGGCGACCGACTTCCGGGTTGGCGCCGGCACCCAGGCCCTTGGTGATGTTGCCACCGAGCTGGATGATCTGGCGGGCGTCCAGGTTTTTCAGGGCCTGGGCGTCTGTGTTGGCGCAGATAAATTCCACACCTTCAATGTCGCTGTTAAGCATGTGGCGAACAGCGTTACCGCCACCACCACCAACACCGACAACCTTGATTACTGCGTTTTGCTGAACATTATCAACGAGTTCAAACATATCCCCTACTCCTTCGTGCGGTTTCCGACCTGTCCCGGCCGGCTATTTCGATCGTTTTTTGCTTTTCGAGAAACCTTCGTGCCTTACCCCCGGCCTACCGTCAGAAATGACCGGTAAACCAGGCTTTCATCCGCTCAACCAGTGAGGGTGCATCCTCACCCTTGAGCGCCGGCGCCCGGCCAAGATCCATTTGCCGGAAGCCATGGATCAGCAACCCCACGCCCGTGGCGTAGATCGGGTTGTTGACCACTTCCGTCATGCCGGAGACTTTCTGCGGACAGGCAAGCCTGACCGGCATGTGGAAGATTTCTTCGGCCAGTTCCACCACCCCTTCCATGGTGGAAGAACCGCCGGTAATCACGATGCCGGCCGGAATCAGGTCTTCAAACCCGGACCGGCGCAGCTCCGACTGAACCAGGGTGAACAGCTCCTCGTAACGGGGCTCCACCACTTCTGCCAGGGCCTGGCGGGACAGATCGCGGGGTGCGCGATCGCCCACGCTGGGCACCTTGATGGTTTCGTCGGCGCCTGCGAGCTGGGTCAGCGCACAGGCATATTTGATCTTGATCTCTTCTGCGTTCTGGGTGGGCGTGCGCAGTGCCATGGCGATGTCGTTGGTCACCTGGTCGCCGGCGATGGGAATCACCGCGGTATGGCGAATGGCGCCGCCGGTAAACACCGCGATATCGGTGGTACCGCCACCGACATCCACCACGCATACACCCAGCTCTTTCTCGTCTTCGGTGAGAATGGCGTGGCTCGAGGCCAGCTGTTCCAGGATGATGTCGTCCACCTCCAGGCCGCAGCGCTCCACGCACTTTTCAATGTTCTGGGCGGCATTCACCGCGCAGGTCACCAGGTGCACCTTGGCTTCGAGGCGCACGCCAGACATGCCCATGGGCTCCTTGATGCCTTCCTGGTTATCGATCACAAATTCCTGCGGCAGGATATGCAGGATTTTCTGATCCGCCGGAATGGCCACGGCCTGGGCAGCATCGATCACCCGGTCGATATCCGCCTGGGTCACTTCCCGGTCCCGGATGGCCACGATGCCGTGGGAATTCAGGCTCTTGATATGGCTGCCGGCAATGCCGGCATACACCGAGTGAATCCGGCACCCCGCCATCAGCTCCGCTTCTTCCACGGCGCGCTGGATAGCCTGAACAGTGGTTTCGATATTCACCACCACACCACGCTTGAGGCCGCGGGACGGGTGGGAACCGATCCCCACTACTTCGATCGTTCCATCCATCTTGCGCTTGCCGACAATCGCAACCACCTTGGAGGTTCCGATATCCAGGCCGACAATCATGTTTTCCGTTTCAACCGATGACATGTGTTTCACCAAACCCCAGGTTCGTAATAATCGTTATCAGGATTTCGGAGTGGCCTGTGCCACATCCGCTTTCCACTGCACCGCGACTCCGTTCGAGTAACGGGCATCAACCCGGCTGACTTCGCTGACTCTTGAAGCCAGCCGGTTCTCGTAAACTGTTATAAAACGCTCGAAGCGCTGTTCCACCTGGTCCCGGCCCAGCACCACTTCGATGCCGTTGGCCAGGGTAAGGGTCCAGGCCCCCCTTTGTTCAAGGGTCAGGCCGGCAAAGCCCAGCCCGTATCCCAGTAATTGCTCGCTCATGGTGCGCGCCATGTCGATGACGTCTCGTACCCGCTCGTCAGGCCCTGCCAGCCGGGGCAGCTTGCCCGCCACTTCCGGATTGGCCGGGGCAAACAGTTCCCCGGCACGGCTGACCAGGCGGCCATCTGTCCAGTAGGCCAGTGGCTTTTTCTCCCGGATGTCGATTTCCAGGCGACCGGGCCATACCCGCCTGACGGCAGCAGACTCGACCCAGGGCCGGCGCTCCAGCTCCGCCTTGATGTCGGCCAGGTCGGTGGCAAAATAGCTCTTGCCGACCCAGGCACTGGCTGCCCGCTCTACGTCCACCGGGTTTTCACCGACAAAGTTGCCGCGTACATCCACCGCCAGGATCTGCTGATCCATGGCCGTCAGCAGGCGATCGGTGCCCCAGGGCACCATGGCCGCCAGCAGAACCACCAGGGCTCCCAGCCCTACCTGCATCCAGGGCACAGTCGCCAGAATGGCTTTCAACACTCCATACCGGTCCCGCTCCGGGCCCACGGAGGTTGCCCCCCGGCGCCGGGGCTGCTCGGGCGGTACCGCCCGGCTCCGGATCTGCAGTGTTTCAAGCATTCGCAGCCTCCTGCACGGTGTCCTTCAGAATGCGCACCACCAGTTCTTCAAAGCTGATGCCCGCAGCCCTTGCCGCCATCGGCACCAGGCTGTGGTCGGTCATGCCCGGCACGGTGTTTACTTCCAGCAGCCAGAACTCACCATCGGCATCCTGCATGATGTCTACCCGGCCCCAGGTGCGACAGCCCAGTACCCGGAAGGCTTCCAGGGCCAGGTGCTGCAGCCGCAGTTCATCATCCGGCGCCAGTCCGCAGGGAATGCGGTAGCGGGTGTCATCAGCCAGGTACTTGGCGTCGTAATCATAGAAATCGTGGTCGGTGCTCAGACCGATGGCCGGCAGGGCCCGGTCCTGCAACAGGCTGACGGTGAACTCCGGCCCTTCGATCCATTTTTCCACCAGCACCAGGTCGTCCATGGCGGCAGCCGCTTCATAGGCTTCTGCCAGCTCGCTGGCGCTTCGCACCTTGCGGATACCAATGCTGGAGCCCTCGTGGGCCGGCTTGACGCTCAGGGGTGTGCCCAGAGCTGCCACAATAGCTTCGGCTTCATCCACCGATTTCATGGCCCGAAATGCCGGTGTCGGCAGGCCGCAGCCTTCGAACACATACTTGGTGCGCAGTTTGTCCATGGCCAGTGACGATGCCAGCACTTCGCTGCCGGTGTAGGGAATACCCGCCTGGCCCAGAATCGCCTGCAGGGTGCCGTCTTCACCACCACGACCGTGCAGGGCAATAAACACCCGGTCAAACTCCGGATTCTCGACGGTACCCAGCAGGCAGCCCCGGATATCCATACCCACGGCATCCACACCAGCAGATTGCAGGGCCGACAGCACGGCCTGGCCGCTCTTCAGCGACACTTCCCGCTCGGCCGAATCGCCGCCCATGAATACCGCCACCCGGCCCAGGGCTTTCACCAGCCCGGGCGATGCCTGATACGGCTGTGCGTCGGTATGCGTCAGATCACTCACTTGCTGTTACTCCTGCTGCGGCCAGTCGTGCCGCTACTCCACCAATGTCTCCTGCCCCCTGGGTAATCAGCAGGTCGCCATCCTGCAACACGTTGGTCAGGAGACTTTCAATCTCGCGGTTGTCTTCCACAAACACCGGTTCCACCTTGCCCCGCTGACGGATGCTCCGGCACAGGGCCCGACCGTCAGCGCCCGGAATGGCGGGTTCGCCGGCGGAATACACATCCATCAGCAGCAGGCCGTCGACTTCTGCCAGCACCCGTACGAAGTCTTCGTACAGGTCCCGGGTACGGGTAAACCGGTGCGGCTGATACAGCATCACAATACGGCGGCCCGGCCAGGCATCCCGGGCGGCACGGATGACGGCTTCCACTTCAGTGGGGTGATGGCCGTAGTCATCCACCAGGGTCACAGTACCTTTCGGAATCTGATACTCGCCGTAAACCTGGAACCGGCGGCCGACACCGGCAAAGCCGGCCAGCCCGCGACAGATCGCCTGGTCGTCCACGCCTTCGTCCGTTGCCACCGCGATGGTCGCCAGTGCGTTCAGCACGTTGTGGCGACCCGGCATCTTCAGTTCCACGGCCAGGTCTGGCCGGCCACCGGGGCGGCGCACCACAAAGCGGGTTTTCAGGCCGTCCGAGGTGATCTGCTCGGCGCGGTAGTCCGCGTCGGGGTTATCGATGCCGTAGGTGATGATGGCGCGGGAAATGCGGGGAATGATTTCCTGCACATAGTCGTCGTCTACACACATCACTGCCACACCGTAAAACGGCAGGTTGTGCAGGAAATCGACGAACGTCTGCTTCAGCTTTTCGACATCGCCACCGTAGGTGTCCATGTGGTCCGCTTCGATGTTGGTGACCACGGAAATAACCGGTGTGAGATGCAGGAACGAGGCATCGCTTTCGTCGGCTTCCGCCACCAGGTAGCGGGAACCACCCAACTGGGCATTGGTGCCGGCGCTGTTGAGCTTGCCGCCAATCACGAAGGTCGGGTCCAGCCCCGCCTCACCCAGCACCGAGGCAATCAGGCTCGTTGTGGTGGTCTTACCGTGGGTGCCGGCTACCGCAATGCCGTGGCGATAGCGCATGATTTCCGCCAGCATTTCCGCCCGGGGCACAATCGGCACCCGGCGGCTGCGGGCCGCTGCCACTTCCGCGTTATCACTGCCCACGGCGGTGGACACCACTACCACATCTGCCCTGGCGCTGTTCTCGGCGCGGTGGCCGATCTGCACTTCCACACCCATGGCCCGAAGCCGGTCTGTTACCGGGCTTTCCTTGATGTCGGAACCGGACACGTCGTAGCCCTGGTTCTTCAATACTTCGGCAATACCGCTCATGCCGGCACCGCCGATACCGACAAAGTGGATATGGCGAATTCGGCGCATTTCTGGCACCTGGTACACCAGCGGCGGATTGTTTGCATCAGCCATTGGCGGCCTCCAGACAGTAATTCACGACTCTCTCCGTTGCATCGGGACGGGCCAGCGAGCGCGCGGCCTGCGCCATTCCCAGAATTTTTTCCCGGTCACCGGACAACCCTTTCAGGGTGTCGGCCAGTGCCTCGGGGGTAAACCTTGGCTGCGGCACCAGAATGGCGGCACCGGCCTTGACCATGTGCTGGCCGTTGCGGGTCTGATGGTCGTCCACCGCGTGGGGGAACGGCACCAGGATCGCGCCTACCCCGGCAGCACACAGCTCCGACACCGTCAGGGCACCCGCCCGGCACACCACCAGGTCTGCCCAGGCGTAGGCTTCTGCCATATCCGCAATAAAGGGCTCTACGCTGGCCTTCACGCCGGCAGCATCATAGGACTGCTGCGCGGCTTCGAGATTCTTTTCGCCACACTGGTGGCGCACCTGCGGCCGGTCGGCTTCCGGCAACAGCGCCAGGGCCCTGGGCAACTGTTCGTTGAACACCTGGGCGCCCAGGCTGCCGCCCACTACCAGGATGCGTACCGGCCCGGTTCGGCCGGCAAAACGCTCTGCCGGCTCCGGCAGCTCGGCGACATCCTTGCGCACCGGGTTACCGGTGCAGCGGGTAATGACCTTGTCGCCGAAACTGCCGGGAAAAGCTTCCAGCACGGTTTCGGCAAAGCGGGTCAGCCAGCGGTTGGTCATACCGGCAACCGCGTTCTGCTCATGCACCACCAGCGGCCGGCGCTGCATCCAGGCGGCTACTCCACCAGGGCCGGTCACAAAGCCGCCCATACCCACCACGCAATCCGGATTGATCCGGCGCAGCAGTGTCCAGGCCTCGCCCAGAGCCCGCATCAGGCGGAACGGCGCCAGCAGCAGCGCCAGCTTGCCCTTGCCCCGCAGGCCGGAGATATGAATGGTGGATAACGGAATATCGGTGTTACCCACCAGCCGCTCTTCCATGCCGCCACTGGCGCCGAGCCAGTAAACTTCATGGCCACGCTCCTGCAGCGCCCGGGCCGTTGCCAGGGCCGGGAATACGTGGCCGCCGGTACCACCGGCCATCATCAGGAAACGGCGAGGTTCAGTCATACACAGCCCCTCCCCGTACCTTGCTTTTCTTTTCCTGTTCGGACATACGAACCCGATCCAGTCGTTCCATTTCAACCCGTACCAGCACCCCGATCGCCACGCAGGTGACCATCAGGCTGGAGCCGCCATAGCTCACCAGCGGCAGGGTCAGACCCTTGGTGGGCAGCAGGCCGGTGGCAACGGCCATGTTGATGCCGGCCTGCAAACCGATCAGCAGCGTCAGGCCATAGCTGAAACAGGCCCCGAACGGCATGCCGGATTTTTCTGCCCGGCGGGCAATCACAAACCCGCTCACCACCAGGGCGGTAAACAGCCCCAGCACAATCAATGCACCGACCAGCCCGAACTCCTCGGCAATGATCGAGAAAATAAAGTCAGTGTGGGCTTCCGGCAGGAAGAACAGCTTCTGCACCGAATTGCCCAGGCCAACGCCGAACCATTCACCGCGCCCGAAGGCAATCAGTGACTGGGTAAGCTGGTAACCGGAATCAAACTGGTCCTTCCAGGGGTCCAGGTAACTCACTACCCGCTTCAGCCGGTACGGCTGGGTAACCACCAGAACCGTACCCAGTACCGCCAGGATGGCGATCAGCGGTGCGAAGCGGGTCAGCCGCACACCACTGAGAAAAATCATGCCCGCCGCCGCGGTCACCAGAACCACCGTGGCGCCAAAGTCGGGCTGGATAACCAGCAGCACCGAAGCCACACCCAGCACAACCAGGGGCTTCAGAAAGCCCGGCCAGGTATTCAGCAGCTCTTCCCGGCGGCGCACCACGTAGCCTGCCAGGTAGGCAATCAGGCACAGCTTGGCCACTTCCGATACCTGCACGTTGAACACCAGCATCGGGATCCAGCGGGTAGAACCGTTAACAGTCCGCCCCAGTGGCGTCAGCACCAGCACCAGCACTGCCAGGCCAATACCCAGCATCAGCCAGCCACTGCGCTCCCACCAGCTAACTGGCACATTCACCGCAATCAGCGCGGCGACGCAGCCCATGGCCGCATACAGCAACTGCCGGATCACATAGTGATAGCCATTGCCCAGGGTGGCCTCGGCCATATCCATGGAGGCCGAGGAGATCATCACCACACCCACCACCAGCAGGGCTACCGCAGACACCACCAACACCGGCAGCGGCTGCAACTGGCCGTCCCAGGTCCTGGTTTGCGGTATGGTCATACCTGCCTGCATCACAGTGCCTCCACCAGGGTGCGGAACTGATCACCCCGATCGTTGTAATCCCGGAACATGTCGAAGCTGGCGCAAGCCGGCGATAACAAGACCCGGTCGCCCTCATGGGCCATTTCCCGGGCATCAGACACCGCCCGCTCAAAACTGCTCGCCATCACCGTTACCACGTCTTCCGGCAAGGCGGCGGCAATCGCCGGTGCATCACGGCCAATCAGCACCACCGCCCGGCAATGCTGTGCCACTGGCTGCGCCAACGGCTGGAAATCAGCACCTTTGCCATCACCGCCGGCAATCAGCACCACCTTGCCCTGCTCGGGGGCCAGGCTTTCAATGGCGGCAACCGTGGCACCCACGTTGGTACCCTTGGAATCGTTGATGTAATCCACGCCGCCCAGCTGCCGGATAAACTCGCAACGATGAGGCAAGCCACGGAACTCACGTGCCACCTGCAGCATCGGTTCCATCGCCAGGCCGGCGGCGTGGCCCAGAGCCAGCGCAGCCATCACATTACTGATGTTGTGCAGACCCATCAGTTTCAGGTCGCTGGCCAGCAGCAGGTTGTCGAAGCCGAAAGTAATCCAGGTGCCCCGTTCGTCATCCCGGGTGCTGAAGGTTTCCGGATTCACCCGGTTAAAACCGAAACACAGAAATCTCAGGTTATCCCGGGCCATCGGCGTGCTCAGGGCATCGTCCAGATTCACGATGGCATTGCGGCAGCCGCGATAGATCCGCTGCTTGGCCTGGAAATACGCCATTTTGTCCGGGTAACGGTCCATATGATCGTCACTGACGTTCAGCACGGTGGCAGCCTGCGCATTCAGTTCCGCCGTGGTTTCCAACTGGAAGCTGGACAGTTCCAACACATACAGATCGGCGCCCTGATCCAGCAGGTCCAGGGCCGGGGTACCGATATTGCCGCCTACCTGAACCTTGCGGCCGGCCGCCTTCGCCATTTCGCCCACCAGGGTAGTCACCGTGGTTTTACCGTTAGAACCGGTAATGGCGATGACCGGTGCGTCTGCGGCTTCCGCAAACAGGTCGATGTCACCGCGAATCACTGCGCCTTTCTGCGCGGCACCGGCAATGGCGGGCTCGGCAACGCTGATGCCCGGGCTGACCACCAGTTCGTTAAAACGGGCAAACAGCTCTTCATCAAAATCGCCCAGGTACACCGGCACATCCGGCCAGCCGGCCTTCAGCTCATCCAGCCCCGGCGGGTTACTCCGGCTGTCAGCCACGGCAATGTCCCTGCCTGTTCCAGACAGATAGCGCACGCAGGAGAGCCCGGTTTTACCGAGCCCTACTACCAATGTGCGACGATCCGAAACAATGACACTCATAGCCGTAGCAACTTCCTATCGGATTTTCAGACTGGCCAGGCCAACCAGGACCAGGACCACGGTAATGACCCAGAAGCGCACGATGACTCGCGGCTCGGGCCAGCCCTTAAGCTCGAAATGGTGGTGCAACGGTGCCATCCGGAAAATCCGGCGGCCGGTCAGGCGGAACGATGCCACCTGCAGGATCACCGAGATGGTTTCCATCACAAACACACCACCCATGATGAACAACACGATTTCCTGGCGGACGATCACAGCCACCACACCCAGGGCCGCCCCCAAGGCGAGCGCACCTACATCACCCATAAATACCTGGGCCGGATAGGTGTTGAACCAGAGGAAACCCAGGCCCGCGCCCACCAGGGCACAACAGAACACAATCAGCTCGCCGGTTCCCGGCAGATGCGGAATCAGCAAGTAGTTGGCGAATTGGGCATGGCCGGACACATACGCGAAGATGGCCAGGGCGCTGGCCACCATCACCGTAGGCATAATCGCCAGGCCGTCGAGGCCGTCTGTCAGGTTCACCGCGTTACTGCTGCCGACAATCACAAAGTAGGTCAGCAGAATGAACATCACCGGCCCCAGGGTGATGGACACATCTTTCAGGAACGGCAGGTACAGGGACGTTTCCTGGGGCAATGAGGAGCTGAAATACAGCCCTACCGCCGCCGCGGCACCAATCACCGACTGCCAGAAATACTTCCAGCGGCCCGGCAGGCCGCGCGGATTACGCTCCACCACCTTGCGGTAGTCGTCTACCCAGCCAATGGCACCGAACAACAAGGTGACCAGCAGTACAATCCAGACATAGCGGTTGCTCAGGTCTGCCCACAGCAGGGTGGAAATCGCGATAGCCACCAGAATCAGCGCGCCGCCCATGGTGGGGGTGCCTGCTTTGCTCAGGTGGGTTTGCGGGCCATCATCCCGAACCGCCTGGCCAATCTGGTACTGGCTGAGTTTCCGGATCATCACCGGGCCGATCAGCAGCGAGATCAGCAGCGCCGTCAGCACACCCAGAATGGCGCGCAGGGTCAGGTACTGAAACACCGTCAGTGATGAAAAGTATTGCGATAGTATCTCTGTCAGCCAGAGCAGCATGTGTTTGTCACCTTTTTCTGAATTCCCTCCACCACGCGATCCATGGCGGAACTGCGAGAACCTTTCACCAGTACAGTGGTATTTCCCTGCCGGCCATTCAGAATGGCCTCCATCGCCTGTTCATGGCTCTGGACCTGCTCGGCATTTGTTCCGAAACCCCGGGCGTAGCCTTCGCTACCGGCACCCACCGCCAACAGGCGTTCGATACCCTTTGCCCGGGCGTGGGCGCCTACTTCCTGGTGCAGCGCCTCAGCGCCTTCACCCAGCTCAGCCATGGCGCCGAATACGGCCACCCGGGTACCCGGACAGGCCGCCAGGACATCCAGCGCCGCCTTCATGGACGCGGGATTGGCGTTATAGCTGTCGTCGATCACTGTGAAATCGTCGGTCAGCTTCAGTACCTGCAACCGCCCTTTTACCGGTTGCACACCGCTCAGCCCGTGTAAGAGCTGCTGCCCGGTCGCACCCAGCTCCCGGCATGCCGCCAGCGCCAGCAGTGCATTGGTAATATTGTGTTCACCCGGCAGCGGCAGTACCAGGCTGCAATGCCAGCCGTCAGGGCCGTCAATCTCCAGCGCCAGGGACTGGTCTGCCTGGATTGCTGCCCGGGCGCGGTAATCCGCTTGCGGGTGATCCATGCGGGAAACACTCACGACCCGCTTCGATCCGGCCCGCTGCAACCACTGGTCGAACGCCGGGTCGTCCCGGTTCAGCACGACTGCTCCGTCGGCAGCCACACCATCAATAATCTCGCCCTTGGCCTGCACAATATTCTGGTAACTGCCGAAGCCTTCCAGGTGCGCCTGCCCGGCGTTGGTCAGAATGACCACCTGCGGGCGAACGATGTTCACTGTGTGGGCAATCTCGCCCAACCCGCTGGCACCCAGCTCAATGGCACCGTAACGATGCGCAGGCTCCAGCCGGAACAGAGTCAGCGGAACCCCGATGTGGTTGTTCAGGTTGCCCTCTGTCGCGAGGGTAGCGCCCATCTGAGCCAGAATGGCGGAGGTCATCTGCCGGACTGTGGTCTTCCCACTGCTACCGGTAATCGCCACCAGCGCTGCCCGGCTTTCGTTACGGTTCGCTGCCGCCAGGCCCGCCAGGGCATTGACGGTATCAGCCACCACCAGTTGCGGCATGACAACAGAGTCGTCTGCGGTATCCACCACTACAGCCACCGCACCCTGTGCCCGGGCCTGTTCCAGAAACTTGTGGCCATCGAAACGGTCGCCGCGCAGCGCAACAAACAACTGGCCAGGCTTGACTGCCCGGGTATCGGTCGACACGCCATCAAAGCGGAGCGTATCCGCATCCACCGGCGCGCCGGCCAGTGTGGCCTGCAGGAAGCCCTGAGCTTCCGCCAGCGAAAAGGCGCGCATCATGCCACACCTCCATTGAGGTTCAAGTGGTGGCGCACCTGCTCGGCATCGCTGAATGGCAGCTTCTGGCCAGCCACTTCCTGGCAGGCCTCGTGGCCCTTTCCGGCCACCAGCACCAGGTCGTCCGGACCGGCCATGGCAATGGCTTCGGAGATAGCCGCCGCCCGGTCATGGATAACCCGGTACGCGGCACCTGCAGAAAAGCCCTGCACAATATCGGCAGCAATCTTCGCCGGATCTTCGGAGCGCGGATTGTCGTCAGTCACGATCACCGCATCTGCACGCTTTTCCGCTTCTGCTGCCATTTCCGGGCGCTTGCCGGCATCCCGGTCGCCGCCACAGCCGAATACACAAATCAGCCTGCCTGCCGCATGGGGCCGCAAGGCCGCCAGGGCATTAGCCAGGGCGTCCGGGGTGTGTGCGTAATCCACAATCACATGCTTGCCATCGGCACCGGTGAAACGCTCAAGCCGGCCTGGAGGCGGCGTGAGGTGCGAACTGGCTTCAACTGCACGCTCAAGCGGCACACCCAGGGTGAGCACGGTGGCCAGGGCCGCCAGCACGTTACTGGCGTTAAAGCTGCCCAGCAGCGGCACCTGCAGCTCAAACTCGCCCCACTGGCCATCCACCAGGGCACGGAAGCCGGAGGCTTCAGGTGTAAATTCTTTCAGCCACAATTCGGTCTGCGCCTCGTGCAGGCTGTAGCGGACACGGTCACACAACCCTTCAAGCTGGCCATACAGCTGGCGCCCGAACGGATCGTCAAAATTGATCACCGAGAAGTGCAATTCCTCGCGCTGGAACAGCCTGGCCTTGGCCTCGCCGTATGCTTCCATGGTGCCGTGGTAATCCAGATGGTCCCGGGTCAGGTTGGTAAACACGGCTCCGGTCATGGTCAGCTTGTCGATCCGGCCCTGATCCAGGGCGTGGGAAGACACCTCCATCACCGCAGTCCTGCCACCATCGGCCCGGATGCGATGCAGCACACGATTCACCTGCACCACGTCCGGCGTGGTATGGGTGGCCGGCATCAGGTTGCCCGGCATGCCATAACCCAGAGTACCCAGCACGCCGCACGGGGTGCCGGTGTCTTTCAGCAACTGGGCGATGTACTGGGTTACGGAAGTCTTGCCATTGGTACCGGTGACCCCAATCAGCCGCAAATGCCGGGACGGATGCTCGAAGAATCGGGTGGCAACGCGCCCCAACTGGGCGCGCAGGCCGACAACCGGAACAATCAGGGCGCCAGAGCGTTCATGGCATTCCCGGTGTTCACTGGCTTCCAGCAACACTGCGGTAGCACCCGCAGCGATGGCATCATCTACATAGTGTTCCGCTGACGTGGCAGAACCCGCCAGGGCAATAAAGGCGTCGCCCGATCGTACCGCCCGGCTGTCCGTCTGAAGGCCGTGGATGGTCACGTCAAAGACCGATGGCACGTCCACAATGCCCTGAAGCAGAGTGCTGATTGATGTGATGCACATGGCGTTAACCTCTCTCTCCGGATGCCGTCGCCTTGGCGTCGGACACTTCCAGTTCAGGCTTCACATTCAGCAGTCGCAATGCGTCTCCCATAACCCGGGCAAATACCGGGGCGGCAACTTCACCACCGTAGTATTCCCCGGACTGCGGCGCATCAACGGCCACAACGGTTACGATTCGCGGATCATCAATGGGCGCCATGCCGGCAAAAATGGCCTTGTACTGGCTGTCTTCATAGCCCTGGGCACCCACCAAGTGCACCGTGCCGGTTTTGCCACCAGCGGCATACAGGCCAGGCTGGGCCCGGCCACCGGTGCCCTTGGCAACGGCGTTCCTCAACATGTTCCTGACCGCCAGGGTTACCTCTTCGGACAACACGCGGTGGCCCTCTGGCTTCTGGTCCTGCTTCAGCAAACTGACCGGATAACGAATGCCGCCGTTAGCCAGCACCATATAGGCCTGGGCCAGCTGCAGGGCATTCACGCTCAGCCCGTAGCCGTAGGACAAAGTGGCTTCTTCTACCGGGCGCCATTTCGGACGGGCCGGCAGCACACCGACTGCCTCACCCGGGAAACCGATACCGGTGGCCTGGCCAATGCCCAGGCGCGCATACAGGTTTCTCAGTACATCGCCACCCAGTTCGGTGGCGATCTTGCTGACCCCGACGTTGCTCGATTTCACAATGATGTCGTTCAGGCTCAAAGCGCCGTAATCACGAAAATCCCGGATCGTAAAACGGCCAAAACGCCGGTAGCCCGGCGAAGTATCAATCAGGGTTTCCGGTTTGTACTTGCCGGATTCCAGCGCCGCAGCAACGGTGATGGGCTTCATGGTGGAGCCCGGCTCAAACAGATCGGTAATGGCCTTGTTGCGCAGATTGGCCGGATCCAGCTGGGAACGGTCGTTCGGGTTGTAGGAGCCCTGATTCACCATCGCCAGCACTTCGCCGGTATTCACGTCCAGCATCACCAGGGTGCCGCCCCGGGCCTTATGGGCACCGACCACGGCCTTGAGTTCCCGGTAAGCGAGGTACTGCAGGCGCAGGTCGATGCTCAGCTCCATGTCCTTGCCGGGCCGGGCGTCCCGGATCAGCATGAGATCCTTGATCACCCGACCGCGATTGTCTTTCAGTACGCGCTTGCGGCCTGGCTCACCGGTCAGCCACTGGTTATACGCCAGTTCGATACCTTCCTGGCCGTCTTCATCAATATTGGTAAAGCCGACGATGTGAGCAGTCACTTCGCCCGCAGGATAGTAACGACGATATTCCTGCCGTGAGTAGATGCCGCCAATGCCCAGCTCTAACGCTTCGCGGGCCATGGCAGGCTGAACCTTACGGCGCAGATAAATGAACTCACGCCCCGCGTAATCACGCAGGCGCTGGCGCAGTGCGCCTTCAGACATGCCGATAACCCTGGCCAGTGCCGCAAGGCCGGGATCTTCGGGATCGGTTTCCGAGGGGTTGGCCCACAGGGTCTGCACCGGCGTACTCACCGCCAGCGGCTCGCCATGGCGATCCGCCACCACACCCCGGTGGGCGTCAATAGACTCCACCCGGATGGTGCGCACATCGCCCTGCTGGCGCAGGAACTCGTTGTCGACTACTTGCAGGTCAACCAGGCGCCAGCTGATGCCAGCCATAACCAGCAGGAAAACGCCCAGCACAGTGCCGAAGCGCCAGGCCTTCAGGCCTGTCAGCACCCGCTGTTTCCAGCTTGTCGCCTGCTTTCCCTGACTGGACAAATCAGCCACCCCAAGAGTTTGTTGTTGCTATTATTTGGCTGCAACGGTGGACATCAGCGGCACCAGGACAATGTCCTGACGCTCTGGCACCACCATGTTGAAACGCTGGGCCGCCAGCTTCTCGACCCGACCATGATTGCTCAGCGCACTCTGCTCCAGCAGCAACTGACTCCATTCCCGCTGGTAGCCGTCGCGCTGCTCCTGCAAACCGGACAAGGTATTGAACAGTTCCCGGTTCTGGTGGGCGCTGATCACTACGCCAATAGCCGAGGCGGTCAGCACCAGCACCAGGGCGAGGGTAATCACCACCTTCGGCTCCCGGGTTACCTCGAATACCTGGCGGGACAGACGCACCGCCGTCGCCATGCCATCGCGCACACGCTCCCGGGTAATCCGGGTTGTCTTTACTGGTTGTTCGATCGCTACCGCACCCATGGCGTCGCGCTCCCTTTCAAATCCGTTTAATTGGCTACCCGTTCCAGAACCCGCATAACTGCACTGCGGGCCCGGACGTTTTCTTCAATTTCCTGCTCATTGGCCTTGCTGGCCTTACCCACCAGGCGAAACCCCGACTGCTCCTGGTCTGCAGTAACCGGGACACCCCGGGGAATTTTCGGCCCCTTGGCCAGGTCTCTCATAAACCGCTTAACCAACCGGTCTTCCAGCGAATGGAAGCTGATGACCACCAACCGGCCACCCGGAGCCAGCCGGTCTACTGCCGATTTCAGTCCGATTTCCAGGTCTTCCAGCTCCCGGTTGATAAAAATCCGGATCGCCTGGAAGGTCCGGGTGGCCGGATGCTTGTGCTTTTCTTTCTTGGGCACAGCTTCTGCCACCAGTTCCGCCAGCTGGCGCGTGGTTTCGATCGCTTCTTCCTGACGGCGGGCCACAACCAGGCGGGCAATACGACGGGAAAAACGTTCCTCGCCGTAACGCCAGATCACGTCTGCAATGTCTTTTTCGTCGGCGGTCGCCAGCCACTGGGATGCGCTGGGTTCCTGCTCCGGGTTCATGCGCATATCCAGCGGACCATTGCGCATAAACGAAAATCCGCGGCTGGCGTCGTCCAGCTGGGGCGACGAGACACCCAGGTCCATCAACACACCATTCACCTGCGCCCACTCTTTACTGGCCAGTGCCTCGTCGAGCTGCGCGAAGGAACCGTGGAACCACGAGAACCGGGCATCATCCGCTGCCAGCTTCCCGGCTACGCGAATTGCCTCGGGATCTTTATCAATACCCAGCAACTGGCCGGACTCGCCCAGTTGCCCGAGAATCAAACGGCTGTGGCCACCACGGCCAAAAGTTGCATCCACATAGCAACCGGCCGGATCGTTGACCAGGTAATCCACGGCCTCGTCGAGCAGTACCGAACGGTGTTTGAAGGCTGCTGCGGATTCCTGCTGGTTATCCGTCATAGCGACAACGCCTCCATTTCCGGCGGCATGTCTTCGTCACCGGACGACTCGTCCAGCCAGGCGAACCAGCGCTCTTCACTCCAGAGCTCCAGCTTTTTGCCCTGACCAATCAGCATCAGCTTTTTCTCCAGGTGTGCGTAACTTCTGAGCGTTGGCGGCACCAGAATACGGCCGGCACTGTCCAGCTCCATGGGCGCCGCATTACCAAGAATCAGGCGCTGGAGCCGGCGGGCGGCTTTATTCATATTCGGCAGCGCTTCAATTTTGGGGCGCAGCTGCTCCCACTCGGGTTCCGGATACAGCAGCAAACAGCGCTCTTCATCAGCATTGGCAGTCAGCACAATACGGCCACCACAAAGCTGCGCGAGCTCCTCGCGCAGCTTTGTCGGGATCGCCAGGCGTCCCTTCGCGTCCATATTGATGGCATGACTGCCAAGAAAGTTGCTCATTTATGCTGAATCCAAGGGTGCGATATCCACAAAAAACCACCGTAAACCACTTTTTCCCACTTCCGCACACTATAGAAACACGCAATACACAATGCAAGCGCCGCAAACGGCACCACATCATGAAAACTCCCTTTAATGACAACGAGTTACGGAGCGAAAAGTTACGAGGATGTTAAAAAAAGGTAAAGAAAAGGAGGAAAAACAAACACCTGCAAATAACTCTGAAGAGCAAACTTCAGGTTTAAGATTTTTTGGCTATAAAGGCCATTTTGTGAGATTGATGAACATCACATTCAGGAAGGGAAAAAAGCGAGCTCGCCGATAAGCCGGGTTCTGTCTTGGACAGTCATTCATCTAGGGCCTGCGTCACCACAGGCCTCAAGCAACCTACCCGAATCCAGCGCGGGCCACGCCAACGGATTCCTATTTGGTCTTGCTCCAGGTGGGGTTTACCATCGCCGTGGACTGTTGCCAGCCACGCGGTGCGCTCTTACCGCACCATTTCACCCTTACCGGCACCCGAAGGCGCTTAGGCGGTTTACTTTCTGTTGCACTTTCCGTCGGCTCGCGCCGCCCAGGCGTTACCTGGCACCTTGCCCTGCGGAGCCCGGACTTTCCTCCCCCGGTAAAACCGGCGGCGACTGTCTGGCGAGCTCGGCGCCGACAATACCTGTGCCGGCACCGCCATGCAAGGCTTTAATCAGGTTTCAGCGCCAGTGCTCGCTGGTAAAGCTCATTCTTGCCCAGCCCGGTCAACTCCGACGCAATCTTCGCCGCCTTCTTTACCGGCAACTCGGCAATCAGCAGCTCCAGCAACTTGTCGGTATCCACCGAAGAGCCAGCATCCTCCGGGCCGGCATCAGCCCCGCGCACCATCACCACAAACTCGCCCTTCGCCCCGTGGGCGTCGGCCTGAAGTTCACCCAGCACGGTTTCCGCACTGCCAGAGTAGAAGGTTTCGAAGGTCTTGGTCAGCTCCCGCCCAAGCACGCACTCCCGACCGGCACCAAACACCTCGACCATATCCTGCATCAGGTCGGAAATCCGGTGGGGAGATTCATAGAACACCAGCGTGGCCGGCTCCTTTCGCAGCTGCTCCAACGCTGCCTGGCGCCCGGCCCGCTTGGCGGGCAAAAATCCGGCAAACAGGAACCGGTCTGTCGGCAAACCGGCAGCCGACAAGCCGGCAATCAGGGCGCAAGGCCCCGGAATGGGCGTTACACGGTAGCCGGCGGCGCGGGCTTCCCGAACCACCACATAGCCGGGGTCGGAAATCAGCGGCGTCCCGGCATCGGAAATCAAGGCCACTTTCTGGCCCTGCCCCAGTACCTCGAGCACCCTCTCCACGCGGCCACGCTCGTTGTGATCGTGCAGCGCCATCATTGGCCTGCTGATACCCAGGTGCTGCAGCAATCGACCACTGTGCCGGGTGTCCTCGGCCGCCACCAGGTCTGCACTTGCCAGCACCTGCCGGGCCCGTTCAGAGAGATCATCAAGGTTACCGATAGGCGTAGCGACAATAGAAAGCACGCCACCGGACTGATCGGGCGAACGCTCTGAACTGGACATAGAAAACTCCGTTAAAGGGGCAACAACTGCCGGGACACCGGCCCGATGACAGTCACGTCATGTGAATTATGCCGGGAGCTGGTAAACTTGCCACCGAAACAGCGGCATCACAAGCCCATTAATCCGGAGACGACCGAGCCTGCCATGATCAGACACTGCAGCCACAAACCGGCTTTCGCCCTGCTAGCCCTCATTCTGCTACTGACCGGCGGTTGCGCCACCGTCAATCTCGACAGCCACATTGCCGAATCCCCGGAACAGGCTCTTGCCATGGCGAGCGATGAAAGCAACCAGATGGTTGCCCAGCGCTACCTGCTGAGAATCGCCAGCCGCTACCAGAACAGCGGCAACCATGAAGACGCCCGCCTTCTGCTACGCAGTGAACAGATGGCCAATCCGGTTCCGGAACTGGAAAACCAGTACCGGCTGCAGGCCATGGCCAGCGCCCTGGAACTGGAAGATACCGACTGGGCCACCGAACTGACGGCCAACAGCAAGGCCGATGACTTCCTGGGCTATCCGAACGAAACCATGGCCCGTGCCGCTACGCTCCAGGCCCGCACCCAGGCCCTCGCCGGCAAGCCTCTGCCGGCGGCACTGACGCTGATCCTGCTGGCCCAGACCGACAGCAGCTCTGACCCGCAACAGCTGCATAACGAAATCTGGAACTACCTGAAAAATGCCTCTTCGGACCAGCTCGGACAGGCCGCAGATAACGCCATGGGCTTTGAAATCGAAGGCTGGCTGGAACTTGCCAACACCCTGCAAGACCCGGACATTGACCTGGATAACCAGGGGCGCCTGATCCGCCAGTGGCAGAATAACTGGCCCGGCCACCCGGCCGCGCAGATGCTTCCGGAAAAACTGGCCCTGCTGGCTGATCTGGCAACATCGCGCCCTGAACACCTGGTACTGGCACTGCCGCTGGACGGGCAACTCGCCACAGCCGGCAAAGCCATCCGTGATGGCTTCCTGGCCGCCTACTACAGCGACGACAGTGCCGACCGCAGCAAGACCGATATCCGCATTGTGGATACCAGCGCCGGCTCTTTCCGGGAACTCTACCAGCAGCTTTCCGAAACCAACGCAGACCTGATCGTCGGCCCCCTGGAAAAAGAAGGACTGGCCGAACTTTCCAGCATGAACACCCTGCCGGTTCCGGTACTGGGGCTGAACTACCTGCCCGGCGATAGCCGCAAACCTGCGGGCCTCTACCAGTTCGGCCTGTCCGCAGAAGACGAAGCGCGCCAGATTGCCGACAAACTCGCCGAAGACAACGTCCGCCAGGTACTCGTGCTGATCCCCCATGGTGAATGGGGCGACCGGGTAGAAGCAGCTCTCAGAACCCGGGCGCAGACCCACGGACTTCGCGCCCTGAATATCGAACGCTTTTTCCCGGAAGACAACTTCAGGCAAGTTACCGCCGACCTGCTCGGCATTACCACCTCGCGCAATCGGGCCATTGCGGTAGAGCGCACCATTGGCCTGAACGTCGAATTTGAGCCACGGCGCCGGCAAGACGCACAGGGTATCGTACTGGTCGCCACACCGACCATTGCCCGCCAGTTCAACCCCCTGTTTGCCTTCTACTATGGCGGCGACCTGCCGGTCTACGCTCCGTCCATCATCTACGGCGGTGAGCCGGACCCGGGCAAGGATCGCGACATTAACAATGTGAACTTTACCGACATCCCCTGGGTCCTGGCGGAAGATAACCCGCTGCGGGAACAGGCGCAGCAATACCTGAGTGGCACCCGCGGCCAGCTGGGCCGCCTGTTCGCCATGGGGGCCGATGCATGGCAACTGAGCAAGCGACTGCCTCTGTTGCAGCAAGTCAGCGACGCCACTATTGACGGCCAGACCGGCGAGCTGAGCATGACCCCGGACGGTGCCATCCACCGCAAACAGCTCTGGGCACGGATCCGTAACGGCCAGCCGGAACTCCTGGAAACACCTGAACAGGAACCGCCGGGCACTGAAGGCGAAACCTTCAACTAAACAGGAAGGCCATGGAAGGCTCAAGACAACGCGGAAATCACTATGAAGGCGTGGCTGCCCGCTACCTGATGAGTCGCGGCGTACGCATCCTCGAGCGCAACGTCTACAACCGTGGTGGCGAGATTGACCTGATCGGCATGGATGACGGCGTGCTGGTATTTTTCGAAGTCCGCTTTCGCAAAACCGACAGCCTGGTCGACCCGGCAAGCTCCATCACCTGGCAAAAGCAGAAACGACTCGTTAAAGCCGCCGCTTTTTACCTGCACCGCCAGGGTCTCTGGGACAGCCCCACTCGCATCGACGTGGTTGGCATATCACCGGGTTCCACCAGCAAATACCGGGTACAATGGATCCGAAACGCAATTCAGGCAGATTGATTCAACAGCATGAACGATACCGAACAGAAGATTAACCAGTGGTTTGCCAGCCACATGGAGCAAACAGCCCAGGCCGCCAGCCACGCAGCCCCGGCCATCGAACAGGTGGCGGACGCCTTTGTAAATACCCTGTTGCAGGATGGCAAGATTGTCGCCTGCGCCAACGGCAACGCCAACGTGGTGGCCCAGTATTTCTGCACCGCTCTGCTATCACGCTTTGACCAGGAGCGCCCGGCCCTTCCCGCGATAAACCTGGGGGCGGATGCCACCACCTACTCTGCCATCTGCCGGGATAACCGGTTCAACGACACCTTCTCCAGGCAGGTAAGAGCCGTCGGCAAACCCGGAGACCTGCTGTTTGTGGTGGTCGATGACGGCCACAAAGCCAACCTGATCCAGGCCATCCAGGCGGCCCATGACCGGGAAATGAGCGTGGTTGTACTCAGCGCCCGGGAAAAATCCGATATTTCCTCCCTGATGCACCCGGAAGACCATGAAATCGCCTTGAACGACCTGGCGCCCCATGAAGCCATGCCCCTGCTCCTGGTGATCATCAACGCCCTGTGCGACCTGATCGACCATAAGCTTTTCGGCGGCTAAGAAAAAAGCCGGATGTCTCCATCCGGCTTTTCGCATCATTGCACAACCATCTTCAGGCTTACTTGACCACCTTCAGTGTAGGCCGGCCACTCGGGCGCTCATCTGCCCGCCTGGACTGGCCCGCATCATCGTTACCCTCAGGATCAGGAGAGCCGGGTTCGCTGCCGAACACCATTCCCTCGCCGTTTTCCTTGGCATAGATGGCCATGACCGCCTGCAGCGGAATAAACACCTGCATGGGTACACCGCCAAAGCGGGCGCTGAACTCCAGCGCGCCGTTTCCGATCACCAGGCCCCGAACTGCACCGGGGCTGATGTTCAGAACGATCTGGCCGTTGGCCACATGCTCGGTAGGCACCTGAACACCCTGCACACCCGCATCAACCACAATGTAGGGCGTGCAGTCGTTATCCAGAATCCACTCATTCAACGACCGGACCAGATAAGGCCGGCTGGATGTCATGGCAATACTCATATCCGACACTCAACCACTCCTGCCCCGGCTCCGGGGGCTGACAATCAGCTGCGAATATCTTCTTCCAGGTCAGAAAGGCTGGCCTTGAAACCTTCCCGGGCGAAGATGCTGTCCATGTATTTCTGAAGAGGCTTGGCCTGCTTCTCGTTCATCTCGATGCCCAGCGCCGGCAGGCGCCAAAGGATCGGAGCGATACAGCAATCCACGATAGTGAACTCTTCGGACAGGAAGAACGGCATCTCGGCGAACAACGGGCCGGTAGCCAGCAGGCTTTCTTTCAGCTCTTTGCGGGCTGCGTCAGCCGCCTTGCCGGTGGGCTGCGCCAGGATCTGATCCACCAGCCTGCACCAGTCTTTCTGGATGCGGTGAATCATCAGCCGGCTGTTAGCCCGGGCGACCGGATACACAGGAAGCAGCGGCGGATGCGGGAAACGCTCGTCCAGGTATTCCATCATGATATTCGGCTCGTACAGAACCAGGTCACGATCCACCAGGGTCGGCAAGGCGTTGTACGGATTCAGGTCTGCCAGCTCAGCCGGCGGGTTATCCGGATCCACATCCACAATGTCAACGGTAACACCCTTCTCGGCCAGGACAATACGCACGCGATGGCTGTAATGACTGGCTGGATCTGAAAAGAATGTCATTGATGACCGCTTGGTCACAACGCCCATATAGCTACCTCACGATTCTACAAACCGAAACAATCCAGAAAACGCAAAAACCAGCGGACCCGACTGGGCCCGCTGGAATTCAGGATCCGGGATTATACCCTAAATCTTAATGTACGTCTTTCCAGTACTCGCGGTTAAGCAGGTACGCGAAGATGAAGAAGATCACCACAAAGATCAGGACAAAAATCCCCAACCGCTCGCGCTCTACTTTTACCGGGTCACCCATGTAAGACATGAAGTTGGTCAGGTCCCACATAGCCTGGTCGAATTCAGCACCGGACATGCTGCCTTCGATGGCGTACTCGGGGCAGACATCACCATTGTTGATGTTGCCACTGAGCGGCTCTACCGAGGCGCCTACACCGATGTTCGGCTTGACCGCACACAGACCCTGCAGGTCAACCATTACGTGGGGCATGCCCACCAGGTCGAACACTGCGTTGTTCACGCCCAGCGGACGGGTCTCGTCCTTGTAGAAGCCACGCAGGTAGGAATATACCCAGGACTCGCCACGCACACGGGTTTCCAGCGTCAGGTCGGGTGGCGGAGCACCGAACCAGTCAGCAGCCATGTCCTTGTTCATGGAGTTCTTCATCAGTTCACCGATCTTGGCACCGGTGAAAATCAGGTTCTCCTCGAACAACTGGGCAGGGATCTCCAGGTCATCCGACACGCGCTTGTAGCGGGCGTACTCCATGGAGTGGCAACCCATGCAGTAGTTGGTGAACAGTGCCGCACCACGCTGCAGGGATTCCTTGTTGGTATGATCCGGCTCCATCGGGTCAAGAGGAACCGCGACACCAGCTGCCAGGCCGATGGCCGGCAGGATGGCGAAAACGAGACCAAAAATAAGCTTTCTCATCATCCTGTCACCCTTTCTGGAACTGGCTTGGTTTTCTCCATGCGTGTGTAGAACGGCATGAGGATAAAGTACAGGAAGTACAGGGCGGTCAGAATCTGCGCAGCCGTAGTACGACCTTCCGTTGCCGGAACAATACCCAGGTAGCCAAGGATGATGAAGCTCACCGCAAAGATAGCCAGTGCGATTTTGCTCAACCAGCCCTTGTAGCGAATAGAGCGAACCGGGCTTCTGTCGAGCCATGGCAGCACGAACAGGATAGCGATGGCCGCACCCATTACTACAACACCCCAGAACTTCGCATCCAGGCCGAACAGGTCAACCGTGACCGCACGCAGCATGGCGTAGAACGGTGTGAAGTACCATACCGGCGCAATGTGCGCAGGCGTCTTCAGGTTGTTAGCCGGCTCGAAGTTCGGCTTCTCGAGGAACAGGCCGCCCATTTCCGGGAAGAAGAACACAACAATGAAGAAGATGAAGAAGAATACCGCCACACCCAGCAGGTCATGCACGGTGTAGTACGGGTGGAACGGGATACCGTCTTTCGGAATACCGTTTTCGTCCTTGTTCTTCTTGATCTCGATACCGTCAGGGTTGTTGGAACCAACTTCGTGCAGCGCCAGGATGTGCAGGACAACCAGGCCCAGCAGGACGATCGGCAGGGCAACCACGTGCAGTGCGAAGAAGCGGTTCAGGGTAATACCGGAGATCAGGTAGTCACCACGAATCCACAGAGACAGGTCTTCACCGATAACCGGGATGGCACCAAACAGGTTAACGATAACCTGGGCACCCCAGTAGGACATCTGACCCCAGGGCAGCAGGTAGCCCATGAAGGCTTCAGCCATCAGCACCAGGTAGATCAGCATACCGAAGATCCAGATCAGCTCGCGCGGCTTCTGGTACGAGCCGTACATCAGTCCCCGGAACATATGCAGGTAGACCACCACGAAGAACGCAGAGGCACCGGTTGAGTGCAGGTAGCGCAACAGCCAGCCCCACTCCACATCACGCATGATGTATTCAACGGAAGCGAAGGCGCCTTCCGCAGACGGGTTGTAGCTCATGGTCAGCCAGATACCGGTAACCAGCTGGTTAACCAGTACGAGCATGGCCAGGGAACCGAAGAAGTACCACATGTTGAAGTTCTTCGGCGCATAGTACTTCGCCAGGTGTTTGTTCCAGGCGTCGACAACCGGCAGACGCTCATCTACCCAATTCAGAAGTTTCTGCATCACGCTGCCTCCGGATCAAGACCAACGGTCATGGTCGTGTCGCTGTCATACCGGTAAGGCGGAACCTCCAGGTTCAGAGGAGCCGGCTGCCCGGAGAATACCCGGCCCGACAAATCGAACTTGGAACCGTGACACGGACAGAACAGGCCGCCCAGCCACTCGTCGCCCAGATCCGCCGGAGCCACTTCCGGACGGTAGGTCGGCACACAGCCCAGGTGAGTACAGATTCCCACAAGCACAATAAACTCCGGCTTCAGGGAGCGCGTAGACCCACTGATATACTCCGGCTGCTGGCTGGTTGCTGTAGACTCGGGATCTTTCAATCGTGGACTGAGTTTCTCGATATTCTCGAGCATCTCAGGGGTACGCCGGATAATCCACACCGGCTTTCCGCGCCACTCCACGGTGATCTGCTGGCCTGGTTCAATCTTGTCGATGTTGACGGTTACCGGTGCACCCGCTGCTTCCGCTTTCGCACTGGGATTCCAGGACGCTACGAAAGGAACGGCTGCACCGACGACGCCGACACCACCTACCACAGACGTGGCACCGATCAGAAATCGGCGCCGGCCTTGGCTCACGTCGCCATTACTCATTATGGTTTTCTCCCATCAGGCGAGGCACAGATGCGGAAAACCCGACTCTGCGCTTCGAAAAGGACTTCACAACCCGAAAATGTAAGCGCTGAAATGGTAATGAAATTACCCACCGCTTACAAGCCGGAATGGCGGCTGGCCTGCCTTATCCCTGCGCCAGATCAAAAATATTTCCGTCAGCCGGGCATAAAAAAACCCGGCCATAAGACCGGGTTTTCCATCGGCAGGAACTGCCAATTAACGCTTGGAGTACTGCGGACGCTTACGCGCTTTACGCAGACCCACTTTCTTACGCTCAACCTTACGTGCATCACGGGTGACATAACCCGCTTTGCGCAGGGACGGGCGCAGAGTTTCGTCGTATTCCATCAGGGCGCGGGTCAGGCCGTGGCGAATTGCGCCAGCCTGGCCACTGATACCACCACCCTTAACAGTGATAGTGATATCGAAACGATCTTCAGACTCGGCAACCACCAGCGGCTGACGAACGATCATCCGAAGAGTTTCACGACCGAAGAAATCTTCGATGGTGCGACCGTTGATAGAGATGTTACCGCTACCCGGCTTGATAAAGACGCGAGCCGTGGATGATTTGCGGCGACCAGTACCGTAATTTTGTGCTACAGACATATTCGCCTTCCGTTAGATGTCGAGTTCTTTGGGCTGCTGGGCGGCATGAGCATGCTCAGCGCCTGCGTACACTTTCAGCTTCTTGAACATGGCACGGCCGAGCGGGCCTTTCGGAAGCATGCCTTTTACGGCCTTCTGAATGATTTGCTCGGGAGCCTTGTCAACCAGCTTCTCGAAGTTGATGGATTTGATTCCACCCGGAAAGCCGGTATGGCTGTAATACATCTTTGCTGATGCCTTTTTGCCGGTAACCTTCACCTGGCTGGCATTGATAACAATGATGTAGTCGCCAGTGTCCACGTGAGGGGTATACTCAGGCTTATGCTTGCCCCGCAGACGAAGGGCGATTTCGGTTGACAGACGACCCAGCGTCTTGCCGGCTGCGTCTACAACGTACCAGTCACGTTTTACTGTTTCTGGTTTCGCACTCAGAGTCTTCATTGATTCCGCCTTGAACGCTATATAAGAAACGTTAAAAACCACCACCGGTAAATGCAAGGCATCCGGAGGAGGTTCATACCTGTATGTTGACGTTGACACCATTCGGGGCTGAGATAGTGACATCGCCTTGAAAAGCCAGGGCGCGAAGTATACTCGAACCCACCAGGAATGCCAACCCTGCCTATCTGTGTTTCGTTAAACCCCTATCACGATGGAGCAAGGACGCTTTCCGAACGCCCGTAAAGGCGACTCACATTCGCCAGCAACACTTCCGCCAGGGCCTCCGCATCCTGCCCCCGCAACCGGGCCAGGCAATCCAGTATCGCCGGTAAGCAAGCCGGGCTATTCATTCCTTTCTCAACGCCGGCCGGCGCCATATCCGGCGCGTCGGTTTCCAGCACCAGGGCTTCTGCCGGCAGCCGGGCTATGGCATCCCGGGTTTTCCGGGCCCGGTCGTGGGTAATCACACCCCCGACGCCGATATAACACCCCAGGTCCACCAACTTACTGGCCTGCTGGTAACTGCCAGAGAAACCGTGCACCAGCGCCCTGCCCTGCCATCGCTCAGCCCGCAGGGCAGCATGGACCTGGTCGTGGGCTTTCACCGAGTGGATCACCAGGGGATAGTCGGGCCGGGTGGCCAGCTGTATCTGGGCGCGAAACCAGGGCAGCTGTTTTTCAAAGCTACCCTTCAGGCCGTCCAGCCCGCATTCACCCACGCCAATACAGCCAACGGGGTGACTGTCCAACCGTTGCCCGAGCAACTCGAGGTCAGCCTCTGTGTGTTCTTCCACAAACCACGGATGAATACCCAGGCAATACCAGATCCCGCGCGCCGGGTTCGCCAACGCCTGAACACGATCCCAGTCGGCCCTGCGCACCCCCGGCACCACCAGGGCCCTGACCCCGCCCTTTGCGGCTGCGGCCAGCTCCTGCTCCCGAACCCCGTCGAAACGCGGAAAGTCGAAATGGCAATGGGCATCTACCAGCCTCATGGTCACCTCAGCTTCGGGAGCGATGGGCTCAATGCTCCCGGGTTTTGTGGAACTCGACGTCCGGGTACCGCTCCTGGGCCAGGTTCAGGTTCACCATGGTCGGCGCGATGTAGGCAAGGCGGTCGGCGCCGTCCAGGGCCACGTTGTCCTGGTTCTTGCGCTGGAACTCGTCCAGTTTGCGGTCGTCAGAGCAGGTCACCCACCGGGCTGTCGCCACATTAATCGGTTCGTAAATAGCCTCAACCTTGTACTCGCTCTTCAGGCGGGCTACCACCACATCAAACTGCAGCACACCAACGGCCCCAACGATCAGGTCGTTGTTACGCATCGGCCGGAACACCTGTACGGCACCCTCTTCCGACAGCTGGATCAAACCTTTCTGCAGCTGCTTGGCCTTAAGCGGATCCTTCAGGCGAATCCGACGGAACAGTTCCGGCGCAAAGTTCGGAATGCCGGTAAACTTCATGTCTTCGCCGGCGGTGAAGGTATCACCCAGCTGGATGGTGCCGTGGTTGTGCAGGCCGATGATATCGCCGGCAAAGGCTTCTTCGGCATGCTCCCGGTCGCCGGCCATAAACGTCAGCGCATCGGAGAACCTTACCTCCTTACCGATGCGCACATGGCGGGCTTTCATACCCTGATTGTAGCTGCCGGAAACAATGCGAACGAAGGCAATGCGATCGCGATGCTGCGGGTCCATGTTGGCCTGGATCTTGAACACGAAGCCGGAGAAACCGTCTTCCGTGGGCTGAACCACTCTCTGATCGGTCTCACGGGGTTGCGGGGTCGGTGCCCACTCCACCAGGCCGTCCAGCATGTGGTCCACACCAAAGTTACCCAGCGCCGTACCGAAAAAGACCGGGGTCAGTTCACCGGCCAGGAATGCTTCCTGGTCGAACTCGTGGGAAGCACCTTTCACCAGTTCGATCTCGTCCCGCAGGTCACTGGCATAGCTTCCGATGGCCTCATCCAGTTCCGGACTATCCAGCCCTTTGATAATGCGCTTTTCCTGAATCGTGTGACCCTGGCCAGACTGGTACAGAATCACCTCGTCACGCAGCAGGTGGTAAACGCCCTTGAAGCCTTTGCCCATGCCGATCGGCCAGGTGATCGGCGCGCAGGCGATTTTCAGAACGTCTTCCACCTCGTCCATCAGCTCGATCGGATCCCGGGTATCCCGGTCCAGCTTGTTCATGAACGTGAGGATAGGCGTATCACGCAGCCGGGTAACTTCCATCAGCTTGATGGTCCGTTCCTCTACGCCCTTGGCACTGTCGATAACCATCAGGCAGGAGTCTACGGCGGTCAGCGTCCGGTAAGTGTCCTCAGAGAAGTCTTCGTGGCCCGGGGTGTCCAGCAGGTTCACCAGCTTGCCACCGTAGGGAAACTGCATCACCGAGGTGGTTACCGAGATGCCCCGCTCCTTCTCCATCTCCATCCAGTCAGACTTGGCATGCTGGCCGGATTTTTTACCCTTTACGGTACCTGCTTTCTGGAGAGCCTGGCCGAACAGCAGGACTTTCTCGGTAATGGTGGTTTTACCGGCGTCCGGGTGCGAGATAATCGCGAAGGTGCGGCGCTTGGCCACTTCCTGGGAAAGGTTAGACATAGAAATCGGAAACCTGAATGGTATGGTTGAAAAACGAGCTATTATACGGGCCAGAGTGGGCTCAGGTGAACCGTAAAGCCATGACTCGGGCATCTTCACGGCCGGGACCGTCGGGATAGTAGCCTCGCCGGCGGCCTATTTCCCTGAAACCTTCACCGGCATAGAGTTCTATCGCCGCCCGGTTGCTGTCCCGCACTTCCAGGATCATGCAGACCATGCCGTCTTTGACGGATTCTGCCAGCGCGTGCTGCAGTAACTGGCGCCCGGCGCCCTGACCGCGCAATTGCGGATGAACACAAATATTCAGCAAATGGGCTTCATCGAACAGGTAGTTGATCACGGCAAACCCCAGAACCCGGTGATCCTGCTCCAGGGCCCAGAGCCGGTAGCCGTCTTTGAAGCAGTCCCGGAAAATACCTTCTGACCACGGGTGCGAATGCCCGAGGCGCTCCAGCTCCATCACCTGTGCCATGTCTTCTGACGCCAGTGTTCGTATCACTGCGCTGTCAGGGCGAAGAAGGACTGATGGTTTACCCACGGCAGTGCTCAGGCTTTCAGGGGCTTGATCAGGTGCCACAACTTGCGCTTGCGCTCCGGATCGGTGGCAAGGGTGGCCAGGGACGTCTCGAAAACAACCTCCGGCTCCCGCCCCAGTGCCTGGTTATACCAGTCGCCCACTTTCCCCAGGACAACAACCTTCTGCCCGGACAGGCCTCCGAACAGCGCTTCAAGGGCCACAGCAAGGTGTTCAGCGCCATTGAGGCTCACCTTGAGGTTATTGAACAAGGGCCAGTGCAAGGAATCAGAAGCCTTGCAGGCATCCTCGCCAAGGCTGCGAAGAATATTTCGGGCGAGGGTTTCCTGCAGCGCCAGACTGGAGTCTTCAGACAATTCGGCAATCAGGGTAACCCGCCGTCCGGTCCAGGCCTTGAGATTAAGCCGTGGCACATCCTCAGCGACCGTGACCGGCTCTGCTGGCACAGGTTCAGGCTCAATAGCCTCTACCCCGGGGGCTGGCGCCTCAGCCGGGCTGACAGGCGACTCTGCGCCCACGCTCGCCGGGGCCTTCGCTGACGGCTCCATCAAGCTTTGCAGGCGGGCAATCTTGTCCCGGTTAAGGGAAGCCTGCTCCGGGTCTGCACGTCGTGCACGCGGAGCAGCCGGAATAACCGGGACTTCAGGCACAGCAACCGCTTCCGGCTCCTGCACCCCGAAATCGTAATCGGGACTTGGCGCAGCACCGGGAAGGGGATCGCGGGCATACCACATGCGTATGCCCGACATGCCCAGATAGAACTGGCGCTCGGCTTCGGTCTGAATCACATCAGTCTCCGATGGACCTGAATAGCGCACTCATACCCGATTCAGACATCCGCCACCTGGGGATGCTGCCGGATACCGCCTGCGGCAATGAGGTTCAGGGCTTCGATGTAGGCCTTGGCAGAGGCGATAATGATATCGGTATCGGAACCCACACCATTAACGATTCGACCACCCCGCTCAAGGCGCACGGTCACCTCCCCCTGGGCATCGGTACCGCTGGTAATGTTGTTGACCGAATACAGCTGTAGGTTACAGCCAGAATCCACTAGGGACTCGATCGCCTTGAAGGTGGCATCCACGGGACCGCTACCTTCCGCCTCGACCGTGTGTTCATCGCCATCTACGGTAAGGGTAAGCTTTGCCTTGGGCACTACGCCGGTCTCGGAGCAAACCTGCATGCATACCAGCCCGTAGCGACCGATCTCTTCTTTCTGCTTGGTGTCGCTGGCAATTGCCTGAAGATCTTCATCGAAGATCTCGTGCTTGAGGTCGGCCAGCGCCTTGAACCGGGTGAACGCTTCGTTCAGTTCGGTTTCGGTCTCGAACTGGATACCCAGCTCAAGCAAGCGGGTACGGAAAGCATTGCGGCCCGAGTGCTTGCCCAGCACCAGGCTGTTGGTGTGCCAGCCTACGTCCTGGGCACGCATGATCTCGTAGGTCTCGCGATGCTTGAGCACGCCGTCCTGGTGAATACCGGACTCATGGGCAAAGGCATTCGCACCCACAATTGCCTTGTTCGGCTGAACCGGGAAACCGGTAATGGTGGATACCAGGCGAGACGCCGGAACAATGTGCTGGGCATCAATCCGGGTGTCGATATGGAACAGATCCTGCCGGGTACGTACCGCCATCACGATTTCTTCCAGCGAGGCGTTACCGGCACGCTCGCCCAGACCGTTGATGGTGCACTCAACCTGGCGTGCACCGCTACTGACCGCTGCCAGGGAGTTGGCTACGGCAAGCCCCAGGTCGTTATGGCAGTGCACCGAGAAAATAGCTTTATCGGCGTTAGGGATACGATTGAGCAACTGGCGAATGGTTTCACCAAACTGTTCCGGAATGGCATAGCCAACGGTGTCCGGAATGTTGATGGTGGTTGCACCGGCATCGATGGCCGCTTCAATAATACGACACAGGAAGTCCAGCTCGGAACGCCCGGCGTCTTCGCAGGAGAACTCCACATCATCCACATGGCTACGGGCACGCTTTACTGCCCGTACCGCCTGCTCTACCACTTCGTCTGGCTGCATTTGCAGTTTGTGCTGCATATGGATAGGCGAGGTTGCGATAAAGGTATGGATACGACCACTGGCTGCGGGCCGGATAGCCTCTGCTGCCCGATCAATGTCTTTATCGAGGGCACGGGCCAGACTGCAAACGGTGGAATCCTTGATGGTCTCAGCAATGGCCTTCACCGCCTCGAAGTCACCCTGGCTGGCAATCGCGAAACCCGCTTCGATCACATCCACCCGGAGCTTTTCCAGCACCTTGGCAATACGAAGCTTTTCGTTCTTGTTCATGGTGGCGCCGGGGCTTTGCTCGCCATCCCGGAGAGTGGTATCGAAAATGACCAGATGATCGCTTGCCGCCATCGAAGGGCTCCCGTCAGAAACTTGGATGTGGTTGATGGGAGGCAGTATATCACTTCTCCCGGGCCTGAAATGAAAAAACCCCCGGCAGCAACGCTGTCGGGGGTTTTGGTATTAAGAGCCTGACGATGACCTACTCTCACATGGGCGAACCACACTACCATCGGCGCTGGTCTGTTTCACGTCTGAGTTCGGGATGGGATCAGGTGGTTCCAGACCGCTATGGTCGTCAGGCAAAACGGATGATCACTGGGAAGGACGAGATAAAACGTGATATCGATTTCTTAAGCTTTCGCTCTGCGTTATCCGCAATTGTCTTGGGTGTTATATAGTCAAGCCGCACGAGCAATTAGTACTGGTTAGCTCAACGCCTCGCAGCGCTTACACACCCAGCCTATCAACGTCCTGGTCTTGAACGGCTCTTC